>DUOW01000037.1 GCA_012838635.1 Acholeplasma sp.
AACCTAAGAATCGTCAAGATGAAGATAAACTATCATCATCTTTAAATAAACTAAAGTTAGAAGACGAAACATTTGAAACAATTAGAAATCCAGAAACTGCTCAATTGTTAATTGGTGGTCAAGGAACAACACACATTGGTTTTATTTTAGATCGTATGAAGAATACTTATAAAGTAGAAGTAGATACACATGATCAAAAGATCGTTTATCGTGAAACAATTAGAGCTAAAGGTGAGGCTCAAGGTAGACATAAGAAACAATCAGGTGGAGCTGGACAATTTGGTGATGTATTCATTCGTTTTGAACCAACTACTGAAGAATTTGTTTTCGCTGAAGAAATCTTTGGTGGAGCTGTTCCTAAGAACTATTTTCCTGCAGTTGAAAAAGGTTTAAGAGAAACATTTGAAAAAGGACCTTTAGCAGGATTCCCTGTTGTAGGTGTTAAATGTACTTTATATGATGGTTCTTATCACCCAGTTGACTCAAATGAAATTTCCTTTAGATTAGCTGCTAACCTTGCTTGGAGAAATGCTGTTACTAATTTAAAACCAACTATTTTAGAGCCTATTTATCGTGTTGACGTAACAGTTAAAGATGATTATGTAGGTGATATTATGGGAGATATTACAAAAAGAAGAGGAAGAGTATTAGGCCTAGAACAAAAAGAAGGATTCCAAGTTATTATGGCTGAAGTACCAGAAGCAGAAATCACAAAATATGCAATTGACTTAAAAGCTATGACTCAAGGTAGCGGTCGTTTTGCTCGTACGTTCTTAAGATACGAAGCAGTACCAGAAAACTTAATTGATGCTATCGTAAAAGAATACAAAGAACAATAAGAAAAAAAGGCTATTCTAAAAGAGTAGCCTTATTTATTAGGAGTTATTTATGAAGTTAGAATATATTGTAAATGAAGATAGAATTATGGTTAAAGACTATTTAGAAAAACAAAACATTTCTAAAAGACTAGCTAAGAAAATCAAACTTTATGGGAAGACTTATGTCAATAAAATTGAAGTTTATAACTATTTTTTGTTATCTAAAGGAGACAACTTAGTTATTGAATTTAAAGATGAAGATACTAGTAGTTATCCTCCAGTAGATAAGGTGATAGATATTATTTATGAAGATCAATATTTGCTTGTTATAAACAAACCAGAAAACTTAGCTACTCTTCCAACAAAATCTCATTTTAAAGATAGTCTTGCTAGTAGAATTAAATACTATTACCAAAGTAAAGAAATTGATGCAAAAGTGCATTTAGTAAATAGATTAGATTATGCAACATCAGGATTGGTGCTTGTTGCAAAAGATACTTATTTAAAATCTCTATTTAAAAAAACAAATATTGAAAGAAAATACTTAGCAATTTTAGATGATAATCTAGAAGATGAAGGCATAATTAATCTTCCTCTTGCTAAAAAAGAAAACAGTCTTTTAAGAGAAGTAAACGAAAAAGGAAAACAAGCTATTACTATATATAAGGTAATAGATAAAATGAGAAAACTTTACGAGTTTACTTTAGTTACAGGAAGAACACATCAAATCAGAATTCATACAAGTTTTTATCATGCTCCGATTAAAGGAGATAAACTATACGGAAAAGAAGCTGATCGTTTGTATCTAGCTTGTAATTATTTAAAGTTTAAACACCCAATTACAGAAGAAGAATTAGAGTTTATTAATTATCCAAATTGGTATTAATTGTGTTAAAAAATAATTGATTAAAAATCTAAATTATGTTATAATTATCTTATAAGATGAAATGGGAGGAGAAAATGAAAAAAACATTTATATTTTTTGTCTTTTTACTAGTAGGATTTTTATTAGTAGGTTGTTCACGTGAAGACTCATTAAAAATCGAATTAAACAAAACGGAAATTAACGTAGGTGAAACAGCTCAAGCGACTGTAACAGGAGCTAAAGAAGGAGCTACAATTACTTACGAATCAAGCGACAGTGCAATTGCAACTGTTGATAATAATGGAAAAATTACAGGAGTTGCTGCTGGTGATGCCGATATTAAAGCAAAAGCAGATGGTAAAGAAGCTAGCGCTAAAATTAAGGTTAAGCCATTAGAAGTATTAGAAGTTACTGGAGTAAGCATAAGTGGTCAAAGTCAAATGACAGTTGGTACATCACAAACTTTATCAGTAACTTTAGAACCAGCAGGTGCTACAACTGGATTAAGTTTTTTATCAAGTGCTCCAGATGTTGCAACTGTATCTGGCACAGGTAAAGTTGAAGCATTAGCAGTAGGAAATGCAACTATTACAGTAACAACTGCTAATAATAAGAGTGCTACTTTAGCTATTGAAGTTGTAGCTGCTCCAGTAGAAGTAGAATCAATTACTTTAGATCAAGCAGATCAAGAATTAGGCATTGGTCAAACATTACAATTAACATATGCTTTAGTACCTGCAGGTATTGCTGCCGATGTTAGTTTCGCATCAGATGCGGAAAGTGTTGCGACTGTTTCAGCTGCTGGTTTAGTAACAGCTCAAGCTGAAGGTTCAGCTACAATTACAGTAAGTGCTGGTGGAAAATCAGACACAGTTGTAATTACTGTTGTAGATGATTCTGAATTAACTTTAGAAAACTTACAAGCTAAAATGAATGCTGCAATTACAACTTATAATAGTTCATTAAACGGACATCTTAAATTATCAGTTGTAACTCCAGAGACATCAGTTGTTACTGAATTTGCTTATGCATACACTGAAGATTCAATTAATGAATTAATGTATAAACAAACAGGAGCTACTTCAATTGAAGTTTATGTAAAGAGTGGTAAAATCTATACTAACGAAAACGGAAGTAAGAGTAAGGAAGACTTAACAGCTGCTAATGCTACTGTTTTAAAAGACCAATATGGTGTTAATAAATTAGTAGCAGAAGCGATGAAGTTTAGAAATGAATTTGCTTTCTTTAATAGCTTAACTTTAGAAAGTGAAGTTGAAGGAGTTTATACATTCAACTTAGATTTAGAAACTTACAGCGGAACTACATTTAAACCAGCTGCTAAAGAATCAATTAAATTGGTTGTAGAATATGATGCTACAATCACAAAATTAGAAATTCAAGTTACAAATACAGATTTAAATGTTAGTAAAGTTACACTTGAATTATTAGGCCTAGAAAAACCAACAATTACTTTCCCTAGTGATTTAATTCTTTGGTAAAAAAGATATTAATTAATAATAGTAAAAGGCTATTTTATAAATAGCCTTTTATTTAAAGAGGAGACTTTATGAGAAAATTTATGATTTTATTTACTTCATTCTTTTTAGTTTTTGTGTTATCTTACACAGTTAGAGGAATTGAAGAAGCAAAAGAACAAACAATTACAATTAATACAAACGATACTAGTTTATATTACTTAGATATTGTTTTTGAAGAACAAGATAAAACAGGAGAAGTAAAGCCAAATATTGAGAATATTTTAACGTTAGATCAAGCAAAAATTAATAAAATTTTAGAATTTGAAGATTGTTCTAATCCTAACTTAACAAGTTCATATTTAAAAGGTAGTTATCATAAACTAGAAGGAAGTTTAGTTCCTATAAGCGGAAGTCATAAGTTTATTTATCATGCTTCTGATGTAAGTTATTTTGAAGCGGAACAAAACAAAATCAAAGCTTTTAAAATTGTTGTTGTGAAAGAGGATTTAACTGTTCAAGTATCAGAGTTCGTTATGGTAGATACTTATCATATTACTATTGATTATGATCTTGATACAAACAAAGCAACAATTAAAACAAATAAAACTGAAGCTTTAGTATTTGCTTTTGTGGCATCGTTTATTTCCATTCTGCTTCAGCTTGGACTATTTTCTTTAATGAAGTTTTCTTTTAAAGAACATGGTGTGAAGTTTGGTTTTATTAGTGGTACAATTACAATTGCAATTGCTATTATTCTTACATATGCTTTGGAAATTGATAGTGCTAAATTTGCTTACCAAACATTGCTTATCTTTTCAGGAGTAGGATTATTGCTTCAAGTAATAATTTATCCAATAACAATTAAAACAAGAAAGAGTGTCTTGTTTGCACTTCTTACAAGTTTAATTAACTTAGTCGTTTTATTAATCTTAATGCAATTTATTTAAAGGGCTTATTAGCCCTTTTTTATTGAAAAAAGAGAGAATTTTTGTTATAATTATATTATCTTTATAAGGAGATAGATATAATGTTTAAAAGATTTAGAGATGGAATATTTAGACCAAGTAGTGTTACAAGCTACTATGGAGATAGATGGTGGATAACGTTAATATATAGTATAATTTTAATTGCACTTTATGTAGCAATACCTATTGTTAATTCAGCTGCATATAAATATATACCAAACGAAACAAAAACAATTGTGATGAATGAGGCTTATGGTCAAATGTTAGACTATAAAATTGAAGATGGTGAACTTAAAATTACTGGAGATAAATCAGCTATTTCTTTTAAGGTTGCTAATCTAACAGTTATGATTGACCCTAAACAACAGATATTATATAACCCTAATGCAAGACCTTATGTTTGGTTTGGAAAGAATGTTGTAAAAGTGAGGGGGCTGGGGACAGATTTAGATTTAAATTATAGCAAGCAAGAATTACTGAATAATTTAGATTTTAATCAGTTATCAGAAAAAAACTATGAGTCTTGGGATCTTTTATTTTCTGCTTTTGAAAAAGAAGTAAATGAAAAGTATCAGCAATTATTACCACTAACAATTCTTTTGGAAATTTTAAAAGCAGTTGGAGTGTTAGCTGCTTTATCATTAATACTGGCGGCTTTTTCTAAAATTAACTTGCAGGCTAATTTTGGCCGATTATGGCAATTAACAATATATATTTTAGCACCACTTATATTCGGCAAACTATTTGCTTCATTATATGGCTGGACTATTGCTTATTATATTGGTTTATTACTAACATTTTCTTATAGCAATAGGTTAAATTTTGCTTTATATCATAAAGGAGGTTCAAAAGATGAACTACAATCATAAAAAAATTGAAAAGAAATGGCAAAAATATTGGGAAGACAATAAGTCTTTTAAGACGATTACTGATTACAATAAACCAAAATTTTATGCTTTAGATATGTTTCCATATCCATCTGGAGCTGGCTTACATGTTGGCCACCCTGAAGGATATACAGCAGTTGATATTGTTTCGCGAATGAAACTAATGCAAGGGTATAATGTTTTGCATCCAATGGGTTTTGATGCTTTTGGTTTACCTGCAGAGCAATATGCCTTAAAGACTGGTAAAAGCCCAGCTGAATTTACTTACAAAAATATTGAAACTTTTAAAAAACAAATGAAGATGATTGGTTTATCTTATGACTGGGATCGTGAAGTTATTACATGTGATCCTGAATATTATAAATGGACACAATGGATCTTTACTGTTTTATATAAGCAAGGTTTAGCGGAGATTCAAAATGTAGAGGTAAACTGGTGTGAGAAGTTAGGGACTGTTTTAGCAAATGAAGAAGTTTTAAACGAAAATGGTAAAATGGTTAGTGAAATCGGTGGACATCCAGTAGTAAAGAAACCAATGAGACAATGGGTTTTAAAAATTACTGAATACGCAGAAGAATTACTTGCTGGGTTAGATGATTTAGATTGGCCAGAAAACTTAAAAGAGATGCAAAGAAACTGGATTGGTAAAAGTGAAGGTGCAGAAATTACTTTCAAGATTTCCCAAACTGAGGAAGAGTTTACTGTCTTTACTACAAGACCAGATACTTTATTTGGAGCAACTTATTGTGTTTTTGCTCCTGAACATCCTTTAATTAAAAAGTTAGTTCCTAACAGATATAAAAAACAAGTTGAAGAATATCAAATGTTAGCAAAAGCTAAATCTGATTTAGAAAGAACAGATTTAAATAAAGATAAAACTGGTGTCTTTACTGGGCTTTATGCAATTAACCCAGTTAATCAAAAGGAAGTTCCAATTTGGATTGCAGATTATGTTTTAATCAATTATGGGACAGGAGCAATTATGGCTGTTCCTGCTCATGACCAAAGAGACTACGATTTTGCAAAGAAATTTGGGTTAGAGATTATTCCTGTTTTAGATGGAGATATTAGTGAAGCTGCCTATGAAGGAGATAGTTTACATATTAACTCAAGTTTCTTAGATGGTTTAAATAAAGAAGATGCAGTAAATCGTATGATTGAATATTTAGAAGCTAAGAAAATTGGGAAAAAGGAAGTTAACTATAAATTAAGAGATTGGATTTTTAGCCGTCAAAGATATTGGGGCGAACCTTTCCCTGTTGTTTTTTTAGAAGATGGTTCAATTGAAGTTTTAGATGAAGATGAACTACCTTTAGAACTACCAAAGCTAAAGAAAATCACACCTTCAAAAACAGGAGAATCACCTTTAGTTCATGCTACTGATTGGTTATATGTAATGACTAAAGATGGTTTAAAAGGTAAAAGAGATACAAATACAATGCCACAATGGGCTGGATCATGTTGGTACTTTTTAGCATATGCTTTAAAAGAAGAAGATGGTTATGTTCCTTTAAGTAGCGAAAAAGCAAAGAAGATTCTAAATTACTGGTTACCAGTAGATTTATATATTGGTGGGACTGAACATGCAGTTGGTCACTTACTTTATTCTCGTTTTTGGTATAAAGTATTACATGACGTCGGTTTACTAAAAACCGATGAACCATTCTTAAAGTTATTCAATCAAGGAATGATTTTAGGATCTGATGGGGAAAAGATGAGTAAATCAAAAGGTAATGTTGTTAATCCGGATGATATTATTCGAGAATTTGGTGCTGACTCTTTAAGGCTTTATGAGATGTTTATGGGACCACTAGAAGCTACAAAACCTTGGTCAACTCAAAATATTGAAGGGCCAAGAAGATTCTTAGAAAGAGTTTATCGTTTATATACTGAAGGATATACGCCAGTAAAAGAAAACAAGAATCTAGAAAAGATTTATCACCAAACTGTGAAGAAAGTTACTGAAGATTATGAAAATTTAAGATTTAATACTGCAATCAGCCAAATGATGATTTTCATTAATGAATGTTATAAAGATCCAAATATTCCTAATGAATATATGGAAGGATTTTTAAAACTCTTAGCTCCTGTTTGTCCTCATATAACAGAAGAGTTAAATGAGATTGTTTTTAAAAAGGACGTTTTATTAACAGAGCAAAAATGGCCAACTTATGATGAAGCAAAAACGGTAGAGAATTTAGTAACTTATGTTTTCCAAGTTAATGGTAAGATTAGAGATAGACTAGAGGTTAGTGTTGATATTTCTAAGGAGAAAATAGAAAGTTTAGCTTTAGCTTCAGAAAACATTCAAAAGTATATTGAAGGTAAAACTATTAGAAGGATCATTGTTGTTCCTGGAAAGTTAGTAAATATTGTAGTTTAAAATGTTACCTGAGTTTATTAAAGATTTCTTTATTGATAGCTATACATTAATGGCAATTATTGGGGTTTTATCTTTAATCCTCTATGTTGTTCTTTATTTAGAAAAAAGATTAGACTTTTCCAAACAAAGAGTTAATAAGATTTTAATCTTAGGAGCAATTTCTGGAATTGTAACTGTGCTTTTTGCCTTGCTTTTTGATTTACTAGTTCATTATCTTAAAAGTGGTGAAATAAGATTTGGTGTTACTTTTTTGGGAGGGGTTATTCCAGGTCTTGTTTGCTTTATTTTACTAAATTATTTCTTTAATAAAGATGAAAGAGAAAGCTTAAAAGAGATCTTAAATGTTTTAGTCAGAGGAATAATTTTAGGTCATATGTTTGGAAGAATTGGCTGTTTTTTAGCTGGATGTTGTTATGGGACTCCTACTGAATCTTTCTTAGGCGTTATTTATCCTGATGTTCCTTACTCGCCAAGATGGGAAATCTTTGCAAAGTATGGTGAAGGAGTGAAAGTTCATCCAGTTCAAATTTATGAAGCTTTATTTTTACTTGGATTATTTTTATTATTACATTTTATTCCAAAATTACGAAAAAATAGTTTTGTATTATATTTGTTTAGTTATGGAATTTTTAGATTCTTGATTGAATTTATTAGAGGCGATGATCGAGGAAGATTATTTGCTTATCTTAGCCCATCGCAAATCCTATCACTTGTTTTGATAGTTATGGGTGTTATTGTTTTAGGATATCGTTATCGTAAAAAAGGAGCATAAAGTATGAAAAAGCGCATTTGGTTAGTATTATTGTTGTTTGGGTTAGTTTTAAGTGGCTGTAAGAAAATTGATTTTACCCTTACTAAAACTATTTATGAGTTAGATGTAAATGATGTTGTAGATTTAGAATATCAAACAAAGATGAGTAATTTAGAAATAGAAATTAAAGTAGAAGATGAGACGATCGCTAGTGCTAATAAAACTAAGATTAAAGGGTTAAGCAAAGGCACAACGAAGGCCAAAGTTTTCGTAAATAGCAAGGAACAAAAGCAAGAAATTACGATTGTAGTTTCAGAAAAGCCTTATTTAAAAGTAGAACCAAATAAGTATAATGTAAATATTGAAGCAGAGTTTACTTTAAATATTAGTACTAATATTGCTAATCCAGTTTATAGTTATGTATCTAGTGATTCTGGTATTGCAAGTGTTGATGATAATGGTGTTATTCGCACTAAAACTTTTGGGGATGTAGTAATTACAGTACAAGAGATGACAACAAATCTTGCGACAACAGCAGAAGTTCATGTGCGAAATGAAGAATATCTTATTACTAGTGCTGATTATAGTTATTTAAGTGAGTGCTTAGGAAAGGCAAAAAAAGGAGATTTGATTGTCTTTCAAGGAGATTTAGTTTTTACCGAAGAATTAGAATTAGCTAATCTTCAATTTGTTTTAAAGGGCAAGTTAACTGCTCCTAAAATAACTTTAAATAATGCTACATTAACAGGTGAAGATGGAGTTTTAGAAAGCTTAAATAATATTGTTGTTTTAGGAAGAGTAACGATTAAAAATATTGAAACAACAAATCATTTAGATTTAAATTCAGGATTGATTACTTTAGATAATTGCGATTTAGGAAATCTTTATCTTCAAACTGGAGGAATAAAGTTAATTAACAAAGCAACAATTAATCAAATTGATTTTAGAAATATTACTACTTTAGAAGACGAAATTAATATTACTAATTTTGGTATAATTAAAGAAACTAATGATGCTTTAGTGTTAACAGATTTAATTACAAAAGAGAATTTGTGTTTTGATAATAAAGGTTCGTATTTCACATTTAAAGAAATGAACTATTTAAATAAAGATATGTTAGTAAATGGTAAGAAAAGAGTTGTTCATCAAGATGGCTATAATTTTGATACTGTTTATTTAAGTGATGTTGCTTTACCAATTGAAGAGACTTTAGATGATTTGTGGCTTTTAAGAAATGCGAAGAAAGTTATCATTACTACAGCTAATTATGGTTTAAAGCAAGAAGATCTTAATTTAATTAAAGCTTTAGTTTTAGATTTACAAAGTTTGGATCTAAGTAAGACTACCCTAGCAGGTAATATGATTTATCCAGGACAGTTTAATGGTTTAGCTTCTTTAAAAGAAGTAATTTTACCTAATAATTTGTGTGTGATTGCTAATAATGCTTTTACAGGAACTGGTATTGAAGCAATTAGAATTCCTGAAACCGTAACAAGAATTGATGAACTAGCTTTTGGTGATTATAAAGCTGGTCCTGTTACTTTAAATGAAGTTCATTTAGAAGCATTAGTGCCTCAAGATTTGACTGTTCTTCATGGGTTTTCACCAGTGACAAGATTCTTTGTTCCTGAGGAAGCAGTTGATCTTTATCGCAGTAAGTGGAATCAATATTCTGTAACTTTGCCATATTTAAACTATCGTAAAGTTTATTATAATAAGTTTATTTTTAAAGAAGCTACAAAATGTCAAGATTACTATTTTAGTAAAACTAGTGCTAATGAATTAGAATTAGTTTATTATGTAGGTAGGATCAAAGAGAATTTGATTCCTAATACTTATATAATTGATGGTGTAGAGTATAATGTTACAAAAGTGGGAGATTATGCTTTTAGAGATGTAGATAAAAATGGGGAAGAAGTAGAATTAGTTTTCCCTGATAATGTTACTACAATAGGTAATTATGCTTTTCAAGATTTTGGAATCATTACTAAACTTGATTTAAATAAGGTAACGGTTGTAGGGGACTATGCTTTTGAAAATATTGAATATACCTTTACTGCAATTGAAGCACCAAATTTAACTCATTTAGGTAGTTATGGGTTTGCTGGTCTTTCTTTAGTTAAGACAATTAATTTCCCTAATCTTATAGTTATTGGAGAATATGGACTTGATAGTTGTAGGTCTTTAACTAAACTTTACGTGCCAAAGTTAAAACGTATTAGTAACGGTGGGTTAGTTAATATGGATAGTTTAGTAGAAATTATTCTTGGAGCAGTTGAAGAATGTGGTTCATTTTCAATAACAGCGCCAAAACAAGCAAGAACTTGGGATTTTACGCATCAGGAAATTGATCCAGAAACTGGTTTAGTAAAAGTTATTACTCCTCACTTTGGAACTAATTGGAATGGTGCTACAAAAGCTATTGATACTGTTTATTGTAATTTAGATGTTGTAGAATATTTTGAATCTAAACTACCAAATGCGACAGTCATAGGAAGATAACATGAGTCATTATTATATTAACGATCCTAATTTAAAAAGTGATAAAAGAATTATCACTTATGGATATTTGGGAAAAGAATTAAAGTTTTATAGTGATTTAGGAGTTTTCTCTAAAGATCGCGTAGATAGAGGAACCGATATTCTTTTAAACACTTTAGAGTTAGAAGGACCAAAGATTTTAGATTTAGGGTGTGGGATTGGCATTATCGGTGTTGCTTTAGCAAGCGGAGATAAAAAGCTAGAAGTAGTATCTACTGATGTAAATGAAAGAGCATTAAATTTAGCTAAAGAAAACTATGAACTAAATGGAATTAAAAACTTTGAGGTTTTCTTAAGTGATGGATATGAGAATATTAAAGGTAAGTTTGATATGATTACTTTAAATCCTCCAATTAGAGCAGGTAAGGTTATTGTAGATAAACTAGTATTAGGTGCTGTTAATTACTTAAAAGAGGAAGCTTATCTATGGATTGTTATTCGGAAAAGTCAAGGAGCACCATCGCTTGTAAAGAGGATGAAAGAAGTTTATAAAGAAGTTGAAATAGTCAAAAAGAAAAAAGACTATTGGATTATAAAAGCAAGATAAAGAGCTATTAATTAGCTCTTTTTTCTTTTAAAAAATATAATTTTTTATAGTTTTGCCCTTGACATTCATCTTAAAATATATTATAATACTTGATAGCGTTAATAAAATGGGAATAATGCGCCCATAGCGAAATATGTATGTGAGGTGAAAAAGTATTGAGCTACAAAAATGTTGTTTACGGAAAAGATCGTGTACGTAGAGATTATTCGCGAATTCAAACAAACGTGGAAATGCCTAATTTGATTGAAATTCAAACTGAATCTTTTGCGTGGTTTATGAATGAAGGCTTAAAAGATTTGTTCAATGAGATTACGCCGATTACGTCACAAAATGAAAAATTGGAGTTACAATTTGGGGAGTACAGATTTGGAGAGGCCAAAGCATCTGTACAAGAAGCAAAACGTAATAAAGCCAATTACACAAAGCCTCTAGAAGTTGATTTTTCATTAGTTTTTTATGAAGATGAACCAAACCCAGAAACTGGAGAAAAAGAAGTTGCAAAAATTGCTAACCAATCACTATTCTTTGGAGAGTTTCCAGTTATGACACCATCAGGAACGTTTATCATTAATGGTTCTGAAAGAGTAATTATTACTCAAGTTATTCGTTCAGCTGGTGTTTATTTTGCCAAAGAAATAGACAAGAAGACAGGTGCTGTTTTATACTCTGGTCAAATTATCCCAACAAGGGGAGCATGGATTGAATTTGAAACAGGTAAAAGGGACATTTGGTATGTGAAGTTTGACCGTTCTAATAAACTTCCTCTTACTACATTTTTAAGAGCCTTAGGACTAAATTCAAACAGAGATATCATTAACCTTTTTGGTATGAGTGAACACTTACAAAACACATTTGCTAAAGACCAATCATTTGGTAGTGATGATGCGTTACGTGAATTATATGATAAGTTACGTCAAGGCGAAACTGCTACCCCTGATGCTGCAAGAAAGTATATCGCAAGTCGTATTTTTGAAAACAAGCGTTATGATCTTGCTAGTGTAGGACGCTATAAAGTAAATCAAAAATTGGATATTTTTGAAAGATTAATTGTTTTTGGTTTAAATAAAATTAAATTAGACCAAAATATTTACCGTGAAGTAGATGGTAAAGAAGAATTAGTATATGAAAGAGGAACTACTTTAGATAAAGAAATGGTTACTTTCTTAAAAGAAAACCGCGAGTTAATTCGTCGTACTTTTGACTACGAGATTATGCTAGAAGGGGATTCAGTTATCTTAGAAGTTCTTGATTTAGAAATTGAGATTGATGGTGAAATTCAAAAGATTCGTGTTTTAGGTAATGACCAAAGTGAAACAAAGAATCGAATTACACTGTCAGATATTTTGGCGTCTGTAAGTTATTTTATGAACTTAAGTGTTGGATTAGGAAAAGTAGATGATATTGACCATTTAGGTAATAGAAGATTACGTCCAATTGGTGAGTTGTTACAAAATCAAGCTCGTCAAGGTTTAATGAAATTAGAGAAATCAATTATGTCTAAAATGTCAACTGCTAAAGATTATAAGTCTTTAGTTCCAGATGACTTGATTAATGGTAAGACTTTACTAACTACAATGCAAACTTTCTTTGCAACTGACCAATTATCTCAGTTCATGGACCAAGTTAACCCATTATCAGAGCTTACAAACAAGAGAAGAATTTCCGCTTTAGGTTCAGGTGGATTAACTAGAGAAAGAGCAGGCTTTGAGGTACGTGACGTTCATACTTCTCATTATGGTCGTATTTGCCCAATTGAGACTCCAGAAGGTCAAAACATTGGTCTAATCAACTCTCTTGCTACATATTCTAAAGTAGATAAATATGGGTTTATTCAAACGCCATATTTTAAGGTATACCAATTAGGTGATAAGACTTATGTATCTAATGATTATCGTTATTACAAAGCAGATGAAGAAGAAGAATATTATATTACTCAAGCTAATGTAGAGATGCATAAAACTCTTTACCAAGAAAAAGATTTAATTAAAAAAGACGATAAATATTTTGTTAAGATTGACGGCAAAGAAATCGCCATTTTTGAAGCTTTAGAAGATGGGAAACCAGAATACTATACTTTAAATATTGTTTCTGATGAAGTAGTAGCTCGTTATCGTGGAGAAAATGTAGAGATTGCAAGAGAAATGATCGAGTTAATGGACGTTAGTCCGAAGCAAATCGTTTCTGTTTCAGCTGCTTTAATTCCTTTCTTAGAGCATGATGATGCAAATAGAGCTTTAATGGGTGCAAACATGCAACGTCAAGCTGTACCATTATTAAAACCAGAAGCACCGATTGTGGCAACAGGTATTGAAACACAAGCTGCTCATGATGGTGGTAGTGCAATTGTAGCTACAGCATCAGGTGTTGTAGAGTATGTTGATTCTAATAAAATTGTAATTAAAACAGAAGCTGGTGAAACAGATACTTATGAGTTATTAAAATTTGAAAGAAGTAATGATGGAACTTGTATTAACCAAAAAGCGATTGTAGAAAAGGGTGAAAAGGTTAAGAAAGGTGCTGTTATTGCTGATGGTCTTTCAATGGATCGTGGAGAACTTGCATTAGGACGTAACGTTGTTATTGCTTTTACTACATGGCATGGATATAACTTCGAAGATGCTGTTATTATGAGCGAAAGATTAGTTCAAGATGATGTTTATACATCAATTCATATTTCTGTATATGAAGTTGATGTTAGAAATACAAAGTTAGGTGCAGAATATGTAACTAGAGATCTAGACAATGAAAAGAAATCTGCTATTGCTAACTTAGATGAAGAAGGTATTGTTCGTATTGGAGCAAAAGTTGGAGCTAAAGATGTTTTAGTTGGTAAAGTATCTCCTAAAGGACAAACTGTTCTATCTCCAGAAGAAAAGTTATCACAAGCTTTATTCTCAGATCGTTCTAAAGATGTGAAGAATACATCTTTAAGAGTACCGCATGGTGGTGGAGGAATCGTTCTTAAAGTTGAAAGACTAAAAAGAGAAGATGGTCATGAACTTAAAACTGGAGTTAATGAAACAATTAAAGTATATGTTGTTCAAAAAAGAAAGATTGGTGTTGGAGATAAGATGTCTGGCCGTCACGGAAATAAAGGTGTTATTTCTTTAATTTTACCAGAAGAAGATATGCCATATTTAGAAGATGGTACACCAGTAGATATTCTATTAAACCCACAAGGTATTCCTTCTCGTTTAAATATTGGTCAAGTTCTAGAAGTTCATTTAGGAATGGCTGCTAAGAAACTAGGACTTAATATTGCAACGCAAGTATTTGATGGTGTTACAAACGAAGACTTAATGAGAATTATGGAAGAAGCAGAAATGTCTCCTGACGGTAAGACTACTTTATATGATGGTCAAACAGGTGAACCTTTTGATAATCCTGTAGCAGTTGGTGTTATGTATATGATTAAGTTAAACCATATGGTAGATGATAAGATCCATGCTCGTAGTGAAGGACCATACTCGCTAGTTACACAACAACCAATGGGTGGTAAAGCTCAAAATGGTGGTCAAAGATTTGGTGAGATGGAAGTTTGGGCGTTAGAGGCTTATGGTGCTGCTTATACTTTACAAGAAATGCTAACAATTAAATCTGATGATATGGTTGGAAGAAACAAAGTTTATAAAGCTATCGTAGATGGCAAACCAATTCCTGAACCTGGAGTTCCAGAATCATTTAGAGTATTGATTAAAGAACTTCAAGCGTTATGTTTAGACGTTGATTTAATTGACTCTAAAACAAAAGAGAATGTTGCAAATAAGAGCATTATTCGAGAAGCTGAAGAAGCAAGAAAAAGTGTAAAGGATCTGGTGTAATAAATGATTTCAACAAAAAGAAAATATGATTATTTAAGAATAGGTCTAGCTTCTCCAGAGAAAATTCTTTCTTGGAGTTATGGAGAAGTTAAACTTCCAGAGACAATTAACTATCGTACATTAAAACCAGAACGTGATGGCTTATTTTGTGAGATAATTTTTGGACCAGTTAAGACTAACCAATGTCAATGTAACAAACCAAAACGTCCATTAACTGGACCAATGATTTGTGAGAAATGTGGAGTTGAGTTAACTGATGCTCGTGTTCGTCGTGAAAGAATGGGACACATTAAGCTTCAAGCTCCTGTTGTTCATAACTGGTATTTGAAGAATACACCAAATAAAATTGGTTTATTATTAGACATGAAAACGAGAGAAGTATCTAGTATTGTGTACTCTGCATCTTATATTGTAGTTGATCCAGGAACAGTTGATGAGCTTGAAAAGAACCAAATCATTACTGAACAAGAATATGGTCGCTATCGTCAAACTTATGGTTCACGTAGTTTTAGAGCTTTAACTGGCGCTGAAGCAATTAAGAAAATGCTTCAAGAACTTGATTTGAAACAACTATCAGAGGACTTAAGAGCTGAGTTAAATGAGGAAAAAATTACTAAACAAAGAAGAGAGAAAGCAAACAAAAGATTAAATATTGTCGATGCATTCTTACATTCTGGGAATAAACCTGAGTGGATGGTACTAGATGTTATTCCTGTACTTCCTCCAGATTTAAGACCGATGGTGGAATTAGATGGTGGTCGTTTTGCCACAACGGACCTTAACGACTTATACCGTAATATTATCGTTCGTAATAATAGATTAAAGAAAGAGTATGAAATTGGTACTCCAGAGTTAATCATTAAGAACGAAAAAAGATTATTACAAGAAGCAGTTGATGCTTTAATTAATAATGAAGGAAGAGGTAATAAATCTTCTAAAAGAAGAGGTAGAGAATTAAAATCTTTATCTGAGATCTTAAAAGGTAAACAAGGACGTTTCCGTCAAAACTTGCTTGGTAAGAGAGTAGACTATTCAGGTCGTTCAGTTATCGTAATTGGTCCTGAACTTAAGATGTATCAATGTGGTCTTCCGCGTGAGATGGCTTTATTACTTTTCAAACCATTTATTTTACACAACCTTTTAGAGAAAAATAAAGATGGAAATGATTTAACTCCAAATAAAATTAGTGCTAAAGATGCAAAAGAGATGATTGAAACTGGTCATCCAGATGCAATGACAGAACTTGAAAAGATTATTGTTGATCATCCAGTTTTATTAAACCGTGCACCAACACTGCACCGTTTAAGTATTCAAGCATTTGAACCTAAGCTAATTGATGGTAAAGCAATTAGATTACATCCTTTAGTAACAACAGCTTTTAACGCCGACTTTGATGGTGACCAAATGTCAGTTCATGTTCCTTTGTCAGCTGAAGCGCAAGCAGAGGCAAGAATCTTAATGCTTGCAAGCAAAAATATTCTTGCTCCTAAAGATGGAAACCCAATTGTAACACCAACTCAAGATATGGTATTAGGAAATTATTACTTAACAATTGAAGATCCAAATGATGAACGTGAAGGTAAAATCTTTAAAGATCCAGATGAATTAGAACTTGCTTATTACAATAAACTTGTTGGTTTCCATACAAGAGTTGCCTTACCAGTTAGTTCATTAAACAATCCATGTTTTACAGAAGACCAAAAGGATAAATATATTATCACTACTTATGGAAAATATCTATTCAATACTATTTTCCCTGAAAGTGATGATCCACATAAGGCAATTCCTTATATCTGCGATCAAAGCGAAGAAAACTTAAGCGTAAGAACTCCTAATAAATATTTAGTTTCTAAAGGGACTGATATTAAGAAGTTCTTAAAGGAAAAGTATGTTTCACCAAAACCTTTCCCTAAGAAAGCTTTATCTAAAGTTATTGCTCAAGTTTTCAAAAACTTCCAAATCAATGAAACATCTAAGACCCTAGATAAGATGAAAGACTTAGGCTTTAAATATGCTACACAATCTGGAATCACTGTTTCAATTAGCGATATTACAGCTATTGAAGGCAAAGATGAAATTATTGCTTTAGCAGATGAAGAAGTTAAAGAAATCAAAGCTAAAGAAGACTTAGGTTTTGCAACAGAAGAAGAAAGAAGACAAGATACAATTAGAGTTTGGACTAAAGCTAAAGAGGATATTAAGAAATTAATTGAAAAAGACCTAGCTTTAAACTGTACTACTAATAATATCTATATGATGAGTGACTCTGGTGCTAGAGGTAGTATTGATAACTTTGTTCAGCTATCAGGTATGAGAGGATTAATGGCTAAACCTAATGGTGAGCAAATGGATATTCCGATTAAGTCATCATTTATTGAAGGTTTGTCAATGTCTGAGTTCTTCGTTTCAACTCATGGTTCAAGAAAAGGATCAACAGATACAGCCTTAAAGACTGCTGAATCTGGATACTTAACAAGACAATTAGTTGACGTAAGTCAAGAAATTGTTATTTCTGAAGATGATTGTGGGACAGATAAAGGTAAATTCGTTCATCCTATTTTTGATACTGATGATAATGAAGCATTAGGGTATAAATTATATCAAGCTTATTTAGCTGATCCTGTAAATAATCCAAAACCAAGCTCTAAGAACTTACAAGGTGTAAAACTTAACTTAGGTCAAAGAATTAAAGGACGTTTTGCAGCGCAAAATGTTTATGATCCAGTTACAGACGAGTTATATGTAAAAAAAGGTGAATTCATTACTGAAGACATTGCTAATGCAATTAACGATTCTGGACTTTGGGGAATTGAAATTAGATCATTACTCACATGTAATACGCAAAATGGTGTATGTGTTAAATGCTATGGCTCAGACCTTTCTACAAGCAAAGTTGTAGAAAAAGGAGAAGCTGTAGGTGTAATTGCAGCTCAATCAATTGGTGAGCCAGGTACACAGCTTACAATGCGTACTTTCCATACTGGTGGTGTTGCAGGTGGGGAAGATATTACTCAAGGGTTACCACGTGTTAATGAACTTTTCGGTGCTCGTGAACCTAAGGGTAAAGCAATAATTTCGGAAATCTCTGGTATTATCAAGACAGTTGATAGACAACAAGATAACAGAACAAGAATTGTTGTTCAAAATGAAATTGAAACTAAAGAATACTTAACTGATGTAGGTAAAGTAACTAAACTTCAAGTAGGAGATAGAATCAAGGCAGGCGATAAGCTTGTAGAAGGATTAATTGATCCGAAAGAGTTAATTAGAGTTTCATCTGTTGTAGCTGTAGAAGACTATATCTTAGAAGAAGTACAAAGAGTTTACCAATCTCAAGGTGTAGGAATTGCTGATAAACACATTGAAATTATTATCAGACAAATGTTACGTAAAGTTAAAGTAACAGATGCTGGTGATACTAAGTTAATTGTAGGTAGTTTAATTTCACGTGCTGAATTACAAGACATTTATCAAGACTGTATTTTAAATGGTAAAAAAACGCCAACAGTAGTTCCAGAACTTTTAGGAATTATTCGTTCAGCTTTAAGAGCAGACTCATTCTTATCAGCTGCATCATTCCAAGAAACGACAAAAGTACTTACAGAAGCTGCTATTAGAGGTAAAAAAGACCACTTATTAGGCTTAAAGGAAAATGTAATTATTGGTGGATTAATGCCAGCAGGTACTGGATTAGTAGATGGTGATTACTATATAAATGAAAATCAAGAAGAAGCAGAGTAATCTGCTTTTTTTGAATCTTGCTATATTCAACTTAATATATTATAATAAACTAAGAGGTGAATTATGGACTTAAAAGAAGGAATTATCATTTGTAATCTAAAAGAAAAGCAAAGAATTTTAGAAAACATAACTGATTTTAAAAGCTACAAATTCTATACTTTGAGTGAATTTCTTAAAAACTTGACTCTTACTTATGATAAAAAAGCCCTTTATTATTTAAATAAAGAGCTAGGTATTTCAGTAAATAATCTTATTGAAATCTTAAATTATCTTAAATATGAGCAACTTTTTAGAGACATTAGTCATGAAAAAACTGATCTTCTAAAGAAGATTATTTTAATTTTAGAAAACCATAAACTAATTACTAGAAATGAACAGTTCATAGACATTATCAAAAATAAGCATATTACCTTTTTGAATGTAGAAGATAGTTTTGATTTTAGTTTTGGATGTCAGATTTTAAAAAGTTTGGGTGTTGAATTTGAGTGTAAAAAAGCAGAAGAATTAACTTACAAAACAAGAACTGTTTATGCTTTTGTAGATCTAGTTGATGAGGTTAGATTCGTTTTTAATAGGATAAAAGAACTGCTAGATGGCGGCATGCCACTAGGTAAAATTAAGATTGCTAATTATTCTAGTGATTATGATTTTGCTTTTAAGAGAATGAGTATGTTATATAAAATTCCTTTTAATTTTGAAAGTGATAAAAACATCTTACAAACTAAAACTGCTAAAGATGTACTTAAACTATTTAAAGAACACGAGCTTAAAGATGCAATTATTATTTTAGAAAAAGATTATCAAGATTATCCTTTTTATGAAGAGGTAGTAAGTATTGTTAATGACTATAGTCTGACTAGTTTTGATAGCACTTATGCAATAAAAGTATTTACTTATGCTTTTGAAAATCTTAGATATCCTAGCCCAAAATATAAAGATGCAATAGAGTTTATAGACTTGAAAGAACATATCATATCAAAAGACGAAGTAATTTTTATTATTGGTTTTAATAACAACTTTATTCCTTATGTTCATAAAGATGTTTTGTATTTTGATGATAATTTATTAAATAAGCTTGGAATGGATAATAGTGAAAAAAGAACACAAAAAGAAAAAGAGCTAATAAAAAATAAGTTGAATCAAAATGCTAATTATATTATTAGTTATAAGACTAATTCTGTTTTTAATAAGTATTTAAAATCACCTTTAATTAAAGAGTTAAAATATGAGGAAACAAAAGTTGAGCCTAAGATTGGTTATAGTAAAGAAGAAGATTATTTATTGCTAACTGATGTTTTAGATAACTATCGTAAGTTCAAAATTAAAGATCATATATTTGAAGAAAACATTAGGTTTAAAGGAGAAGATTTCCCTTATTTAGATTATGATAATCAAACTGAAGATTTAAATGAAGAATTAGTTTCTCAGTTAATTGATTTTAATAAGGTTTACAAGTTTTCTTTTTCTAGTTCAGATAATTACTTTAAATGTCCTTTTAAGTATTATATAGAAAATACTTTAAGGCTGAATTATGATGATAGTCATATTAGTTCTAAAATTGGTACCTTTATTCATGAAGCTTTAGCTTTAGCTTATGATCTAGAATATAGAATAAAAGATGATGTAGATTACGATCGTATTTTCAAAGATGCTCTTGCCAATACAGAAGCTAAAGAGCAACTTGAAGAAAAAGATAAATTCATTATTTGTTCTTTATTTAAACTAACAAAAGATGTAATTGATTATAACTTAAGAGCAGATAAAGGTTATAAGGTTATTTGCGAGCCTGATGATTTTGTAGTTAGGGTTACTGATAAATATCAAATAGGGGGTAAGATTGATAAGATTGTCTATCAAGAAGAAGGCAATAAAACTAATCTTGTCATTACTGACTATAAAGTAAGATCTATAGTTAAAAATCCTAATTTTAATAATCTTGAGTATGGGCTTAATTTACAGTTACCAATATATGCATATTTAGTTGCAAAAAGTGATAAATTTACTAATCCTAATGTAGT
>DUOW01000007.1 GCA_012838635.1 Acholeplasma sp.
AACTGCTATACGACATAGCATGCCAACCACATCATCAATTGATGAATTTACAACTAAGAATTTTTTTTCTTATCCTATTACAAATAAAAATTCGGAAAGTATAATTATTGACAACATTTTATCTGAAATAAAATCAACTGTGCCAAATGAAATTAAATTTAAAAGAAATAAAAGTTTGGTTGAATTAAAAATAGTTATTTGTAATAAAGGATATGAGTCCTTAAGAAATTTTCATTTGTTCATTCATATTAGTAATGATGATTATAATAATGGAGTTTATTTTTTAAAAACTGATATAATGACTTTAGATGGCGAAAATGATAAAAAAATGCAAGAATATCGATATGGCGGTGACAATAAAACAATTAATGGCGGTATGCCATATGAAATGACCATATTTATAAATTTACCAAAAGAAGAAACAATATTATATTTATCTTATAAAATTAATGCAGAATATTATAATTCTGAACCTAATTATATAAAAATTGAAAATATCCCACAAATAATAGAAGAAAAAATAGAAGTAAAAAATACATATGATAAAGCAGAAGAAGGGATAAAAACCATAATTGAAAATATCGTAGAATAAATTTTAAATATAGGTTAAAGTGTGATGTATTATCTGAAATATTTTGAATTATGATTTTATTATAAATGAAAGTAAAATGTAAAAAAAAATATGGAGGAGATTAGGTTATGTGTAAACTTGTAAAAGCATATTGTATAGCTAAAAAAGCTCACAAAGGACAAAAAGATAAGGGAGGTAAATCTTATATTAAACATCCTGTTTATGTTGCAAAAAGAGTGAAAGGAAAAGATGCCAAGATAGTTGCCCTTTTACATGATACAATTGAAGATACTAGCATTACTTATGATTATATAAGATTAGAGTTTGGTTATAAGATTGTAGAAGCTGTAAAGGTGTTAACTAAAGATAAATCTATTTCTTATGAGGAATATATTACTAGAATAAAAGAAAATGATCTTGCAAGAAGAGTTAAGATTGAAGATTTGAAGCATAATATGGATTTAAGAAGATTAAAGGAAGTTACAGAAGAAGATTTAAAGAGAGTTGAAAAATATAAACATTCATTAGAAATTTTAAGTGATTAACATTATTTGAATAGTTAAGGTAATAGAAAGAAAGCTACTGCTTGAGACAGTAGCTTTTATTTTTAAAATAATTAATTACGTAAAAAATTGAACAATTAGAAACATAATTATTGAAATAAAAGTAATTATCGTAAAATCTTATTTAATATGATATAATATATAATAAGTGGAGAAAAATAATGAAAGGAGATAATATGAAGTTAAAACCGATTGTAAAATGGGCTGGTGGTAAAAGGCAAATTATTAACCAACTAATTGAATTTATGCCGAAAGTATACAACACATATTATGAACCTTTTTTTGGTGGTGGTGCCTTGTTGCTAGAATTGTCTCCTAAGAAAGCTGTAATTAACGATATTAATCAAGAATTAGTTGCCATGTATAAAACATTGAAAAACAAAGATGATTTCAAATTAATGATCAATAAGCTAAAAGAACACGAAGCAAAACACTCTAAAGAATATTATTATGAAATTAGAGAAGTTGATCGAAAAGATTCTTTTAAAGATATGCCAGATTGGGAAAAGGCAGCTAGAATGATTTATTTAAATAAAAGTTGCTTTAATGGGCTATATCGTGTTAACAAAAAAGGTTATTTTAATGTTCCTTTTGGGCAAAAAAAAGAAGTAAAAACTTTTGATGAAGATAATATATTAAATGTACATAAGTATTTTAAAGAAAATGATATTGAAATATTATTAGGGGATTTTAAAGATGTTGTAGTTACTGCTGCTAAAGGTGATTTCGTTTATTTTGACCCTCCATATGATCCGATAGAAGATAAAAATTCATTTACAACTTATAGTGACAATGGCTTTAATAAAGCAGATCAAGAAAGATTAGCTACAACTTTTAAAGAATTATCTAATAAGGGTGTATATGTAATGCTAAGTAATCATAATACCGAATTTATTAGAAATTTGTATAAAGATTTTAACATTCATATTATTAATGCTAAAAGAATGATTAATGCAAATGCCAAAGGAAGAGGAGATGTAGAAGAAGTAATTATTACTAACTACTGAAATTATGAATAAATTGAAAGATAAAATTTATTATGAAACTGAAGATTTCACTTTATTACTCGGAGATACATTTGAGTTGTTAAAAGATTTTCCCGAAAAAACAATTGATGTAATTTTTGCTGATCCGCCATACTTTTTATCTGATGGAGGGGTAACATGTCATAGTGGTAAACAAGTATCAGTTAATAAAGCTAAATGGGACCAAGCATTAACCATTGAGGGAAAACTCAAATTTCATCAAGATTGGATTAAGGCTTGCAAGAAGGTATTAAAAGATGATGGAACAATTTGGATTTCTGGAACATTGCATAGTATTTACGCAATTGGGGTTGCTTTAGAGTTAGAAGGTTTTTCTATAATTAATAATATTATTTGGCAAAAACCAAATCCAGCACCTAATCTAGCTTGCAGGTCATTTACTCATTCAACAGAAACTATTATTTGGGCTAGAAAACAATTAACAAAAAGCAAAAAAGGGAAACATTATTTCAACTATTCCGTTATGAAAAAAGAAAATCAAAATAAGCAGATGAAAGATGTTTGGACTTTTGAAGAAGAACCTAAAATTTGGCAAATTGCTACAACCCCTAAACGAGAAAAAGCTTTTGGTAAGCATCCAACACAAAAACCTTTAAGATTGTTGGAAAGGATTTTAGTTGCTTCTACTAAAGAGGGTGATATTGTATTAGACCCTTTTAGTGGAAGTGGTACTACAGGAATAGCTTGTAAGTTATTAAATAGAAAATATGTTGGTATCGATAATAATGAAGAATATTTAGAATTAAGCAAAAAAAGATATGAAGGAGTATTAAATGAGAAAAAACTATAAAGAAAATTTCGATCAATGGTTCGAAGAATGGATAAGTAAATTTAAGACTAGTATTTTTAGTTATGATTATTATGTTGATTTTCCAAAGATTTATAGAAATATAGATAAAATTAAAGTAGAATTAAACATCTTAAATTCTTTAATTGGTTCTTCAAATATAGAAAATGAGTTTAAAACAATTTTAAGTAAATATCCGAATGTTTTAAAGGTAATACCAATATTACTTGCAATTAGAAAATATGAAATTTACTGTCAAGATGATAAAGGCTCTTTTTCTTATTCATTTATCTCTAGACATCAAAACTATACAATAGAACAATATGCATATTTTATGAGAGAAACAGGATTATTTGAATTATTAGAAAAGCATCTTATTTCTAATCTAGTTGATTATGTTACTGGTGTTGAGGTAGGATTAGATACTAATGCCAGAAAGAATCGAAGTGGATTTCTAATGGAAGCATTAATTGAAGAAGAATTAAAGAAATCTAATTTAGAATATTATAAACAAATGCGATTAAAAGAAGTAGCTAAGAAATGGAAAATGGATTTAAAAGATTTACCTACCGAAGAAAACAAACAGTTTGACTTTGTAGTCAAAACAGATAATTTTGTTTATGTGATAGAATGTAACTTTTATAGTAGTCAAGGCTCTAAGCTAAATGAAACTGCTAGAAGTTATCAAATGTTAGCTGAGAAAATCAAAGATGTAAATGGACTTAAATTTATATGGTTTACTGATGGTATAGGATGGTGTAGTGCGAAAAACAATTTAAAAGATACATTTAATTACTTGGATGATATTTATTCACTTACTGATTTAGAACAAAAAGATGCGTTAAAGGAAATATTTAAATAAAAAATCACCTCTATTAATAATATATAATAGAGGTGATATTATTTTATATAATGATGATTGTATTTTAAGAATGAAAACTTTTGAAAATGAAAGTATTGATGTTATTTTTGCTGATCCTCCATATTTTTTATCAAGTGGTGGTAAAAGCATTTCATCAGGGAAAATTGTGTCAGTTGATAAGGGAGAATGGGATAAGAAAGAAAACTATGGTGATGTAGAAAAATTCACTTTTGCTTGGGTTAGTGAATGCTACAGGATTTTAAAGAAAAGATCGAGTATTTGGATTAGTTCTACTCATCATAATCTTTTTGTATTAAAAGACGCTTTAGATAAAGCAGGATTTAAATTGATTAATATAATAATTTGGAAAAAGATAGATCCACCACCATTAATTTATAAAAATAAGTTTCGCTTTTCTTATGAATTCGTAATTTGGGCTAATAAAGGCTATGGACATTATTTTAATTATAATGCAATGTATAATATAAATAATCAAGAAATGGAAGATGTGTGGATATTACCTGCAGTAGCTATGAGTGAAAAAAAGTTTGGTAAACACCCAACTCAAAAGCCGGAATGTTTATTAGAAAGAATTATTAAAGCATCAACCCTACCTGAATATGTTGTTTTAGACCCATTTATGGGTAGTGGAACTACAGGTGTTGTTTGTAAGAAATTGGGTAGAAAATTTATTGGTATTGAAAAAGAAAAAAAATATTATGAACTGGCTAAAAGAAGAATTATTGACATAGAATAATAAAATTCAACAAATCAAGAACATCTTGACCTTTTGGTGTTCTTTTTTATAGTTTTTTAAAGATTTTATAAAAAAATATAATATAATGATTTAAAATTAAAATTTATTGACATTTGATAAAAAATTTGTTAAGTTATAGTATAAAAGTTTCATTTTAAATTGTACACATTAAAAAAGTAGAGAAAGGAGGTATAAAATAATAATATGGAAATTCGCAATGGGCAACAACAAGCTACTATAAATAGGGAACAACAAACTGCTATAATTGAATTCGTAATTAATGATTATATTATTTATGTATTTCAAGGTACATTATCAGAATTTGATATTTTCGTTAAATATAGAAAAAACAATAGTAGAATCAGAACACCTAAACATATTCATTGGGTAGTTGATATTTTAATGAAAATGCAACAAGGAAGAGAATTAACTATATCTTTTTTAAAACTTATTCAAAACTATTGGAATACTGCTACTGGCTTAGCGGCAAATGATCATCGCACTTTAAAAGCAATTATTAATTCTGAAATGGGTTTAGAGAAAATGAGTCAATATTCTATCCTAAATAATTATGGCGAATATTCAGTAGAATTTTTGTATGTTTTAATGCATTTATTAATTTTACAAGAAAAAACTAATCGTTCAGATGCTTATATGTTTGGAAATGTTTTAAGCAAATTACTAGAAGATGAGCTAGATATTTTTAGTATTGTATCTGCTGCAGACCATACTGGTAGAAGATAGATAATTTAAAGTTTAAATTCATTGATTTTAAGCCAAGTTTTGATTAAGACTTGGCTTTTTAATATGGAAATAGCAATAAATATTTATGTAAAAATTTACATATACAATTTTTATATACAAACTTTTTACAATCCCTCTAAGCATTAATTAAGATTGAATTAAGAATTTTTAGTATAATATAAAGGATAGGAGATAGAATATATGGATGCAAGTAAAACGAAAAAAATGGCAATTACATCTTTAATAATGCAAGGAGTAGCTTTTGTTTTAACTATTATTTTTGTTGCATTAGTTTTTAAAGATATGATTGCACTTATTGAACAACATGGCGAAGGTACTGCACCTGAATTTACAGATGTTATTAGACAATTGTATTCACCAAGTACACGTGTTATTTTGTTATTGAAGAGTTTATTGGGAGTGGCTGATTTAATTCTAATAATTATGATTGTAGTTGAAACATCTAAGTTAAAGTCAAAAACGCCAATGATTTTCCTTTTAATTGGATTAGCAGTTGGTGTTTTAAAGATTGTTGGTTTGATTATGACATTAGTTGAATGCAATAAGCAACTTAAAGCAGGAGAAGCAAATGAAGCTACAAACAACTAAAACTTTAGCAATTGTTAGTATGGCTATTAGTGGATTACTTATGCTTGTTAGTATTTTGTTTATAATTTTTGCGGTTAGTCAAGCTCTAACAATCGGAACTTTAACGCCAGAAGAATTAGAAGCAAATCCTTTTCCTTATATAAGGTTTTTATTGCTTGGGGTTTTGGTTTATACTATTTTGATTACTTTATTAGCGACATCTTACCAAGTTATTTATACTTTTGTTGTTGTAGAGGCTGCTCAATTTGAGAAGAAAACAACAATGATTTTATTGATTATTGGGTATTTTGTATGGGTAGTAGCATTAGTTGGTTTAATTATGACTTTAACACAAAAAGAGAAAAATGAAAGTAAGTAATTTAAAAATAAACTTTGAACTCGTTAATGGGTTAATACTATTAAAAGGTAAGATTAATGAAGATGATGGTTATCTTCTTTTAGATACTGGAGCATCAAAAACAGTAATTGATAGTAATCATTTTTCTTCTTTAGAAAAATTAGAAACAGAAGAAAAAGCTATTATCTTTAATCAAGGGATTAAAGATGTAATAGCTT
The DNA here is from genome assembly GCA_012838635.1 of Acholeplasma sp. GTDB lineage: Bacteria > Bacillota_I > Bacilli_A > ML615J-28 > CAG-698 > DUNF01. Next base: position 6,495 of record DUOW01000007.1, read on the forward strand.
ATCAAACTAAAGTAGATTTAATTAAAGTAGATGATTTTGTAATCAAAGATTTTCTTGTAAGGATTTTAGACTTAAGTTATTTTTCGAATTTTTTCCAAGATCATAAGATTATTGGTGTTTTAGGATTAGATGTTTTAAGGGATTATGCAATCTTGATTGACTATGAAAAGAGAGAGATAGTTTTTAATCCCAAAGATACTTTTGAAAAGCAAGATACTATTGATATCTTACTTGATCCAGAACTTCTAGCTGCAGTTAAAGTAACAGTAAATGATTATTCATTTAATGTCATTATTGATACTGGAGCTAATGCCTGCTTAATAAGCAGTAAAGTTAAAGAAGAAGTAAAACTAGATTATAAAGTAAATGAACCATTTTTATTAGATAAAATAACGATAGGTTCTAAAGAGTATTTATCTTTAGTTTCTGTGATTGGTAATACGGATATCTTTGATTATGAAGATGTCTATGGTTTAATCGGGTTTGAAGTACTTAGCAAACAAAGAATCATTCTTGATTTTAAGAATGAGAAATTATATTTAGAAAAATAAAAAGACTGAAAAATTTTCAGTCTTTTTTCTATGGTAGATTTACTAATTTCCAGTGATTTGGAGAGTTATCAGGATTTCTCCCTGCAACAGTGGCTATAGTAGCTATATAATATTTACCATTATATAGTATTGATTCACCTTCGTTATATGCTCTTGTATTACTGAAAGCAGCAGAACGTGATTGGAATTGAGAAACTGTGACCCATTGGCTTGAATAATCACTTGGGTCTGGAGATAAGTTATTCCCTTGAGAAGTTATATCGTTAATTGTATTAACATCCGCAATTGAAACATAATAAAGATTTATTGGTGTGGTGCCACCAGGATTTCCATTCCACCATTTTACAACATCACCATAGCCATAAGTATGGTGTCTAAACCAAACATTTTCAGTATCATTAGAAAATGCTAATGTCCAGTGGGTAGTTGTAGGTGGTGCTATTGTTTCACAATGTGGATTAAAGTTATGATGATCATCTGGATGACTCCAGTAATAAATATTACCTTCCCAAACGACAAAGTCACCACGATCATATTGGTTAGACATAGTATAATTTTTTGTACATTTTGCCCATTTTCTTTTATGTGGCTGTTCTGAACCATCATTACCTAAATCAATCCAACCAGTTTCTAAAACATAGTAGTAATATCCATAGTATGGTGAGTTTGGATTTGTTACGACAATAATGTCACCTTCATTATAGTATCCACCACCATCTGTATATTCTTCAAATTCAGGATCATAAGCATAGCTTGTAGCTTCATATTGATAAGGACCTAAGTTTTTGTTAGTTACATTAGTTGTGTTAAAACTAGCCCAAAAGGCAGTAGATTTATATAAGTTAGGATTAGAAACGGTATATCTTAAGTTAACTTTTAAATAAGAGTTTACAACAGCACTTTTATAATTTAAATAAGCAGTCTGGTTAGTTCGAGGATAATCTATCATTGAAACAGCTAAACGAAAGATTTTTGTTTGATTTTGTTGCAACATATAGTTTACATTTCCTGGAGTTTGAGCATTGAAAGTAGTACTTTGTTCAGTTACAAAACTTGTATGATCTCCTGGCGTTGCGTAAGTTCCAAGTTCAAATTTTACTTGAATGTAGTTTGTATAAGCTGAGTGATGATCACCCCCCCTTTTGTCATAAAGACCTGCAGAAACAAAAGCCATATTCACGTTAGTTTCAAGAGCAGTAGCATCAGTTGTACTCCAAGACATATTATAATCATTGTAAACTTCTTCCTTAGCAACAGTTTGATCATAAGCATAAACATAACAACCAATTGGCACTAATTTAAAAGTAGTAGTATAACTTGATGTAAAAGTAAAGTTTACAGGAATTTCTTTACCACTACCAGAAGTAGTTTGCATCGCATCATTTACTTGAGCTGGTGCACTTATGATTCCAGCCCAGTAAGCAAAAGCTTGTCCAAAGATAAAAGAAGGGATAGTAAATATAAAGAGGATTAGAAATATTCTAATTGATTTAAGTCTTTTGGCTATTTTTTCTTTCATTAGATTTTCCTCCTTTACCTTTTCATTCAACATATTTTCCTCCTTTTTTTAGTTTTTATCAACAAGGTGGATAATGAAGAAGTAGGAAAGATTAAGTTATTGTAATCGCTTTTGAATAATCTTGACTTTTAAATCAGTCAAATGTATAATTTATGTATATAGAGGTGGAATGTGGAAATTAATCATCTTCCAGAAAGGAATGAGTCTCAAGAATTTAATAGTAGTCAAAGAGATCTTTATTCATATCAAGCTCATCAAGCAAATAAATATCCTGAATTCAATAAGAAAAATGATCTTTTGAATAGAAGAAAAGGTCATCGTAATATTAATAGTAATTCGCAAAGTTTAAGTGGACTTATCAGTAAAGCAGCTATTATTGGAACAGTTGCTGTTGGAGGAGTTATTACTACTGGGGCTTTGCTTCAAGATGTTATTAAAGACTATGATGTTGGAGATGACTATATTACCTTTGAACTTGATTTAAGTGGTTTAGATTCACCTGCTTTTGAAATCCATCTTGAAGATAGTGAAACAGGAAGTCCAATTGAAGATACTTTTAGATTATTCTTTCAAGAACCTGTTCGTGATGAAGAAAACACTTATCAAGATTCATATTTCGGCTTAGAGCCTAATCATAAATATTATTTAATTATCGATAAAGTTTATTATGAATATTCAGAAGGAGAAACAGGACCTTCATCTGAAGAAAAGATTAATAAAAATCTTAAACGGTTCCCATTTAAAACAACAGATAATAGGCCAAAAATAGAGATTAGATCTTTGAATGTCTCCGAATATTATTCACATGAGACAATGGTCTTAGCAGAAGTTGTCTATTCAGATTATAAGTCGCAAATTACTAATGCTTATTTGCATTATGAGCTTACTGATTTTGCTGGTAATCTAGTAGAATATTCAGGAACAACTCCAGAGGCAAATAAAATTCCATTAACTGAAAAAGGCTTAACAACAATTTCAATCCCAATTTATGTAAATCAAAACGTTATTATAACTTGTTATGCAAGTTATGAATATGATGGTGATACAATCTTTTCTGAAAAGGTAAGTAGTGAAGTTTATGTTCAACCTAGTGTTTATGGATTCTATCAAGAAAATGAAGGAATCTTTATTGAAGTATTCCAAAATATAAATAATATTGAGTTTGAGTTAACAGTTTATACAGCTGATTATGCTACAATTATAAAACAAGTAAATTTAGCTAGTTATCTTCAAGAAGAAAATTCTAATCAAGAAGTACAGTATTATTTAGTAGATGATTTAGATGTTGTTAGTGGACAAAGTTATGTCTATAATATTACAGCTAATGATATTCTTTACTTTAGTGGCGAGTTTACTGTTTTAGAAGCTTCAGGAATCACAATTCAAGCAATTGCTTTAGATGAAGCTTATCAAAACGAGCATAGATTTTTAATTGATGTTTTAAAATATGATTCTGACCAAAGTATTACTAATGAATACTTGTGTTATAAAGTTACAAATACTTTAGGTGAACCTATTGATAACCAATATAGTTGGAACTATGAAGGTGAAAGGGAGATTTTAGAAGAAGGTTATCAAACAATTCCTCTAACAATTTTATTAGCTCAAGATATTATTTTAGAAGCCTATGTTAGCTACCAAGTAAATGGTGAATATGTAACATCAGAAACACAAAGGTTAACATTCTCTATGGGAGCAGTAGTTAATGCGAGTTATAACTCAGCTCGTGGTTTAGAAATAGAAGTTTTAGAAAATATCAATAATGATGATTTATTCATAGATTTTATGACCTTAAGTGGTTCAATTATTCAAACAATTAACTTAAATAGTTATTTAAGAAGCAATCCAGATTCTACTGCTTTAGCATACTACTTAGTAGATGATTTAAGCGTTCAAGATGGAACTGAATATACATATAGAATTTATAATCGTCATACAGTATATCGTGGATCATTTATTTTCCACTTGCACCCAACATTAGAAATTACTGATGTTAGTTTAGAAAATGTAACTAATGAAGATGCTTTAATTTATGTAAAGATAAGATACTTAGATAATTATGAGTTAATTACAAATCCTTATCTTCGTTATGAAGGAGTAGATTTTAATGGTAATCCAGTTGATCTTGCTTTGCCAGGGGCAACACCTGAAATTCTATTAACCGAAAAAGGAATTCAAACTATTCCTGTAACAGTAAGGGTAAATGAAGATATGCGAGTTTATTTCTATTTAACATATGATTATTCTGGAGCAGCAAACAAAACAAGTAAATTTGAAGTTGAGGTTCAAGAGATTGCAACTGTTACATCTAGTTATGAACCTTTTAAAGGAATTTCAATTTCTGTTTTAGAAAATCCTCATAATGATAATATCCAATATGAAATAGAAGATCAGTTTGGAAATATCATTAGGTCAGGAAATATTAGTAGTTACTTAAGACAAGATGATCAAACTGGTAAACATTACTTAATTGATGATTTGAATTTTGTTCATGGAGATAGATATTATTATCGTTTATTTGATAGATTTACTTATCTTGAAGATTCTTTTGTGTTTTCTAAAAGACCAACATTAGAAGTATTTTCAGTAACAGTAAGGGAATATGATAACAGTATTACAAGTTTATCAGTAAATGTAAACTATTTTGATGAACACAATTTTGCATCAGATGTTTACTTAAAATACTATGCAACGGATATGAGTTTAAATCCAATTGATGTTAATTTACCAGGAGAGATGTCAGAAGTTGCAATTTCAGAACAAGGATTACAAGCAATTCCTTTAAGTTTACTAATTAGCCAAAAGACAAAACTTTATTGTTATCTTGAATATGTTTTAAATGGAGAAACATATACAACAGTTCCCGTAATAACTAATGTCAATCCAGCTCCAAGTATAGAAACTAGATTTGAGGTTAATGATGGCTTAATTATTGAAGTTTTTGAAAATCCAAATCAAGATAACTTAAATATTGAAATTAAAAATGAACTAGGGAATGTGGTAAAGAATACAAATCTTGCCGGATACTTAAATACGACTTATCCAAGCAACGCTGAAGAAGTTTATGTTTTAGGTGATTTAGCCTTAATATCAGGCAAAGTATATCAAATTCGTATCTATAGTACTTATACTTTATATCGAAGTGAGTTTACATATTATCCAAAACCTAAGTTAGAGATTACATCCTTTGTTTTAGAAGGACATACAACAAGTGAATCTTATGTTGTGGCAAAAGCTAATTATCAAGATCCAAGCATGCAAGTTACAAATGCTACTTTAAAGTTTAACGCAACAGATTTGGATCATAATCCAGTCGATATAGCTATACCTGGAAGTTCAATGGAGTATCAGCTTACTTTAGGTAATAATACAATTCCATTTAACTTTAGTAGTAATCAAGCTATTATTGTATCTTGTTATATTAGTTATGAGTTAAATGGCACAGTTATAACAACAACCCCAGTTTCTCTAACAGTTAATCCTGCACCAAATATTAGTAGTATGTTTGATGTAAATAAGGGTTTGATTATTGAAGTAATGGATAATCCAAGTCAAAATAACTTTAGTATTGAAATTAAAGATGATTTAGATACTGTTGTTAAGGAAGTAAATCTTACTCCTTACTTAGATAATACTTATCCAAGTAACGCTGAAGAGGTTTATATTGTTAGTGACTTAAGCTTAACATCAGGTAAATTGTATTCATTTAAGGTTTATGATGATTTTGTATATCATGTAGGTGAGTTTACATATTATCCAAAACCTACCTTAGGTGTTACTTCAATCGTTATAACTAAACATACAATTGATAATACTTTTGTAAACGTAACAACTAATTATGTAGATGCTAGTACTCAAGTTACAAATGCTAACTTAAAGTTTAATACTACAGATTTAGATCATAATCCAGTTGAAGTTACTTTACCAGGAGCAGCAACTGAGTTCCCATTAGTAGGCGGCATAGAAGAAAACACAATTGGTTTTTATATTACTAATCCAACAATTTTATCTTGTTATATAACTTATGACTTAGGTGGAATAACATATACAAGCCAAGCTGTAACTAAAACGATATATCCTTTCCCAACAATCGAAAGTGGTTTTGATATTAACCAAGGTTTACTTGTTCATGTCTTTAATCATTTGGGATCAGATGAATTATCTTTAGAGATAAAAGATGATTTAAATGTTATTGTTAGGGATGGAAGTTTAACACCTTATTTAGAAAACAGTAGCAATAATGAAGAACATTATCTTGTTAATGATTTAGCTTTAGAATTTGGTAAGAAATATCAATATCGCATTTATGGTGATTTTACATATTATGAAAGTAGCTTTACATATTATCCAAAACCTAATTTAGGAGTTTTAGCAGCTGTACCAAGAGAAGTAATGTATGGTCATGTTGTTGATTTTGTTGTTACTGTGAACTATCAAGATCCAGATGGTGTTGTAATGAATCCATCACTTCATTATATTGCAACAGATACAGATTATAATTTAATCGATGTTGCAACACCAGGCGATCCAACACAATTTACGTTTGATCAAGGTGTTCAAGAAGTTTACATGTCTTTAAATATTACCCAAAATGCAATTCTAACATATTTTATTACTTATGAGTTAGATGGTATTAATTTCCAAACAGAAGATTTTGTAATTAATGTAAATGTACCACCTGTAGTTGATGGTAGTTTTAATCCAAATACGAAAAACTTAGATGTGACTGTTACAGAAAATCCAAATCAAGAAGAATTATTCTATGAAATTTTAGATATGAATTTTAATGTTCTTCGAAGCGGAAGTTTAGATCCATATTCTATCCCACCTGTAGCAGGAGGAATGGAAACTTATGAAATTAATGATTTAAGTGAATTGAACCTAATTATAGGGGATACATATATGTTTAGAGTTTACGGAACTTATAGGTTCTTTAATAGTGAATTTGTTTATGAATAGGAGTAAAATATGGAAAAAGAAAAGAAAAAATTAAAGTTGACGAAACAACAAATTACTTGGATTGTTGTTGCAGCAGTTTTTGTAGTTATTTTGATCATTTCAATCTTTGCTACAAAAATCTTTGGTGATACGAAGTTTGCTAGGTTCTTAGATGCAAATATTGGACAAGTAGCTAATCTTTATAAAATTATTAAGGATAATGCTGGGGCAATTTTTAAGTCAATTACTTACATCATTTTAGCTGTTTTGTTAGTTAAACTAATTAATGTTATTTTGAAGTTTAGTTTTAAGAAATCATCTAAAACGAGAACAATTATTAACTTAATTAGTAGTACAATTAAATATGCAGCTTTAATCGTTACTTTATGGCTGGTTTTAAAATCATTTGGTGTTGATACAACAACTCTTTTAGCAAGTGCTGGAGTTATTGTGTTAATCGTTGGTTTAGGTGCCCAAAGTTTAATTGAAGATGTTATTGCAGGTTTATCAATTGTTTTTGAGAATGAATATGAAGTTGATGATATCGTAATTATTGACAACTTTAGAGGATCAATTATTGACATTGGCTTAAGAACAACAAAGATTCTTGACTTATCTGGTAATATTAAGATTGTTAATAACTCTGATATTAGAAACGTAATTAACATGAGTCGTGGTTTAGCTTATGTGATTGTTGAGGGCGATTATGAGTATGATACTGATATTGCTCATTTAGAAAAATGTTTCAATGAAGATAAACTTGAACTAGCAAAAATGATTCCTGAAATCCAAGGTGAGTTATACTTTAACGGCGTTACAAATGTTACTGGCTATAGTGTAAGATTAAGATACTCACTTTATTGTAATGAAGACTTGAAGTTTCCAGCTGAACGTAGTCTAAAGAAAGTCATGAAGATTTTCTCTGATAAGCATGGCTTTAAGTTTGCGAAAGAAAAAATCATTGTGGAAACAAAATAATTTTAAAAAACGAGATTTTTTAATCTCGTTTTTTTTGTTTTTAAAAGGTTGATATTTTAAGAGAAAAATAGTATAATATATATAATAATAGTAGATAATCATAAGGAGAGTGAGAGAATGAGATTTAAAGAAAAAGCTTTAGAATTGAATGAAATCCTGAAAGACTATCCCAAGTGTAAAGTTGTTATAGCTACAAAACTATTTACTCCTGAGCAAGTAGAACAGTTATATAATATTGGTTACCGCGATTTTGGAGAAAATAGAGTTGAGATGTTTTTAGAAAAGTATCACTATTTAGAAAAATATGAAGATATTAATTGGCATTTCTTTGGTAACTTACAAACAAGAAAAGTAAGAGAAGTGGCAAATCACCTTACTTGCTTACATAGTTTAGATAGTGAAACTACTGCTTATGAATTAGACAAGAGATTAAATAAACCATTAGATTGTTATGTTCAGGTTAATATTAGCGAAGAGAAAAATAAGTGTGGTGTGCCTTACTTACAAGTTAAAAACTTTATTAGAAGGTTAGCTAACTACCCTAAAATTAAAGTTATTGGCTTAATGTGTATTGGAACTATGACACCAAATGAAGAGATTTTAAAAGATGAATTTAGTAGGATGAAAGAACTTCAAGAAGAAATCCAAGATTTAGAGTTAGTTTATGCTCCATGTACGGAACTTTCAATGGGTATGAGTAATGATTTTAAACTAGCCTTAGAACAAGGATCAACTTGTATTAGGCTAGGAAGATATTTTTTAAGATAGAGGGTTTTATGGCAAGAAAAGGATTTAAATTTACAGAATATAAAGATTTAACTGGTAAACAAAAGAAGAAATCAAGATCTCTTCTTACTTCATATGATCGTATGAAATACTATACAGTTTCTTATGGGACTGAAGCTGAGATTTTTGATATTGCCAACTTCGTATTATCGGGAAGGCCGGTACTAGCTAATTTTAACGATATCCCATCTAAAGAAGCTAATCAAATGTTAAGTTTTTTAGCTGGTGTTGTTTATGCAACTGAAGGAGAGATTTGTCAGATTTCTGATACTTTGTTTTTGTTTGCAAGAAAAGAAGAATATGAAGATGGATCTTTATATCAGTACATTCAGGATACTAAGTAATGTTAACAATTGTTTTATGGTTAATGGTTGTTATCATGAATTTATATGAAATGGTAATGATTGCAGATGTTATTATGTCATGGATACCAAATGCTAGGCTTACTAAAGTTGGCAAAGTTATCCATAGTTTAAGTAGTATTTATTTAGGGAAATTTAGAGGGATATTAGTTATCGGAATTTTAGATTTTACAACAATCATAGGTTTTGTTTTATATAACTTATTTTTAAGTGGAATGGTAAGTTTACTTGGAGCATAAGGAGAGATAAATTGAAAAAAGATTATAAAGATAGTTTGTTGATGATGAAGACGGATTTTAATATGCGTGCCAATCTTCCAAACAAAGAACCAGAGATACAACAATATTGGGAAGAGTTAAACTTGTACCAAAAAAGGTTAGAAAAAAATAAAAACAATAAAAGTTATACTTTGCATGATGGACCACCATATGCTAATGGTGATATTCATATTGGTCATGCTTTAAATAAAATCTTAAAAGACTTTATTGTTCGTTATAAGAGTATGGAAGGATACTATTCTGTCTATATTCCTGGTTGGGATACCCATGGTCTTCCAATTGAAACAGCACTTACAAAATCAAAGAAAGTACACCGTAAAGAACTATCAGTTCCTGAGTTTAGATCTTTATGTAAGACTTATGCTTTAGAACAAGTTGAAAGACAAAGGATAGGTTTTAAAAGACTAGGGGTTTTAGGTGATTTTGAAAATCCTTATATTACTCTAGCTGGTAAATATGAAGCAAAACAGTTAGAAATCTTTGCGAAGATGGTTGAAGAAGGATTAATCTATAAAGGATTAAAGCCAGTTTTTTGGTCGCCTTCATCAGAAACTGCTTTAGCTGAAGCTGAGATTGAATATAAAGATGTAAAGTCTCCTTCAATTTACTTAGCCTTTAAAGTAAAAGATGGTAAAGGAATATTAGGAGAAGATGATTACTTAGTAATCTGGACAACAACTCCTTGGACTATTCCTGCAAACCTTGCTGTTTGTGTTAACGAAAAGTATGATTATCAGTTAATAGAAATTTCTGGTAAAAGGTTAGTTGTAGCTAAAGAGTTAGCTAAAGCCTTTAGCCATTATGTTTTTGATGATAAGGAATATAAAGTTTTAAAAGAAGTTAAAGGTAAAGATTTAGAATATGTAACTTACGTTCATCCTTTAAATGGTAAGGTATGCCCAGTGATTTTAGGAGATCATGTTACCTTAGATTCTGGTACTGGTTTAGTTCATACTGCTCCAGGTCATGGTGAAGATGACTTTATTGTTGGGAAGGCATATAATTTAGATGTCTTATGTCCAGTAGATGAAAAAGGCTATATGACAAGTGATGCTTTTGAGTTTGAGGGCTTATTCTATGAAGATGCTAATAAACATATTACTCAAAAATTAGAAGATGTTGGAAGTTTATTAAAGCTTTCGTTTATCACTCATAGTTATCCTCATGACTGGAGAACAAAAAAACCGATTATCTTTAGAGCTACTGACCAATGGTTTGCTTCGATTGATAAAATTAAAGATGACTTACTTAAAGCAGCCCAAGAGGTAAATTGGCATCCTAAATGGGGAGAGTTAAGAATCTCCAATATGATTAAGGATCGTAAAGAGTGGTGTATTAGTCGTCAAAGAGTTTGGGGTGTGCCAATTCCTGTTTTCTACTGTGAAGATAAATCACCGATTTTAGATAGTAAGGTTATCTTACATGTTGCTAAAATCTTTGAAAAAGAAGGTTCTAATGCTTGGTTCTTAAAAGAAGCTAAGGATTTACTTCCAAAAGGTTATAAAAATCCTAAAAGCCCTCATGGTATCTTTACCAAAGAAACAGATACAATGGATGTTTGGTTTGATAGTGGTTCAAGTCACCATGCTGTTTTAAAGCCTAATGGTTTAATGCATCCTGCTGATTTATATATTGAAGGTAGTGACCAATATCGTGGTTGGTTTAACTCAAGTTTAATTACAAGTGTTTCATACTATAAGGAAGCTCCTTATAAAGAAGTAATCTCTCACGGTTTTGTTTTAGCTGGAGATGAGAAGATGAGTAAATCTTTAGGTAATGTTATTAAGCCAGATGCTGTATGTAATAAATTTGGTGCTGATATTTTAAGACTTTGGGTGGCATCTGTTGATTATACTTCTGATGTAAGTTTATCAGATGAAATCTTAACCCAAGTATCAGAAAACTACCGTAAGATTAGAAATACTTTTAGATTCTTGCTTGGTAACTTATTTGATTATGATGATGAGAAGAATCAAGTAAAATATGAAGATTTAGGAGAAACTGATCAATATATTATGATTAGACTAAGCGAGCTAATTAAAGATGTAAAAAAAGCTTATGATGAATACGACTTTGCAACTGTTTATCATTTAGTTTTAAACTATATGACAAACATTCTATCTTCGTTCTATTTAGACTATTCGAAAGATGTTGTTTATGTAGAGAAAGCTAATAGTTTATTAAGACGCCGCATGCAAACTGTTTTCTATCAAAATCTTTATTGCTTAGTTAGACTACTTAATCCAATTCTTCCTCATACAACAGAAGAAGTCTACCAAATGATGTCTAATACCAAAGAAAAGTCAGTTTATTTAGAAAATATGCCTGAAGCTAAAGAGTATAAAAATGCTGTAGAACTTTTAGAAAAATACGAAAAGTTTTTACTTTTAAGAGATGATGTTTTAAAAGCATTAGAAGTAGCAAGGGCTAATAAAGTTATTGGTAAGTCTTTAGTAAGTAAGGTTACAATTAACCCAACAAAAGCAGTAAAAGAATTAATAAATTCATTAAATGCTGATTTAGCTTTAGTCTTTATCGTAGCTGAATTTAAAGTAGATGAGAGTTTAGCTAAAGGTGAAAGCTATGATTCAGGTTTGATTTATGTCGAGGCTAAAGAAGGTTATAAGTGTGACCGTTGCTGGCAAATTAAAGATGAAGTTGATGAGAATAATTTATGCGCAAGATGCGCTGCAGTTATAAAAAATAAGGAGGAATAAAGATGCCTATTAATTTACATTTTTTCCGTGATAACAGTTTAGATAAGTTAGACTTTGCAAGGGTATTTGACTTTTTTGACCAGTTGGGTTTTTTTGAAATCTATTATACTGAAGAAGATGTACAGATAATTGCGAAAGATGAAGATTTTCGTTTTTCTTATCGTTATTTAATTACAAAGAAAAGTTTAGTTAAGAATATCTATAAGTTAGAACCTAAATATTCTAATGTGAACTTTATGTTAGAACTACCAATAATGATTCCCTCATATCTTGCGAAAGAAATCTTTGCGATTGTAGCTAAACTATGTCGCAGTTTTGATTTAGCTATTTATCATGATAGTTTTAAAGATGTGCAAGAGTTTAATATTGTAGATCTAGATAACTTATTTAACACGATGAGACAAAAGTATATTGAAGATTATGGTTTAGGTAATAAAAGACCATACGATTCAAAAAAACTAAGTGAGATTTGTAAGTACCAAAGATCAATTGATCAACTTGCAAATTATTATGAAGGAAGAAAGATTACTGTTCCTAAAGTTCAACCAATTGAAGATTCGATTACAAAAGATTTTGGTATTAGTTGTATGTTTAGAGTAGGAGAAGCAACTATCTTCCCTCCTCATCTAGATTACATCTATGTTCATGATGAGTTAAATAATGTAATGTTAGTTTCAAGAGATGATTTCTTTACTGTAATGGGTAAGTATTTAATTGAAATTGAGGCTGTTCTTCCTGATATGTATATCCTAAGAGAAAAACAAGCAAGAAGCAGTAGAAAAGTTGCTTCAAAGTTTAGGAAGTATGCAATTGATCATCTTAACTATACTAACTTAAGGTTATGTGACTTAATCGATGAATAAGACTTTAAAGAGAATATTATATTACATCTTGGGGATGGTGATTATCTCTTATGGTGTAGCCTTTATGATTAAAGCAGCTTATGGGCTATCTTCAATTGATGCTGCATCATTAGGGTTAAAGCATTTATTAGCAGAAGTAATTGAAACAATTACGATTGGTGAGGCAACGATTATTGTAAATATTTTGCTTGTTTTAATTTCTGAAGCTATTAAACCATCGCTTTCAAGATTACTGGCAATTCCTGTTAGTATTGTTTTTGGTAAAGCCTTAGATGGTGCTTTATGGACAATCAACTGGTTTGAGTTTAATGATATTACAGGACCGATTTTCTTTTGCTTAGGGGGCTTAATGACACCTTTTGGAAGTGCGTTTGTAGTAACGGCTGATTTTCCACCTTTAGCAGGAGATACAGTTGTAGCATCGCTTTTATATAGGTTTAAAGGTAATGCCTCTAAAGCCAAAACAACAGCGGAAATCTTATTTTTCAGTATGGCTGTTTTATTTTGCGCTTTAGCTGATATTTTTACCGAATTCAAGTTTACTGACGGTTTAAATATGTATTCGTTTTTCTTATTTGGAATTGCTAGTTTGTTTTTCCCTAAGTTTTTAAGTAAAGTACAAGGAGGTTATGAATATGTACAACTCTTATATTGATCATACTTTACTTTCAGCTCAAGCTAAAGTAAGTGATATCAAGAAATTATGCAATGAGGCTAAAGAATACAAATTCAAAGCAGTTTGTGTTAACCCTTGTTATGTAAGATTAGCTAAGGAACAACTAAAAGATTTTGATGTTCTAGTTGCAACTGTTATAGGGTTTCCTTTAGGAGCTAACACTTTTGAAATGAAAAAAGCTGAAGCAATAGATGCTATTAAAAATGGTGCTGATGAAATCGATATGGTTGTTAATATCGGGATGGTTAAAGATCAAAACTGGGAATATGTAAAACGTGATATTGAGAAAGTATACAATGCTTGTAAGACTAATGTATTATTTGGCAAGAAAACTTTAAAAGTTATTTTAGAAACATGTTACTTAACAAAAGAAGAGATAAAGAAAGTGTGCGAAATTGCTACTGAAGTTGGAGCAGATTTTGTAAAGACATCAACTGGCTTTGGCACAGGTGGTGCTAAAGTAGAAGATGTTAAGTTAATGAAAGAATCAATTGGCCCTAATATGGAAGTTAAAGCAAGTGGGGGAATTAGAGATTTAGCTACTTTAAAAGCTATGGTTGAAGCAGGTGCTACAAGAATTGGTTGTTCTAGTAGTGTGAAAATAATGGAAGAACTTAAAGGAGGAAAATAATGTCTATACCTACACCGCATATTGCCGCAAAAAACAAAGATTTATTTGGTAAAACTGTTTTAATGCCGGGAGATCCTTTGCGTGCTAAATTTATTGCAGAGACCTATTTAACTGATGTAACACAAGTTAATGGTGTTCGTAATATGTTTGGCTATACTGGTTACTATAAAGGTGAAAAAGTTTCTGTTATGGGATCAGGAATGGGAATGCCAAGTATTGGTATTTATTCGTATGAATTATTTAAATTTTATGATGTAGAGAGAATTATTAGAGTTGGTTCAATGGGAGCATACTCAAGTGAATTAAAGCTATATGATGTAGTTATCGTAACTGATTCTTATTCAGAATCTAGTTTTGCCAAGGTAGCTTATGACTATGATGAAGATGTTATGCCATCAAGCCATGGAATTACGACTAGATTACAAGAAGCAGCTAAAAAGTTAGAAATTTCTTACCGTTTAGGGAGAATTCATTCTTCAGATGTTTTCTATCGTCACCAAGGAGATGTCTTTAAAGATGTTAGAGATAAGCATAATTGCTTAGGTGTTGAAATGGAATCATTTGCTTTATTTTCTAATGCTAGATTTTTAGGTAAAGAAGCAGCTTGTATTTTAACTGTATCTGACTCTTTAGTTACGCATGAAGCAACATCAGCTGAAGAAAGACAAAAATCTTTTAATAAGATGATGGAAATTGCTTTAGAAGCAGCTTAAACTTTTTATAGTGTTGATAAAGATAATCAAACATCAAAAAATTTAAGTCTTTTTAGCTATTGTTTTTTAAAAATGATTAAATATTAAAATAATTAATAAAGGACTGAAATAATTTTCAGTCTTTTTTTAGTAAATAGTTTTTTTCAAGATAGTAAATTTTACTTTTGCTCATTTTACATTTAAGAAAAGATTTGTTATAATTAAATTAAGCGTACGCTAATACCAAAGATAAGGAGGTTTAAACTAGCTAGTTAATAGTTACATGTTAAACAACTTAGTATTAGTTGGAAGAACTGTCGAAGATTTAACGGTAGTTACTTTAGACAGCGGGCTTAAAACATGTCGGATGGTGATTGCTGTCCAGCGTGGTTTTAAGAATCAAGATGGTGAGTATGACGTGGACTTTATTCCAGTTGTACTATGGGATGGGATTGCTGAGGCAGTCGCTAACAACTGTAAAAAAGGTTCGGTTGTTGGAGTAAAAGGAAGAATTCAAATAAGACAGATAGAAGTTAAGGAGATTAAGCTTAATGTTCTTGAAGTTGTTGGGGAAAGGGTTTCATTTATTAACATTAAAAGGCCTGATGCCCTAGAATCAGTGTAATAATTCTTTCTAATTATTTCATTAAAACTATACTCACAAATTAAACTCAAAAGGGGTTTTCTCTTTTGAGTTTTCATTTGACAAATTACCCCTTTTATAGTAATATACTAAAGGTGATAAGATGAGTAAGGATGTATTCGTAATTCTTAATTTTGGAAGTGAAACTGAAGATTACTTAAAAGAGGTTGTGAAGGATAGTTTTCCAATATACGACCTTCTTTCAAAACCACATCTTACTTTAGTTCATTATCCAAAGATCAATTTAAATAAATTAATTAAATATACTGATGAGTTTATGAAAGCAAGAAAAGGTTTAGAAGTAGTATTAAAGATTAATCGTTTAGAGTATTTAACACTAGAAACTGTTGTTTGTTTTCCTGA
>DUOW01000008.1 GCA_012838635.1 Acholeplasma sp.
AAAGCATAGTTTTCAGCTTTACCACCTTCAAATGCTACTCCATCTACAAATCCTTCAAAATCAAAAACAACTGTATTTCCTAGTTCAATAATACCATCTTCTTTTAAAACTAAAACAGCTTTTCTTTCTCTTTCTTGTTTTAAAACTTTCTCTAGCTCTTCCTTAGATACTTCTAATTTTTCTTCTTTATATTCAATCCCAAAGTACTCTCCAAGTTCAACTTCCGGATATACATCTACTACAGCAGTGTAAGTAAATGTAGCATCTTTTTGAACTTTATTAGGATCAAAATCAACTTTAGGATAATTAACTGCTCTTACTTTCTTTTCCTCAATAGCATTAAAATATGTACCATTAATACTTAAGTTTACTGCTTCTTCTAAAACTAAAGCATCTGTTCCCACTTTACTTAAATAGATGTTACGAGGAACTTTTCCTTTTCTAAATCCTTCTACTTGGTAGTCAGCTAATACTTTATCAAAAGCTTCTTCATAAAACTTATTAAACTCTTCTTTGTCTAAAGTAACTTTTACTTCTACTTGGCTACCTTCTAATTTTTTTACTGATATTTTCATATATATACTCCTTCTCCAATATTATTAATATTATACTCTAAATCACGCCATTTTGCAAGTAATAAGTATCTAATCTAAAGACATTAATAAATAATAAATTTTATTCAAAAATTCTTCCTCATAGCCAATTTCAAACAAAATATTTAATAAATCCATAACTCTGTAATTTAAATAATCATGATTAACATTTTGTCCTCGTTGTTCTTTAATTATTCCTAAACTAAAGTTTGTTAAAACAAAAGCTAATCTTTCGTAGTCATATGGAATAATTGCATAGTTAGTATAATTAGCACCATCTTCTTCAATTTCTTTTTTAAAGTTGGTCTTTGTAAGATAGTAATACAAAATCACAAATTCATTCGTCTTAAAAGAAGCGCTAATTAAAGCAATTAAATAATTAAAATCAAGATTATCTTTTACTAAAGCTTCTTCCTTGATTTTTTGATATTCCTTTTCTCTTAATAATTCATAATATTTATTCATACCCTACCTCTATTAATATTATATCATAAAACCTTAAATTAATCTTTTAAAAAAGAATCTCTTTTAATAAGAGATTCTTCATTTATTCTATTTAACTTTATAAACTAAAACTTTTATTTCCAAACCTTTTTCTAATCTTACTGCGAGATATCCTTCACTACCATAACCGAGATTATTAGAAATAACTTGGATTGTCGTTCCTTCAAATGTTCCTAAAGATTTACCTTGAATATTAAATAATTCAAAATTATTTTCATCATCAGTATATAATTTAAAACATGATCGACCATAAGTACGATAATTTGTATATTCAGTTTCTACAATTCCATATAACGATACTATGATTATCTTTCCATCTTCTTTTTGGTAAAGGGCATATTGGTTACCAGAAACTAAATCAGTTAAGTTTTCATATAAAACTTTATCTTTAAGGATATCATATAAACTACATAGATTCGTATTCTTATCTTCAAATTCGATTAAACCATTTAGCAATGGATTTACCCAATAATCATCTGCATCATAATGTTTTTCACCTTTCACTTTATTACTACCATCTAATGCATAAATTGTAGTTTCGTCAGTATAAAGGAAAAGATTTTCACCAGCAATATCTAAATTAGTAACATCCATAATCCCATATTTAAACTCTAGTCTTTGAGCTTTTTTCATTTCGTTGTCATAGAAAACATACTCTTCAGATTGAAATTCTTTCGTAAGCTCGTCGATCTGATAAAGTTCTACTAAATTCTCCGCTTTATAAAAACCACCATTATTTACATCGTCAACAACAAAATCTAAATCTAAGCTTTTCAATATAGCTGACTTAACAATAAACAATTCTGATTTCATTACAAAACGCACGTCATCATCTATAAAATGAAATGTAGGGAAATCATTAGGAACTTGTTTAAATCTTTGAATTAAAATGTTACCATTATTTAGTATATACCACCCATCAACTCTATCTGCCCAAGGCGAATCATCAACTTGATAACCAATCTCATAACCATCGTTAAAACTAATCATATGGTATGTTTTATCATCTTTAAAAACTTTAATTTTTGAATTATCAATTTTGATATAACCATACTGACCATGTGTTTCATCGTAATCTGGAGCATCATTTTCTTCTACAACTATCTCTTCTTTTTTATATTTATAGTTAGTAAAAACATACTTATCACTTTTATCATTTCCTTGTTCATCTTTATAATCATGGTAAATAATAGTATTTCCAAAAAAGACATCTACATCATCACCTTTTGCAATTGAAAATAAATACTGTCCTGTTTTACCATTATGAATATAGTGCAATTGCTCTGTACTCATAACAATATATTGGTTTCTTACTCGATAGTCAACTTCACCAGCAGGCATACGATCAAAAACAATAAATTTTTTAGCCTCTAGATTATAAAACGTTTTGTCATTAAAACCAATAATAGTGTTGCTAGACAAACTATTATCTAATTCGGCTGCAGTTTCAATTGTAAGTGGTTTAGCATATTCTCTTTTTTTTGTAGCAAAATCAATAAACTCAGGATCAACAATATCCTTAATTCTTGTTGTACTACTACCACATCCTGTAAGTAATAAACTTAATAAAACTAATAACAATAAACTAAATCTTTTTTTCATTTTTTCCTCCTTTTTATGGTAATGCAGGTATTTCACCTGGAAATTCTGGAAAACTTACCCCACCTATTTGAAATTCTGTAATCGTATTAACTAGTCCATAATAATCACTTTTTAGTGTGTGTTGCAAACCATCAATCATACAAATATAAAATTTGCAATTTGTATTAGGGGTTGTATAAACAGTACATTCATATTTTTGCGTCCCAATATAAATATCTTCTTTTCCTCCCGGATCTACTTCACTTGCTAGATCTTCAGGTTTTGCCGGATAGTTAATTACATATCGCAATCCTAAATCTGAAACATAAATTATATCATCACCTTGAAAAGTATCATTTGTTTCACTCCAAGAAACATTTCCCGAAAGCGCAGTATAGTAAGACCATATTTCTGTGCTACTATCGTACTTATAATAACGGCAAGCAATTTGTGTTCCATAGCCTTCAAGTGTTGTTTTATCAACTCTCATAAAATCATTACCTACTCGATAAATCTCGTAATCCGTATTTTCGTATTCATTAGTTACATTAATCTTCATTTTAAAATTAGAACTTAATAAACTTATAGCTGATTGATTAGAATTAGGGTCAGGATCCGGATCGGGGTCTGGGTTTGGATCGGGATCCGGATTAGGATATGGGTCAGGATTTGGATTTGGGTCTGGGTCAGGGTTTGGGGTTGGTATTGTTTCCTTCACATAACCACATATCTTACACACATTACTACCCTCATCATAAATATGTTTACCCTTATCAAATACTTCTTTGCAACCAGTTACTGTACAAATATGCCAATGTTCATCAACTGATACTTGCCATTCTTCGCTCACAATATGAGTATCATGAGGAATAGCTCCGTCATCTTTACATCCTATTAAAATAAATGTAAAACTTAAAACAATTAATAGAAAAACTGTTTTGCTTACTTTCTTAAACATAAAAATTTCTCCTTTATATACTTATTATATAATATTAACCCTTAAAAATCAATTAATTATTAAAAACGTTTACACTCCTTTTTAGTTTTTACATTCGAATATAGCATATTGAAAAAACAAACTAAATATAGTATAATATACAATATAAAGGAGCAAAGAAATGAGAAAAACTATTACACTATTTATATTAATATTATTATTGCCACTTTTAGTTTCTTGTAAACCAAAGATTAAGTCTTTAGAAGATTTCTTTACTTTACTAGAACAAGAAAACTATGTTCTTAAAACTACTTATATTCATCAAGATGAAAGTAAAGTTGTTTATACAATCGAACTTGCGAAAGATAAAGCTAAAGTTACTTATGACAGTTATGATAATGAAGGAGTGAAAACTTTCAGTATAGTAACTTATGTAGCAAAAGAAAAAGCAGATATCTTTAGTTATTCTTTTAACCAATCGAAAAACACTTGGGTTAAACAAATTTCTAATGAAAACCGTCTTCCAGGGACTTTACCTGAAGATTGGACTAACCCAGATAATTATTCACCATATATTAAAGAAAACCAATTTATGCTTAGTGCTACGTATACTAACCCAGAACGTTATAATTACTTTTATTTATTAATAGAGAATAATGATGTTACAGGTTATGGCAAAACAGTTTTAGCTGATGCTTCTGTTAAAGCAATTTGGAGTTTTTCTAACTATGGCAAAGTAAAAGTAACATTACCTGATATGACAAAAGCTAGTTAATAACTAGCTTTTTTCTAAATAAAAATGCTACTTAAAATAGTAAGTAGCACTAAATATTAAAATGTCTAGTTGTGAGCAAAATGCTAGCATTTTTTTAGTGTTGTGAATGAAATGCACCCAACTATACTATGGTCTGTGAACAAAATGCATGCACTTTTTTAGGTTTGTGAATGAAATGCATGCAGTTAT
>DUOW01000038.1 GCA_012838635.1 Acholeplasma sp.
AAAATGGAAAGGTTAGAAAAACCTGTTGTTTATAAAGATTTAAATTTTAAGTTTAAATTTACAAGATCTTTTAATATGAATGCTTTAGAAGTTAAAAACTTAAGCATTGGTTATGATCATCCAATTTTAAAAGGTATTAGTATGAAACTTGCCTTTGGGGATAGAATTGCGATTTTAGGGAAAAACGGCGTGGGTAAGACTACTTTCTTAAAAACCATTTTAGATTTTATTCCTAAAATAAGTGGATCATATGATGTTAATCCATTAAATAAGATTTCTTATTTTGCGCAAGTAGAAGAACCCCAAGATATTAATGCTATTGATTATATTAGGCTTGATTATCCATTAATGGATAATGGAGAAATTAGAAGCTTACTTGCAAAGTTTGGCATTACTGGTGAACTTGTTACAAGATCAATGCAAGAGTTATCTGGAGGAGAAGGAGCAAGAGTAAGGCTTGCTAAGCTTACTTTAGAAGAATCAAACTTTTTAATTCTAGATGAGCCGACTAACCATTTAGATAAAACAATGAAGCAAGCGTTATTTGATGCTTTAGCTAGTTATCCTGGAACATTAATTATTGTTTCCCATGAATTAGAATTTATCAATAAATTAAAACTAACACAAATTAAATTTACGTAAGGAGCAATTATGAAGAGAATTAAAAGATTAAGTTTAATCTTAATAATATTGTTTGTTTTTATTTTAGGAGGATGTAATTGTAAACCTAATAAGCCAGATAATGGTGAAAATGAAAATCTACCTGAAGGCACAGTTGCATTAGACTTTTATAGTTTAAATGACTTTCATGGAGCAATGTTTAATGATGGTAAAGGTGCTCCAGGATTTGGGGCTATTTCCCATTATTTAAAAAGTTTAAATCAAGAAAAGTCAGTGATTTTATCAGCTGGTGATATGTTTCAAGGAACTGCTTTAAGTAGTATGACTAGAGGCAAGGTTGCTGTTGAGGCCATGAATGAAGCAGGTTTTGTAGCTATGGCTTTAGGGAATCATGAGTTTGACTGGGGCGAAGAACATATTGTTCGTTATGTAGATAAAGATTTAGAAAATGGTGAAGCAGATTTTGCTTTTTTAGGTGCGAATATTAAAGACTTAAGAACAGGCGAGCTTGCAAGTTTTGTAGAGCCATATACGATTGTAGAAAGAAGTGGAGTCAAGATTGGCATTATTGGTGTAATTGGGTTAGGATTAGAATCTTCAATTTCTAAAAATTTTGTTGAAAATTTTATGTTTACTTCCGAACTTGAAGCAATTAAATTATATGCTCCTATTTTAAGAGGAGAGCATGGATGTGAAATCATTGTTGTATCAGCTCATACTGATACAAGTGCGATTAATGAAGCAATTGCTTCTTTAACTGGTGACCAAAGAGTTGACTTAGTTTTTAACGGCCATACTCATCGTTATTATGCTTCTGAAGAAAGAAGGACTGGTGATGTTCCTCTTGCAATTGTTCAATCAGGAGATAATGGTCGTTATCTTGGGAAGATACAAGTTATCTATGATAAAGATAAGAAAAAGGTTACAGATATTAGCGCTGAAAATATTAAAACAAGTAACTTTACCAAAGAAGATCAAAAGATTTTAGATTTATATCAAAACTATCAAGAGATAATTGCTTTATCAGAAGAAGTATTAGGTCAAACACAAACTGATGTTTATCGTGATGAAGCAACAACTTGGGCTGTTAATGTTTTACAAAAAGCAGCAGGCACTGATTTTGCTACAATCAACTCAGGAGGTATTAGAGCTAGTGCTTTTCCAATTAGAGCAAATACTGATGTTTTATACGATAATATCTTCCGTATGATGCCTTTTGAAAACACAGTTATTATTACCAAACTAACTGGTAGTCAAATTAAAGCAATTCAAGGTTTTAATCCAATGGCAATTAGATCAGGGTTAGAATATGATACTTTAGTAGATGATCAGCTTTATACAATAGCTACAATTGACTATTTGTTTTATAAAGATTACACATTACAAAATGGAATAGATACAATTCATACTGGAGATTTATTTAGAGATTATTTAGTAGCCGCTGTTAAACAAAGTGTTTTAGAAAATGGCTACTGGGCATTATAAAATATAAAAAATAGAAGGAGGCTAGTAATGGGATATATAAAATTAAACATTTATAATATTAGTGATTTACATGGTGTTATTTTAGAATCAAGGAGATCAGCTGGCCTTCTAAGAACGGCTAGTTACTTAAGAGAAGAAATCCAAAAAGATCCTCAAGCAATTGTGCTTGCTGGTGGTGATATTTATTCAGGAACATACTTTGCTAAGTTATCAAAAGGTAAAGTAATTAATTTAATTTTTAATTCTATTAATCTTACTTGTTTAGGATTAGGAAATCATGAACTTGCTTTAGGGGAAAAGTTAAAAAGTATAGAAAAAGAAGCATCATTTCCTTTTCTTTTAGCCAATGTATATAATAAGGATAACGAGTTAATGTTTGCTCCTTATGTTATTAAAGAAGTTGGTAAGTTAAAGATTGGAATTATTGCAACACTTGGGGAAAAACAAAAAGATGATTTAACAAATGAAATAGCAAGTCAAATTATTGTTACTGATGAACTGGAGACAATTAGAGAATATAGTTATCATTTAAGACGTAAAGAAAAATGTGATTTGATTATTGTTTTATCTCATAGTAATGATGATAGCTTAAAACAAAAAATATGTTATTTTAATAAAAAAGAAAAAGTTGATATTTTAATAACATCACATACACATGAAGTATTTGCTTATACCCTTACAAAAAACAAACATAAATTAATTAACATATCTTCAGGTGGCTATGGAGAATACATTGGTAAGATTGAACTTACTTTAAAACGAAGAAAGATTATTGATTCTAATGTTAACAATATTGCTACATCAGGTTTACCTTATAATGTATATTACCAATATCAAGATATAATCTCTGATTATATTAGATCTAATAAAGAGTTATGGGAAGTTGCAGGGAAAGTTAAAAATAACTATTTTAAAGAAGACTTTTTAAGAGAAGTTACAAGTTACATTTTAGCTAAAGAAAAAGCTGATTTTGTTTTACTGAATTATGGTTCAATTAGAAACATTGCTTTTCCTTTAATTGAAGGTAGTGAAATTACTAATTCTGATTTATATGAGATTAACCCTTTTTCTAACTATTTATATGAGATAGAAATTGATCGAACTAGCTTAAATAATTACTTAAATAAACACTATTCTAATATTTATTTGCATTGTAAGGATATTTTAAGAAAAGAAAAGTATAATGTTATTGTGAATGATTTCCTTAAAGATAAATATTTCGCGCTTCCTTTGAGAGAGAGGAAGTTGGTTAAATTCACTGATTATGTAAGAGAGATGTTAGAAAAGGAACTACTATGAAGTTAGATGACTTTTATATTTTAATCGGTGAAACGATCGAATATTGTCAGAGAATAGAGTATGATCTGAAAATGATTTATGCTTATATGGAAGAGGGACGCTTTTCTGACAATTTAAAAAAAGTGGAACTTTTACCTTTAGGTGAAGTTATTTATTTAATTAGAGAAAAAGATCAAGAGAGAGAAAAGGCGCTTTTTCAAAAAGCCGATTATGATCTTCTTTTCACAATCACAAAAAGAAGAAACCATATCGTTCACCAATGTTTTAAGAATTACAATTATGCTTTAACTCAAGAAGAGCAGGAGAGGAAATTTGAGATAGAGTATAATAATCTAGAAGCTTTTCATGGAAGATTAACGACTTTATGGAAAGCTATTGAAAATGTAAGGTTTAATTTTTTAAACAAATCACTTTGAGATTTTCCTAATTAAAGGTTTTTAAAAAGCAGGCAAAGGAATAGAAATGAAAAGGAAAATTAAAGTAATTGTGGACAGTGCAAGTGACTTAGGTAAAGAAATTTACGAAAAGTATGATATTGATGTTGTCCCAATTTATGTAATCTTAGGTGATACGACTTATCAAGATTATTATGAAATAGATACTGCGAGGATTTATGCCTTTACAGAAGAGACAGGTATTTATCCTAAAACATCAGCAGCGTCTCCGATCAAATTTTATAATAGTTTTAAGAAGTATTACGATGGAGGATATGATATCCTTTATGTAGGACTTAGTAGCAAATTATCAGCTACATATTCTATCGCTTTACAAGCTGCAAGAGAGGTTGACCCAAAGGGAGAGAGAATCTTCTTAGTGGACAGTGGTAATGTTTCGGTAGGAATAGGTGTATTGGTGCTAAAAGCTTTAAAGTTTATTGAAGCAGGCAAAAGTGTTCAAGAAGTTCAAGAGTTAATTCAAGAAATGGCTTATAAGACAAACACTCTTTTCGTAATTGACACTTTAGAGTATTTACAAAAAGGTGGAAGATGTTCGGCTTTAGTTAGGTATGCAGCAGCTACTTTAAGATTAAAACCTATCATTAAAATGATTGATGGACTCTTAGAGGTTATAAAAAAACCAATCGGCTACAAAAGAGGTCTTAAAGCAATGCTTGCGGATGTAGAAAATGATTTTGAGAAAATTGATCAAGAGCTTGTGTATGTAGCATACTCAGTGCCTAATCATTATGTTGATTACACAGTAAAAAAAGTAAAGAACATGGGTTTTAAAAAAGTACTGACTGCAAATACCGGAGCTACAATTAGTACTCATTGTGGACCAGGAACAATTGGTATTGTGTATATCTACAAATAAGAGTTGTGTTTTACACACAACTTTTTAAGTAAAATCATTTGCTATTTATTTTATTTTTGTTATAATAGTAAAAAGCAAAAAAGAAAGAAGGGAATGACAGATGAGAAAAGTTAAAATAATTGTTGATAGTACTAGTGATCTAGGAAAAGAAGTTTATGAAAAACATGATATAGAAATTGTCCCAATTTATGTTATTTTGGGAGATAACACATATAAAGACTATTATGAAATGGACACTACAAAGATGTTTGCTTATACAGCAGAAACAGGGATTTATCCTAAGACTGCTGCTGCATCACCTTTATGGATTCATAAGGTATTTAAGAAGTATTATGATCAAGGATATGATATTCTATATACTGGTATTAGTAGTAAACTATCTAGTACATTTTCAATTGCGAAAACTGCTGCTAGAGACATTGATCCAAATGAAGAGAGAATTTTCCTGCTTGATAGTGAAAACTTATCAACTGGCGTAGGCTTGTTAGTTTTAAAAATGATTAAATATCGTGATCAAGGATTAAGCGCAAAAGAAATTAGAGATAAGGTTTTAGAATTTGTACCTCATGTAAAAACACAGTTTACACTTAATACTTTCGAGTATATGCAAAAAGGGGGAAGATGTTCTGCTGTTGTAAGATATGCAGCTGCCGTTTTTAGATTTAAACCTGTTCTTAAAGTTACAAATGGTCTTTTACAAGTTGTAAGAAAACCAATTGGTTTTAAAAGATCAATTAATTCAATGTTACTAGATGCAGAAAATGCCTTTAAAACAGCTGATCAAGATGCTATCTTTGTTACTTATTCTTCATATGGAGACTGGGTTGATTACTTAGTAGATGAACTTAAAAAGATTGGTTATAAGAATGTTTATACAACTTTAGCGGGGGCAACAATTTGTACACACTGTGGTCCTCAATGTGTTGGTATTCTCTATATAGATAAAGAATAGTTTGTGTTAAAACACAAACTATTTTTATTTTCTCTATAAAAATAGTGGAAATTAAAAGCGTTTTATAGTATAATATTAGAAGTGAAATAACTATAAGGAGGAAATATATGAAGCAATACGAAAGTAGTCACATTAAAAATATTGCAATCTTAGGACACTTAAACTCAGGGAAGACATCTTTAACTGAGGCTATGCTATATGAAGCAAAAGCTATTTCTAAAAAAGGAAGTGTCGATAGAAAAAATACAGTAAGTGACTATCTTGTAGAAGAACAAACAAGACAAACTTCTTTAATCTCGAGTTTGTTGCCTTTGGAGTGGAAAGACTATAAAATCAATTTCCTTGACACTCCAGGTTCTGAAGAGTTTATCGGAGATTTAGAAAATGTATTATCAGTTGTGGAAGGAGCTATTTTATTAGTAGATGCTGCAAGTGGTGTTGAAGTAGGAACTGAAGCATGTTGGAACGAACTTAAGAAAAGAAATATCCCAACACTAATCATTCTTAGTAAGATGGATAAAGAAAACATCAAGTTTGAAGAAGTTCTAGCAGAAATTAAAGAAAAGCTTTCTGATAATGCAATTCCATTTAGTTTGCCTTTAGGTAAAAGTGCTAATTTTGATGGATATATTAACGTAATTTCTAAAAAAGCAAGAATCTTCAAAGATGGAAAATATCATGATGATGTTGCTTATGATGATAAAAAAGATCGTGTCGAAGAGCTATATGAACAACTTTTAGAAAAGGTTGCTGAAAGTAGTGAAGAACTATTAGAAAAATATTTCTCTGGTGAAGAATTAACTCCAGATGATGTTCGCAAGGGATTACTTGCTGGAACTAAAAAGGGAGATGTTTTCCCAGTAGGCGTTATTAGTGTAGAAAACAATGTAGGTATTAGTACACTACTTGATATGGTTGTTAAGTATTTACCATCAACAGGTGGTAGAGAATACAAAGGTGTTGATCAAGATGGAAATGAAGTAGTAAGAAAATCAGTAGAATCTGAGCCATTTAGTGCCCAAATTTTCAAAACAACTGTTGATCCATTTGCTGGGACTATTTCATTTATGAAAGTTAAGAGTGGTGTTTTAAAAGAAAACTCAGAAGTTAAAGTTGCTAACTCAAACGAAGATATTAAAATCTCTACAATCTTCTCTATGTTGGGAAATACACAAATTTCTGTCAGTGAAGCTGTTGCTGGAGATATCGTATGTGTTGCAAAAATTGATGAGTTAAGAAACTCAATGACATTATGCGATAAAAGAGTATTTACTAAATATCCACCAGTTGAACATCCAACACCAATTTTATATATGGCAATTCAACCTAAGAATCGTCAAGATGAAGATAAACTATCATCATCTTTAAATAAACTAAAGTTAGAAGACGAAACATTTGAAACAATTAGAAATCCAGAAACTGCTCAATTGTTAATTGGTGGTCAAGGAAC
>DUOW01000039.1 GCA_012838635.1 Acholeplasma sp.
TGTGAATGTTCTTTAAATGTTTTTATTTTACATTATAGGTTAAAGATTTACCGTTTCCTTTACTTTCGATTTTTCCTTTGCTTATTAGTTCATTTAGTCGCCTTATTAGAGTATGTTTTTCGATTTTTAGAGCTTCCTCGATTTCTGCTCTTGGAGAATTTGGGAAAGCTTGTAGATAAGCGATAATTGCTTTATTTGCTTCTAACAAAGAGTAAGAATAGTTTAATACTGGCAATACTACTGTAATTTGATTTTTCTTTATTATAAAAGATGGTTTGCTGTTTTCCTTCTCGTAACTTTCTATGATTCTTTTGATTCCAGTACCAAATCTTTCAATTTTTTTTAATCTTAAAAATAGATTGGCTATAATAGGGTTGCGAGGAATTGATGGCCCATCAATGAAATTATTTTCATCTATTCCGTCCACTAGTCCGCCGGGAGAAGTTATTTCTATTCTGTTGTCGAAGAAGGATATTTGAATTCCATTTGTATAAGAGTAATCTCTATGGATTATGGCGTTTGTAAGGGCTTCTCTAAAACTTTCTTGCGGCACAGAGTACTTGGTTACTCTTTTTAAACCTTCTATTGTATCATATGGAGGATAATTTTGAAGGAAGTAGTTATATGCATCATCTAAATGCTTTAAAATTGATTGATTAGATAATATTAATCGATCATAAAAAGTATTTGAATCTAAACTTAACTTAGCAATATCTATATATGATTGTATTGCATTTCCGTTATCGGACAACAATAATGCTGCATTATTATATTTGCCGTTTTGAAATAATTGATTTGTTATTAGCACGTCTTTGCTAAGTTTAGAAATTCCTTGAATGTTTTTTAACTCTCGCTCTAAAAAGGCAAAATTCAAATCTAAATTTTCTACATCTACTTGATCGTAGGACATATTTTTAAATTTTAAAATCAATCTATTTAAATTAGGGGCGTCTACTTGGATGGTTGAAGTATCTTGTCTCATATAAGCGTGGTGCTTGTAATAATAAGGACCGTCTTCTCCTTTGTAGACATTGATTTCTAAAATATCTCCTTCTTTTTCTTTAATAATCCTAATCTCATAGTTAGGGATTGGTTTGATTTCGCTGTTTATGGCATTTTCAATATTAAGCTTTTCTTGAATAATATTTGTAATTGGTTCAATTGTTGTGCCGTCGTCGTGGATGCCTATGATAATTCTGCCATCATGAAAATTGGCAAACGCCGAAACTGTTTTTAAAACGTTAGTTGTATATTGAGCTTTCAGCTCGGTATTTTTGTTTTCTTTATACATTTTTTCACCTCGTTCATATTATAACATAGTCTTTCTAATTTTGCAACGATTATTTTTTGTTCGTTGCATTTTGCAACGATTGTTTTTTGTTCGTTGCATTTTGCAACGATTGTTGCACTAGAGGTGATTCTGGAAATAAAAAGTTTTTTAAGAAATTAACTTTTCTTTGTTTTAATAATAAGGACATGCTTAAAAAGGATTGTTTTTTGCTATAAAAAGGATGGAAAGTAGTAAATAATACTTGCTTTTTCTTGAATGTTTTGATATAATAAACAAGGCTCTTTAGTGATGATATGCGAGGTTGCTGATACACAAGGGTGCGTTGCCTTGTCCTTGTGATTAGGGAATTCGTATGGAGCTTTTAAGAATAAAAAGAAAAGGAGTAAATTAAATGGCAAAACAAGTTTTAAGAATAAGATTAGTTTCTTATGATCATCGTCTATTAGACGATTCAGCGCAAAGAATTGCAGATGCGGCAAAGAGAAGTGGAGCTAAGGTTTCTGGTCCAGTTCCTTTACCGACAGAAAGAGAAGTGTTTACTGTTATTAGATCGCCTCATAAGCATAAGGACAGTAGAGAACAATTTGAAAGAAAGACACACAAAAGATTAATTGACATCACAGAAAGTACTGCTAAGACAATGGATGCTTTAGGTACATTAGAAATTCCTGCTGGTGTTGAAATCTTTATTAAGCTAATAAAATAGGAGGAAAAAATGGCTAAAGGAATCTTAGGTAAAAAAGTTGGTATGACACAAATTTTTGATGCTGATGGAATCTTAGTTCCAGTAACTGTGTTGTTTGTTGAACCAAATGTTGTATTGCAAAAGAAGACTATGGAAACAGATGGCTATGTAGCTATTCAACTTGGTTTTGATGATAAAAAACCAGTACAAAGAACTAAACCAGCAGTTGGTCATGCCGCAAAAGCTAACGCAAACCCTAAGCGCTTCGTTAAAGAGATAGCTGGGGAGGAAATGCAAGCTTTTGAAGTAGGTAGCTTGGTAAAAGCTAATATTTTTAAAGAAGGAGAAATTGTAGATGTTACTGGTATCAGCAAAGGTAAAGGTTATGCTGGTGTAATTAAAAGATACAATTTCAGTATTGGACCTAAAGCTCACGGTTCAGGTTATCACCGTGGAATAGGTTCTATGAACTCTATCGATCCAGCTCGTATTTTTAAGGGCCGTCAAATGCCTGGTAGACTAGGTGGGGAAGTTACAACTGTACAAAACTTAGAAGTTGTAAAGATTGATTTAGAGAAAAACATTATGTTAGTGAAAGGAAACGTTCCGGGTGCTAAAGGATCTTATATTCTAGTAAGAAATTCTGTTAAGAAAGGTACTAAAGAAGTTAATCCAGAAGCACTTGCTTTAGGAGGAGAATAACAATGCCAAGAGTTAATGTATTAAACCAATTAGGTGAAAAAGTAGGTACTGTTACTTTAAAAGATGAAGTTTATAAAATTGAACCTAATGAACAAGTAGTGTATGAAGTTATTAATGCCGAAAGAGCAGGAATGCGTCAAGGAACACACAAAGTTAAAGGTAGAAGTGAAGTGCGTGGTGGTGGTAAAAAGCCATGGCGTCAAAAAGGAACTGGTAGAGCTCGTCAAGGATCAATTAGATCACCTCAATGGGTTGGTGGTGGAGTAGTATTTGGACCACATCCAAGAGACTATTACAAGAAAGTTAACCGTAAGGTTAATGACCTTGCAATTAAATCATTATTATCTAGTAGACTTGCTACAAAAGATTTAATTGTTTTAGATGAGTTAAAAATTGAAAATGGAAAAACAAAAGAGTTTGTAGCTGTTTTAAAAGCTTTAGAAGTAGAAAACTTTAAAACATTAGTTATTCTAAAGAAAGCAGAAGAAGACAAAAAAGAAGAAGCTTTAAAAGTATTACAATCTTCTAATAACATTCCAAGTGTAAAAGTTCAAACAGTTGAACATGTAAGTGCATATGACTTAATCTCAGCTGATAAGTTAGTCCTTACAAAAGAAGCTGCTTTAGAATATGTGGAGGTACTTAAATAATGAGTATTTATGATATCTTAATAGCACCAATTATTACTGAAAAAAGTACTAAATTGATTGAACAAAATCAATATACTTTTGAAGTAGCTCCAAGTGCTACAAAAACAACTGTTAAAAAAGCAGTTGAACAAATCTTCAAAGTAAAAGTTGTTCAAGTAAAAATTATTAATGAAGAAAAGAAGAAAAGACGTGTTGGTCAACACCAAGGATATACTCCTGCAGTGAAAAAAGCTATTGTTACTTTAGCTAAAGATGATCATCTAGATGTCTTTGAAGTATAAGGAGGAGAAAATGGGAATTAAAAAATTTAAACCAATTACGAATGCTCGTCGTAATATGACTGGTCTAACTTTTGAAGAAATTACTACTTCAACTCCAGAAAAAAGTTTATTAGAGCCTTTAAAGAAGGCAGGTGGAAGAAATAATTACGGTCGTGTTACTGTTCGTCATCAAGGCGGTGGACATAAGAGAAAGTACCGTGTAATTGACTTCAAAAGAGATAAGGATGATATTGAAGGTAAAGTTACTTCAATTGAATATGATCCAAATCGTTCAGCATTCATTTCTCTAATTACATATGTAGATGGAGAAAAAAGATACATTATTGCTCCTTCAGGACTTACTGTTGGTCAAAAAATTGTTTCTGGTGAAAAGGCAGATATTAAAGTTGGTAATAGTTTACCTTTAGAAAATATCCCTGTAGGTACAGTTATTCATAATATTGAACTTCATCCTGGAAAAGGAGCACAACTTGTAAGATCAGCTGGTTCATCAGCGCAAATTCAAGGACGTGAAGATAAATATGTTATTATTCGTTTAGCTTCAGGTGAATCAAGAAAGATCTTAGGTAGATGTCGTGCAACAATCGGTGTTGTTTCTAACGCTGACCACGGTATTATAAGAATCGGAAAAGCTGGTAGAACTAGATACTTAGGTATTAGACCTACTGTTAGAGGTTCTGCTATGAACCCTGTTGATCACCCTCATGGTGGTGGTGAAGGTAGAGCACCAATTGGACGTCAAGCTCCAAGTACTCCTTGGGGTAAACCAGCTTTAGGTAAGAAGACTAGAAATCCAAAGAAAAAGTCTAATGACTTAATCTTAAAACGTAGAAAGAGTAAATAGGAGGGAAGAAAATGGCTAGATCATTAAAAAAAGGACCTTTTGTTGATGAACATTTAATGAATAAAGTTCTTGAACAACAAAATGCAACTCATAAAAAGTTAATACAAACTTGGTCACGTAGGTCTACTATCTACCCTGAGTTTATTGGTTTTACTATTGGTGTATATAATGGAAGAGAACATATTCCTGTTTATATTACAGAAGATATGGTAGGTCATAAATTAGGTGAATTTGCCCCAACAAGAATTTTTAGAGGACACGCATCTAAGAAAGAGAAAGGTAGATAGATATGGCAGAAGTTAAAAGAGCTGAAGCAACAGCGAAGATGGTTCGTATCTCTCCTCGTAAAGCTAGATTAGTTATTGATTTAGTAAGAGGTAAAGATGTAGAACATGCATATTCAATTTTAATGCTTACTGATAAGAAAGCTTCAAAATTAATTTCTAAAGTTATTAAATCAGCAGCTGCTAATGCTGTCCATAACTATGAACTAGACGCTAGTAAATTATATGTAGAAAAGGCACTAGTAAATGATGGACCAACTTTAAAGAGATTTAGACCTCGTGCTAAAGGTGGAGCTGACCAAATATTAAAAAGGACAAGCCACATTACAATTGTAGTGGCAGAAAGGGAGTAGGAAATCTATGGGACAAAAAGTTAATCCAAAAGGAATGAGACTTGGTATCGTTAGAGATTGGGATGCTGTTTGGTATGCCGATAAAGACCAAGTTGCAGAAATCCTAGGTGAAGATTTAAAGATTAGAGAAGCTGTACGTGAATACTATAGTAATCTAACTGGAAGAAATCAAAAACCTGTAGATGCTGCTATCTCTCGTATTGTAATTGAAAGAACAAAAAACAAAATAATGCTTACGATATATACTGGTAGACCAGGTGTTGTTATTGGTTCGAAAGGATCTACAAAACAAGACCTTGCTAACTACTTACAAAAACAAACAAACAAAAGAGTATATATCACTATTGTAGATATTAAGCAACCAGAACTTGATGCTCTATTAGTAGCAGAAAACATTGCAAGACAACTTGAAGCAAGAGCTTCATTTAGAAGAGTGCAAAAACAAGCTATTGAAAGAACAATGAAAGCTGGAGCTAAAGGAATTAAGACATTAGTATCTGGTCGTTTAGGTGGAGCTGAAATGGCTCGTGGCGAAGGATACAACGAAGGTACAGTACCACTTCATACATTAAGAAGTGATATTGACTATGCTACAGCTGAAGCTAATACTACATATGGTAAACTAGGCGTTAAAGTTTGGATTTGTCGTGGTGAGATTTTATCACGTAAAAACAAAAAGGAGGGGAAATAACTCATGTTGATGCCTAAAAGAACAAAATTCCGTCGTCCTCATCGTACAAGTTATGAAGGTAAAGCTAAAGGTGCTAAAACAGTTGCTTTTGGCGACTACGGCTTAATGGCTAAAGAAGGTTGCTGGTTAACACAAAACCAAATCGAAGCTGCCAGAATCGCTATGACTCGTTTGATGAAACGTGAAGGTAAAGTATGGATTAGAGTATTCCCTCATATGGCTAAAACTAAAAAGCCTTTAGAAGTACGTATGGGTGGAGGTAAAGGTAGTCCAGAAGGATTCGTAGCTGTAGTTAAAAAAGGTACAGTTATGTTTGAAGTTGCTGGTGTTTCAGAAGCAGTAGCTAGAGAAGCATTAAGACTTGCAGCTCACAAACTACCTATTACTACAAAATTTGTAAGAAAGGAAAGTGGTGACAAATAATGGCAAGAGAAAAGAAAGCTAAAAAAGTAGAAGTTGTAAAAGCCGTTAGTAAAGCTGAAGAAATTAGAGCTTTAGATGACGCCACTATTAATAAGAACATTGCTTCATTAAAACAAGAATTGTTTAACTTACGTTTTCAAGCTGCCGTTGGTAAATTAGAAAACACAGCGCAAATTAAGAAAACAAGAAAACAAATCGCTAGAATGAAGACAGTATTAACAGAACGCAAGTTAGAAGAGGCGAGAAAGTAGGTTATAAATGGAAAAGAATACAAAAAAATCATTTATTGGAACAGTTGTTTCTAATAAAGGTGACAAGACTATCATTGTAGCTGTTGATCGCCACGTGAAACATCCTGTTCTAGGTAAAAGAATTAAGAAAACTACAAGATTAGCAGCACATGATGAAACTAACTCTGCTAATATTGGAGACAAAGTTAAGATTGTAGAAAGCAGACCTTTATCTAAAACTAAGCATTTTTACTTAGTAGAAATTTTAGAAAAGGCTGAACAATTATAGGAGGCTATCAATGATCCAACAAGAATCAAGATTAAAAGTAGCCGACAATTCTGGTGCTAAAGAAATCCTTACTATTAGGGTTTTAGGTGGTACAAGAAAAAGATATGCTAATATTGGAGATATCATTATTGCTACAGTAAAAAGCGCAACACCTGGTGGTGCAGTAAAAAAAGGTGATGTAGTGAAAGCTGTAGTTGTGAGAACTAAATTTGGATTAGGTCGTAAAGACGGCTCTTATATCAAATTTGATGATAATGCCGCTGTTATTTTAAAAGATGATCTAACTCCTCGTGGAACAAGAATTTTTGGCCCTGTAGCTAGAGAATTACGTGAAAAGAACTTCATGAGAATTATCTCTTTAGCTCCAGAGGTACTATAAGGAGAAACATTATGTTTGTAAAAAAGGGAGACACAGTTAAAGTAATTAGTGGAAATAGTAAAGGTCGCGTTGGTACAGTTTTAAGAGTTTATCCTAAAACTAACAAAATTGTTGTTGAAGGAGTAAATATTGTTACAAAACACGCTGCACCTTCTGCTGCATATCCTGATGGCGGGATTGTAAAAAAAGAAGCACCAATTCACATCTCTAAAGTTCAAGTAGTTGATCCAAAAACTAATGAAGCTACAAGAGTAGGTTATAAAATGGTTGATGGTCAAAAAATCAGATATGCTAAAAAAACAGGAAATGAACTAGATAAGGTTAAGAAATAGGAGGAGTTATGAATAGAGTATTAGAAACATATAAAGAAAATGTTATCCCTCAAATGATGAAAAAGTTTAACTACTCATCTGTAATGCAAGTTCCAAAACTTGAAAAGATCGTAGTTAATATCGGAGTTGGAGATGCTATTCACAATTCTAAACTATTAGATGCTGCGGTAGAAGAATTAACACAAATCACTGGTCAAAAACCAATCATTACAAAAGCTAAGAAATCTATTGCTGCATTTAAACTAAGAGAAGGTTCTTCAATTGGTTGTAAAGTAACTTTAAGAGGAGATAGAATGTATCACTTCTATGATAAATTAGTATCAGTTGCTTTACCAAGAGTAAGAGACTTTAGAGGTTTATCTAAGAATTCATTTGACGGACATGGTAACTATACAATGGGATTAAAAGAGCAATTAATCTTCCCAGAAGTTAATTATGATAAAGTATTAAAAATTAGAGGTATGGATGTTGTTATTGTAACAACAGCTACTTCTGATGAAGAAGGGAGGGAACTACTAACTCTATTAGGATTACCTTTTAGAAAGTAGTAAATTTAAATGGCTAAAAAATCATTAGTTGTAAAGAATAAGAGAACACCAAAGTTCAAAGTTAGAAACTATACACGTTGTCAACGTTGTGGCAGACCAAGAGCTGTTTTTAGTAAATTTGGTTTATGCCGTATTTGTTTTAGAGAACTTGCGAATGAGGGAAAAATCCCTGGTGTTAGAAAAGCAAGTTGGTAAGGAGGTTTAGAGAATGGGAATGACTGATCCAATTGCTGATATGCTAACAAGAATTCGTAATGCTAATCGTATGCATTATGAA
>DUOW01000040.1 GCA_012838635.1 Acholeplasma sp.
AAGGCATAGCCTACGGCACTCTTAACGAGTGCTTGGTAGGTGTATGTGCCTTTCCTCCAAAGCCCATCTTGGACATACTCAAAAGGGTTCTCAACGGTTGAACGGAATACTCTCATAGCTTAAAATACTTGTTTATTGTTTTAAAGTTCGGCAACCTCTTCATTTCTCAATGCCTCTCTCACGGTTCGTTTGCACTCCTCACAGTAATCAAAGTATTCTTGAAACTCTTCTGTTTTTATTTCTCTTTGTCTGTGAAGTGCTAA
The DNA here is from genome assembly GCA_012838635.1 of Acholeplasma sp. GTDB lineage: Bacteria > Bacillota_I > Bacilli_A > ML615J-28 > CAG-698 > DUNF01. Next base: position 264 of record DUOW01000040.1, read on the forward strand.
TTCATTATCTATTGTATATTTTTCAGCAATCATTTTTGATACTAAATTATCATATGAAATATCTCTCACATGTATAGTATCGCAATTAAATGATTTATTACCCTCCTCATCAATCACCTCTTCTATATTATAATTGAAGTGATAGGTTCCATCTCCTAAAGGCATTATAGCCATTGGTTTAACGTCTGAATTTGTTCTCATATATTGTATTGTTAAATAATTTATATTCTAAATTAACTGAATTGCAGTGCTTCATCCATCCCCAGTATGATGCTATCGACCTGTGATGTTTCTCACACTCTATATTTTTCTTTGACTTGGCAACCTTCCTTGCTAAACTCTGCTTAATGCTTTTTCTTAACCTTGTGTGAGTGTGATAAAAAACATATCCTACAAAATCAATACCTCTCGACTTTACAGGAAATATTTGCCAATTATCTTTCACTTCTAATTTTAATTTATTGTTTAAGTATTCATTTATATCTACTAACAACAATCTTAAATCTGCTTTATTGTCTGAAAGAACTACAATATCATCTGCATATCTCCAATAATACTTTCTATGCTTAACTTCCTTGATCCAATGATCGAAATATGCAAGATATAAATTAGCGAAATATTGAGATAAATAATTGCCAATAGGAACACCCTCTTTGTCAGGCACGGAATCTATTATATTTCCTAATAACCACAATACGTCTTTGTCCTTAATCTTTTTTGCTATAATATCTTTCAATATGTCGTGATTAATAGTTGGATAAAACTTCCTGATGTCCAACTTCAAACAATACTCTGTCCCTTCATTGTCGCTGTTTAATGCTTTCTGTAAAGATCTAACAGCAGAATGAATGCCTTTGCCTTTAATACAACTGTAAGTATCAGCTGTAAAAATAGACACCCAAATAGGTTCTAATATATTCATTACAGCATGATGAACTATTCTATCTGGATAGTATGGCAATCTGTATATATCCCTTTCTTTTGGCTTATATATTTTAAATATATCATAATCCGATGTCTGAAATGTTTTGTTTTTAAGTGCAATATGTAATGCTAATAGGTTTTTATGCTTATTTCTATCATGAATTCTCACTCCATAAGACCTCAATTTACCTTTACGAGCTACGCTGTCTGCTTCATAAAGATTGTCTAAGCTGATTATCTTATCGTATAATTTTCCTATCCTTTTCATTGCTTTGCTTTATCTGACGAACCTTCGAGTTTCTACCAATACGTCATTTAAATTATTTATTTTTTGCCAAGAGGCAAGGCTTCTACTGTATTTACTTCTATAGCATAGGTGAGAGCTGATATTCGTATTCGTATTCGAAAAGGTGTTATTCGAATTCGAGTAAGCGAGACCCGCATTCGTGCCATAATTCGCATTACCGCCGAAGAGAACACCCCTCACAGTAGACAACCTATATGTTTATTCTAAATAATATCGGTTGCCACTTGCTTTCATTGTAACCTTACGTGGAAAAGCATTTAATTCTTTTACTTTTGACAACACATATTTAATCTCTTTTGAATTGGTGAAAAACTTTCTTGCTTCTGATTCACTATCTTCAAGGTTGAATTTAATCTTAACAAGAAATCGATTGTTCCCGTATTTAGTCTTTATTTCATCTAAATAATCTACAACAAAAAACTGCAAGTTGATTAGCTTTTGTTGCGTTATTTCTGGACAATTAAATTGTCTGTTTGATTTGTCTGGCTCTATATTGAGAAAAGATAAACTTCCATCGTCTTTAATCATTTCTATAATATTTTAAAAGTTAAACATACGTGTTTACGGAATAAAGCAAAGGCGAGAGCCGA
>DUOW01000062.1 GCA_012838635.1 Acholeplasma sp.
TACAATATATGGTGCTACTTTTACTACTGACAGAAAGGGCAAGGCGAATAGTGCGATGAGTTTTGACGGAGTGAATGATTATATAGATTGTGGAACTCCAATAATTCCAGCAGGAGATTTTTCCATTTCTTTGTGGTGTTATAAAGATAGTTTACCTAATAGTTACGAATCATTTTTGGGACAATATTTGGCTGCAGATAGCGGAAGATTTTGGTTTGGATTCGATAAGTCTAATGTTGGTTTTAGAATTGGTGAGGAAACAGAAACTGTTTCTGTAGAATATAATAAACACTTACACTGCGTGATAACAAGAGAAGGAACAACAGTAAAAGTGTATTTGAATGGTAATCTTGTGATTACTAAAACTGCAGTAGATAGCATATATCAAGGAACTAATACTATTATAGGTTCATACACTTCTACAGAAGGAAGATTCAATGGTTCTATTGACGATGTCCGCATCTACAACCGCGCATTATCTGAAACAGAAATAAAAACACTTTATAATTCATATAATCCAAGTTTGCATATAGATAGTTTACAAAAAGGATTAGTAGGACACTGGACTATGTCACAAGATAGCCTTAAGGGTTCTTTACTTGCAGACAAAACACCATACGAAAATGACGGTACAATTTATGGTGCTACCTTTACAACAGATAGAATGGGACAGCCTAATAAGGCAATGAGTTTTGACGGGGTAGATGATTATATTAATATTGATTTCCCAAATGAACTTATAGGATTTACTACACAAGATTTTACCATTTCATTTTGGATGAATGCTAAAACTTTTTCTGGTCAAAGCACCTATAAAAGAATTATAGATATAACGGAAACAATTTCCCCAGCAAATAACCTTCAATTTTCTGGTACAAGATTCAACAATCAGCTACAGTTTTATGGTTACAAAGATGGCATTATTTATAGGAAGGCTATGAATCCGGAGACGACACCGTTAAATGAATGGATTTATGTGGTTGGTTTATGGAAATCAAACATAAACGACATATCATTGTATGTTAATACGATAGAACAAACTAATTCTGGATACGGGACACCTACAGCTGTTTCTAGTAATGTTTTTAATATTGGCCGAAGAGGTGATGGAAATACAGATACCTATTTCAATGGTTCAATTGACGATGTCCGTATCTACAACCGCGCCTTATCTGAAACAGAAATAAAAACACTTTATAATTCATATAATCCAAAAATAGTAATGAAAACATCTTTACCTAAGATAAAACTTTATGGTGGAGATTGAAAAATAAATAAAAATATGGAAGAAGAAATTAAAACAATAACAACTTGGGAGGTAGAGGGAGAAACATTAAAAGAAATTATTACTCCAACAGAAATTGAGCCAAATATTATCTTACACGATATTAAAAAAGCTCAAGAAGAGATAGCTAAAATAGATTTAGTAATAGCAGAATGGGAAGCAAAGAAAGCTCCTCATCAAGCAATTATAGATAAATATAACGAGATAAATTATGGCAAATAAATTAAGAGTATCAAAATCTGGAAGCGGTGCTCCAACAGCAATTACTCCAGACTTTCTTGGTCAAATATATATTGATGAAGATACTGGATTAAGATATGAAGCTACTGCTTTAACTGAGGGTTCTTGGGTCGATAAATTAAGTCTTAAAGAAGATACAGCTAATAAAAAAACCACAATTACAGATAATGACACAGACTATCCTACAGGAAAAGCAGTTAAAACAGCATTAAATGCTAAACAAGATACATTAGGATACACTCCAGAAGACGCAGCTAACAAGGTAACATCATTTCAATCTACTCCAACAAATACTGCATACGCTTCAGA
>DUOW01000053.1 GCA_012838635.1 Acholeplasma sp.
ACTTCAATATTACAATAGTTAATGATGACCCTACCTCTACTATTGGTAAGCAGACGGTGGTGCTGTACAATTGTAATATTGATAGTGTTGTTTTGGCAAAACTGGACACCGACTCCGATACATTAGATGATGATATTGATTTCACATTTGATGATTTTGATGTGTTGGATAGTTTTGGAAACCCGGTTATTTAATTAGTTTATTAGGAGGGAAAATAAGATGAGTAATTTAATGCAGTTTTTAATTGAAAACCCGGTTGATAATTTAACCGAAGAAGTAATAGTATCACCAAGACTTGCCAAATTCCCCTTTAAAATTAAGGGGATGACGGGACCGGAGTTTGCTGAATATCAAAAAATGTCGACTAAAATTGGCAAGAAAAGGAAAATTGAATTTGATAGTAAAACTTTCAATGAATTAGTAGTTCTAAACCATACATTAGTGCCAAACTTTAGGGATGCCGAGAGCATTAAAAAAGCCGGATGCCAAACTCCTGAACAGTTTTTATATAAAAGTTTGTTGGCGGGTGAAATTTCCGAGCTTGCCCAAGAAATTTCAGCATTATCTGGATTTGATAAAGATATGGAAGATGAGGTGGAAGAAGCAAAAAACTCTTAAAGGAAGGCGATGGCGAAACTTGGTATGCGTATTATGCGTTAAACAAGTTTCATTGGGAACCGTCCCGATTTGTTAGCCTTCCTCGTAAAGAGAAAGCGTTAGTAATTGCTATGATTGATGAAAGAATAGCAGAAGAAAAGAAGCAAAATTCTAAATTAAGGAGGAAAGGAGGTCGCAGATAATGGCAACAGTTCGTAATACAATTACAATGCAAGATAGGATGACACCAGTATTAAGGTCAATAATTAAGTCCTTGGATAGTACCGTGGATGCAATGGCGGGCGTCGATAAAATTAGTAATAAAGCATTTGATACTGTAAAAAGAGATGCCCAAGCGGCCTCCGATGCCCTTGATAAATTTAGTAATGGAATTGACCCTATACCCCCAAAGCAAGAAAGGGTGAGCTCGGGCTTTAAGGGTTGGCAAAAAGCAATTATAGTAGCCAACCAAGGCTTGCAATTATTTAAAGGCACATTAGGAAAACTGGGCTTAATGGACTTTGGTAGGGCTTTTGATAGAATGGATACCATGCACAACTTTGAAAGGGTCATGGGAATAATTAGCGGTAGCACCGATGCTGCGAAAGTAGTGCTAAATGATTTAAATGAGGCGGTACTTGGGACGGCTTACGGGCTTGATGTTGCAGCGAAAGCCTCACAAAACTTTGTTACAAGGGGAGTGGGGTTAAAAAAGTCTACTGAACTAATTACAACTTGGGCGGATGCGGTTGCTTTTTATGGTAAAGGTACAAATGAACAATTGGAAGATGCTACCGATGCATTGGGTAAGATGATATCCAAAGGCAAGGTTGAAATGTATCAGTTGAATAGGTTGACAAGGATGGGAATAAATGCAACCGATATGTATGCCAAAGCAACCGGAAGAAATGTTGCCGAAGTACAAGATGAATTATCAAAAGGGGTTATATCCTCGGTTGATTTTATAACCGTTGTAACTGAAGCAATGGAAGAAGGTGTAAATGGGGTTCATAAGGTAACCGGGGCTGCAAAAGCAGCG
>DUOW01000041.1 GCA_012838635.1 Acholeplasma sp.
AACGTGTGGTTTTGTACGTACAAATTTAGCTTTTGCCATTATAATTCCTCCTATTAATTCTCTTATATTTTATAATATTTTCACATAAATTTCAAGTAATTTATGTCTTTTAAGCTATTCTTTTTGCTACTATTTCCTCTTGGATTGCAAGAGGGACTCTATCGTAATGACCAAACTGAATTGTATAGTTACCTCTTCCTTGCGTATTGCTACGTAGTGAAGTTGCATAACCAAACATTGAAGAAAGTGGTACTGTAGCCTTAAGACCTTGAACATTTCCTCTCATCTCTTGGCTAACAATGTTTCCTCTTCTACTAATTAAGTCACCGATTACATTTCCTAAATATTCATCTGGAACAATTACTTCCACATTCATAATTGGCTCTAAAATTACTGGTTTACATTTGTTTTTAGTTTCTCTAAAAGCATAATTTGCAGCTACTTCAAAAGCAATTTGACTTGAGTCTACTTCATGGTATGAACCAAAGTATAAAGTAGCCTTAAGGTCGATTGTTGGGTAGCCTGCTAAAACTCCACTTTCCATTGCTGTTTGTAAGCCTTTATCAACTGCAGGAATATATTCCTTAGGGATAACTCCACCTACAATTGCATTTACAAACTCATAACCTTTACCTGGGTTAGGTTCAAAACGAATTTGAACATCTCCGTATTGTCCTCTACCACCAGATTGACGAACAAACTTTCCTTGAATTTCTGCTGGTTGGGTAATAGTTTCACGGTATGAAACTTGAGGTGCACCAACATTCGCATCAACACTAAATTCTCTTCTTAAGCGATCAACGATAATGTCTAAGTGTAACTCTCCCATCCCGGAAATAATTGTTTGTCCTGTTTCTTTATTAGTATGAGTTTTAAAAGTTGGATCTTCTTCCGCAAGCTTCATTAAAGCTGTACCCATTTTGTCTTGATCTTGTTTAGTTTTAGGTTCAATTGCAACTGAGATAACTGGTTCTGGGAAAATAATATTCTCTAATATAATTTCTCTTTTTTGCGAACACAAAGTATCTCCTGTAGTTGTGTTCTTTAAACCTACAATTGCTGCAATCTCTCCTGAGTAAACTTCAGTAATTTCACTACGAGAATTTGAATGCATTAATAAAATTCTTCCGATTCTCTCTTTTTGGCCTCTAGATGAATTATAAACATAACTTCCTGATTTTAAGACACCCGAATATACTCTAATGTAAGTTAGTTTACCTACATAAGGATCAGTTACAACTTTAAATGCTAAAGCCGAAAATTCATCATCATCTGACGAATGAATTTCAAGTTCCTTATCATCACTTACTCTTGTTGCTTTAATCGCAGGTACATCATCTGGAGCAGGTAAATAATCAATAATTGCATCAAGTAATAACTTAACACCTTTATTCTTAAATGCTGTTCCGCATAATACTGGGAAAAACTCTACTGATAAAGTTGCATTTCTAATTGCTTGCTTTAATAAATCAACAGAGATTTCTTCTCCTTCTAAGTAAGTCATCATTAACTCTTCATCATAATCAGCTACAGTTGCAATTAATTCTTCTCTTTTTTCACTTACTTTAGTAATTAAGTCTGCAGGGATTTCAATCTCTTCTACACTCTCATCAATATCACCTTGATATTTGTAAGCTTTCATAGTAACTAAGTCAACAATTCCAGTAAAGAATTGTTCAGCTCCAATTGGCCATTGGATGGCACAAGCTTTAGCTCCAAGTCTACTTGCAATTGTACTAATTGAATATTCAAAGTTAGCACCTGTTTTATCCATTTTATTCGCAAACACTAATCTTGGAACATTATATTCAGTAGCTTGTCTCCAAACTGTTTCAGTTTGAGGTTCAACACCTGCTTGAGCATCAAGTACAGTAATCGCACCATCTAGAACTCTTAAAGATCTTGATACTTCAACGGTAAAATCTACGTGTCCTGGAGTATCGATTAAATTGTAACGATAACCTTTCCAGTAAGCTGTTGTAGCTGCTGATGTAATAGTGATACCTCTTTCTTGTTCTTGAACCATCCAGTCCATTGTAGCTGAACCATCATGAGTTTCACCAACTTTATGAATCTTTCCAGTATGATAAAGTATTCTTTCAGATAAGGTAGTCTTACCGGCATCTATATGAGCCATAATTCCTATATTTCTTAATTTATGTAATGCTACGTCTCTTCCCATAGTCTTCTACCATTGATAGTGAGCAAAGGCTTTGTTTGCTTCAGCCATTCTATGTACATCGTCTCTTCTCTTAACTGATGCACCTTGACCGTTTGCAGCATCCATAATCTCCGCAGCTAATCTTTCAACCATTGTCTTTTCTCTTCTTAGACGAGAATATTGAGTTAGCCAGCGTAGACATAAAGTAATTTTACGTTCAGGTCTAACTTCACAAGGAACTTGATAGTTAGCACCTCCAATTCTTCTAGCTCTAACCTCAAGTTCTGGAGTGATGTTTGCAAGGGCATCATTAAATACATCTAATGCTGGTCTTCCAGTTTGTTTTTCAACTCTTGCAAAGGCACCATAAATAATATCTTGAGCTACTCCTCTTTTACCATCTTTCATTACATTATTAATTAATCTTGTAACAACTGGTGAATTATATATCGGATCAGGTAAAACCTTTCTCTTTGGTACATGTCCTTTTCTTGGCATGTTATTCCTCCTTTCATTTATATTATTTTATTTTAGTTATTTAGGTCTTTTAACGCCGTATT
>DUOW01000052.1 GCA_012838635.1 Acholeplasma sp.
ACTGGAAGAACTGGGTATCACGAAGCCTGAAGATATTGCAGCATTGCGGCAGAAGGCAGAACGGTTGCTAGACGAAGCCGAGAAACTTATCAACGATACCGAGGCGAAACAGGTTGCAATAGAGGAGGGCACCTACGATGTTGGACAGGATACAACAGCTCACGGCATCTTGTAATGCAACTAAGAACAAGCTAATCGGTATGCGTGCCTTCTATGACAAAGCTAAATCTAACCTGACTGCATTGAAGGAGAGGGAGGCTGAACTGGAGGCTGAAGCGGCAAAGCTTGATGATGTTGTCAGCCTGTTACGTTCCCTGTCAGGTGGTGCGCGGGAGTATGTAGTGGATACAATCAACCCGATAGCTAACGAAGCAGTCCATGAACTGTTTGGCGATAATGCAGTATTCGACATTTCGTTCAGACAGCTACCGAAGCAGGGATGGATAGCCGACATAGCCAGTGGTACTCAAGGAAGGATGGGTAACCCGATAGACACAGATGGGTTGAGTATGGCTGAGGTTATAGCTGATGCGGTGCTACGGCCTTTGGTGGTAGCTATACACAATCCTGCGCTGAACCGTGTGGTGGTCATGGATGAACCGTTTGCCGGTATAGATAAGGAGAGGCCGGAGGCATTGTGCCGCTTCCTGAGGGGGCTGTGTGACAAGCTTGGTATGCAGGTAATCATCACCAGTCATACCTTTGGGGAAGAATACGACCAGTACTTCGACCGTATCATTACGCTTACCGGGGAGTAACTATGAGGAAACGCGATAGGCCCCCCAGATACTACAAGCTGTTAGTAATCGTAGCGCACCAAGGACTGAGAACACGTTTGCACGAGGAGTGGTACATTGCAACCAGACTTACCGCCTCAGAGGTTTACCGTAATAAGAACCACCAGATACGTGGTATCAAGCGGATAGTGTCTGTTGAAGAGGTGACACTGGACGACTATGTGGCAGCGGGGAAGGGCGGGAAGCATTGCTTTGAGGTGCGCTGAGTTAGGTTGTAAGATAGAGTTGACAGGGGCAGGTGTGGGGGAGTAGACTGATGGCATGTTCGGACAAAACGATAATGGAGAAGATGGGATGGGCAGTGTATCAGTGGACAATGATAAGCGCATTGAAGCTGTTGTTGAAAAGAGTGCAGTGCACCTGGCAGAGCTGAGCAAACTGTGGGATGGGAAGGTTGGAGGGGGACGGATGGCAGTAGTCGCTTTGGTCTATGACCTTCTATGTGCTACTACAATCTTGCTGGATGGTGCTGAAAATGTTTGTGGTAAGGGAGAGCTGCCTTGTGTGGACGTGCTGAACGATGCCTGTGAAACCTATAATCAGCTATGCTACCAGTATGTAGATGAGTGTGTGCGGTGTGGCACGGCGGGACAAAATGATAATGGAGAAGATGGGAAGGGAGAAGACTGATATGCGACCATCTGCTCAATGGTCATACTCAGCATATCACAAGCGGGACAGTACACGTGACGAGGCGGAAGGTGACGTGTATGACATGCTGCAGCAGATATTGGAATTGATAGGTGATGTGGAAAAGGAGTACGGTAAGGGTGCGATGCCTTGCAGTGATGAGTTGGCCAAGGCATACAAAACATACGAGTTACTACTGAAGGGAGCCTGAAGCAACATGCATGACCCGAGAGTAGAAGGCGATGACCGTATCAAAGCTATTGTCGAACAGAGTGAAGAATACCTTTTTGAATTGAGTATGATGTGTGGGGGCGTGGATGGGGTACGGGAAGAGGTCAATAACATGATACTCAATTTTCTCTGTGGGGCAGAGTGCTTGATAGAGGAGGCCAGTAAAGTGTACGGGCCTGGGGTGCTACCTTGTGCCGAGGAGGTTTACAAGGCGGCTGAAACGTACAGGCAATTGTGCTATAAGAACGTGAAAGAGTGCAGTGAGTGTGGTGATGGCGGTGAGCAGGCCGAAGCATATTGAAGCTTCCGACACGGTGAAGCAGGCTATCTTACAGCATAGGCGGTTTACCCAGTGGTCATATTCAATCCACCACAAAAGGAATGGTACACGTGATGAGGTGGAGGGTATTGTGTGTGACCTTCTTTGGCAGATACTGGAATTGATGGACGCTGTAGAAAAGGAGTATGGCCCTGGTGCAATGCTTTGTAGTGAAGAGCTGGCTAAAGCATACAGAACTTATCACAGGTTGGTGGATGGTGATGTGTGATGACAACTGAGTTAAAGCATGATGGGCGGTCTCCTGCCATCGCGTGTGTTATCCAGCAGAGTTGTGATACCCTCCATACGATAGGGGAATCGCGGGATGACATACGTGGCGAACACGATGAGTTGATGCATCTTATCAAAGACTTGCTTTTCGAAATAGTACTTCTGATAGAGGCGGGGGAGAAAGAATACGGGGAAGGTAACATACTTCGCGGCAAA
>DUOW01000042.1 GCA_012838635.1 Acholeplasma sp.
GGCTTAGCTGAAATGGGCGGATTTGGTGATGAGATTGTTGAGATTACTGATAAACTTGACTCAGCAGGAAATACTGTTAAAGCAGTTACTAAAGGATTCTCAATTGGTGCTGCCGGGTTAACAGTTGTATCTTTGCTTGGAGCATTTATTAGTGAAGTAAATGAAAGAATTTTAAATGCTGGTCTTGGTGGATACACTAACGCTTATGGTAATTTAGTTAAACCATTTGAATACTTTAATATTACTGATCCAGTAGTGTTCTTTGGTATTATCATTGGTGCAGCAGTACCAGCTGTCTTTAGTGCACTATTAATGATGGGTGTTAATAAAAATGCAAGCCGTATGGTAGCAGAAATTCATCGTCAATTTAATGAAATTGAAGGATTACTTGAAGGTAAACCTGGAGTTGAAGCTGAATACGATAAATGTATTGATATTGCAACTGTTGGTTCATTAAAAGAATTAATCCCAAGTGGCTTATTTGCAATTCTAACTACAATTATTGTAGGTATTGTAGGTGGAGTAAGTGCTATTGGTGGTTTCTTACTAGGTAACATTGTTTCTGGATTACTATTATCACTATTCATGAGTAATGCTGGTGGTTTATGGGATAATGCCAAGAAGTATGTAGAAGCAGGACATAATGGTGGTGTAGGTAGTGATGCTCATAAAGCAGCCGTAATTGGTGATACTGTTGGTGATCCATTTAAGGATACTGCAGGTCCATCAATTAACACACAAATTACAGTAGTAAGCTTAGTTGCATCAATTTGTTCAGGACTATTCCTAAATATTGGTGGATTAGGATTATTCTAATAATTAATAAATTAAAAGCCCCGATGGGGCTTTTTTTATGATATAACATGAATATATAAAGGAGGTCATATGAAAAGTAATTTTGAAATAAAAAATGTAAAGTTTTTTTAATTAACTTGATTGGGATTGTCGTTTTAATTTCCTTAGTTTTTATTATGCAAAGTTATTTATTGGAGATGATATTCATCCTAGTCGTTTTGAATTTCGTTTTGATTTTAATATTATTCTGCTTTTTGCATTTTTGTTTTTCTTAGTTTTAGTTTCAGGATTTATGAATTATACGCTTGATTCATCTTTATTTGAATCGCTTTTGCCTTTAGGGTTGATTTTGTGTTTATTGATTATTGGATTACCAATTTTGACAGATTTTAATTTAAAAGGTTTCGTTTTAGTAATGTTTATTCTTTTAATTCTTTATTTTGCTTATTTAGTTGGATCAGTATTTGCAATTGGTAAAGTAAAGTGGTATAAATACTTAAGTTTAGTATTTACACTTTTGGCTAGTTTACCATTTTTTAGGATTGGTGATCATTATTTTATTGGCTATCTTCTTTTGTTTTTAATTATTTTAGTTGCAGAAGGAATTAGTGTTCTAGCTTTATTTACTCACAAGGAAAATGAGCAAAAAGTATTTTTAATAATGACAACTGTGAATATGGTTATGATTACTTTAAGTCCTTTTATGGCTTTTATGGGGGTGAGTTAAGATGAAAAATAAAAAAATTTATCCAATGCTTATATTACTTGTAAGTTTTTGTTCCCTTGTTCCTTCAATTGTTTTTATAATTACAGATTATGATACATATTATTTTATTGCAATTGGGGTATCAATAATATTTTTAGGAATTTATATTGCTCATCAGTTTTTAGCAAGTTTATTAACTTTGAGTAAAGTAGTGAAAAATGTTTTAGATTTAGTAATTTTATTACCTGGATTTATAATAGCACTATCATTTATTGTAACTGATGTTTATGATTTTCTTTATTCAATTTTGTTTTACTTTGGGTCTGTTACTTTTGGTTTAATGATTGTAGTTTCAATTTTAGATATTTTTAATTTAAATAAAGTCAATTATTACATTTTAGGAATCGCACCATTAGTTATGGCTATTGTTTACACAGTTTTATATTTAGTTAAATATAAAATATCATATTTGTATTATAGTTTATATTTACTAGTACCTTTGATTTTTTGGATTAGTGTATCTGTATATACTTTACTTTTCTTTAAAGATAAGACTAATAAGGGTATTAAGTTTTTAGGTCTTTCTACTGCATCAACTTTTTTCAGTTTCACTTTGGAAATGATCATGGGGCTTTTCCTTTTTGGTGCTGCTTAATTTTGTTTTTTAACACTTGAAATATTAGTGATATTTTGTTATAATTGTGTATATTGGAGGGAAATATGAAAGAATTACTATTAGCATCAAGATCAAGAAGAAGAAAAGAAGTAATGGATTTTTCCGGACTTAAGAGTAGGATTGTAGTTGCCTTAGTTGATGATAAAGTAGAAAATGTTTCTCCTTTTGAAGAAGCACAGATTCTTGCAAAACGTAAATGCGACTATGTTCATAGGCAATATCCTAACGATATCGTAATTGGCGTTGTTACTGTTGTTAATTTAGATGGTAAGTCTTTACCTAAACCTAAAGATGAAGAACATGCTAAAGAGATTTTAAGAGAATTAAGTGGTAAAACACATGAAGTTATTACTGCTTGCTATTTGAAATACAAAGATAAAGTTGAATATGTAGATGCAGTTACTAAAGTTACGTTTGGGGAAATGAGCGAAGATGAAATTGAGTATTATGTAAATACAGGTGAGGTTTTTGATAAACCAGGTGCTTATAGTGCTAAGGGATTTGGAAGCCGCTACATTAAGAAAATAGATGGAGACATTTATAATACTTATGGCTTACCAGTTTATCAAGTATATTCAGCTTTGAAAAAGCTTTGGTAATATTTTGAGCCTTCTTTAAAAAAGAGGGCTTTATCTTTATGAAAGGAGTTTTATAGACTTGAAGAAATTATTGTTAGAAAAATTTAAAGATTCACTTTCTGCTGTTTTACCAATATCAATCATTGTTTTGGTTTTGATTGTAGGCTTTTTTAAGATTGATCTTGGTAATACCTTAATGTTTGTTTTTGCAGCTATTTGTTTAGTAATTGGGATTGCTATTTATAACTTAGGGATAGATTTATCATTATCTAGGGTTGGAGAAAAGATTGGAGCTGCAATTACCAAGAAACAAAAAATTTGGTTGTTTGTTTTATTTGGTTTAGTTTTAGGATTTTTGATTACAGTTGCTGAGCCTAACCTTTCGGTTTTAGCAGTGCAAACAGGAATTGATAGATTGGTTTTAATTGTAAGTATTGGAATTGGAATTGGGGTTTTCTTAGTCATTGCCTTATTAAGAATTGTTTTCCAAATACCACTTAAGTATATTCTACTTGGTGGTTATGCAATAATTTTTATTTTAGGGGTTTTCTTACCAGAAAAGTTTGTGCCGATGGCCTTTGAATCTGGAGGAGTTACAACAGGACCTTTAACAGTACCATTTATTATGTCAATTGGTGTTGGTGTTGCCTATATTAGAGGAGATAAAGGATCTCAAGATGATAACTTCGGTTTAATTGGAACAAGTTTAATTGGAGCAATTATCGCAGTTATGATCTTAGGATTGATTTATGAAAGTCAAGGTAAATTAGATAGTTTATCAGCTGAAGCATCAACTTTGCATGAAATTAATAGTGTTAATGATTTCTTTAATATTGTTTTAAGTGAAGCGAAAATTCATTTAAAAGAAGTTGCAATTGCTTTACTGCCAATGTTATTAGTTTATTTAGTAATGCACTTTATTTTCTTTAAAGATGCACCTAGGGTAGTGTTTGCGATTATTGGTGGTTTTTTTGTAACTTATATAGGTTTAACAATCTTTTTGATTGGAGCTAATACGGGCTTTTTAGCTATTGGAGGCTATTTAGGATCAACATTAGCAGAGTATAACAAATGGTTATTACCACCACTTGCTTTAGTTTTAGGAACAGTTATTGTTTTAGCTGAACCTTCAGTATCGACTTTAAAAAATCAAGTACGAGATGTAACTGATGGGGCAATTTCTAATAAAACATTGATGGCTTTTATTTCTGTTGGTGTTGGTGTTGCGGTAAGTTTAGCAATGTTAAGAGCAATTACGGGAATATCAATTTGGTGGATTATTATCCCAACATATGCTTTAAGTTTAGGTTTATCGTTTATTGTACCGAAACTCTTTACAGCAATTGCTTTTGATTCAGGTGCAATTGTTTCTGGGCCACTAGCTGCAGCGTTTTTACTGCCAATGGCAATTGGAGCAACAACACAAGTTGGGGGAGATGTTTTTACCGATGCGATTGGAATTGTATCTTTTGTAGCTATGGCACCACCACTTACGATTCAGCTACTTGGTTTAATCTACAAGTTTAAAGAAAGAGTAGCATCTAAAGTTTATCAAGAGGAAATTATTTACTTTTAGTTTGAGGTAAAGTTATGGAAAAACATAAATTATTAATTTTAATTGTTGATAGTAAACAAGAAAAGCAAGCAAGTAAACTTATTCATAAAATTAGTCCATCAATGCAATTTGTGCATATTGGTAAAGGAACAGCTGAACTTGCTGTTTTAGATGAACTAGGAGTAGGAAGAGCACCAAAAGCAGTAATTTGGACAGTAATACCAGAATCTTTAGTAACGAAGGTATTAGATAGATTAAATCAAAGGTTGTACTTAGATGAACCTAATAGTGGGATTGTCTTTACAATTGACTTAACTGCTGTTAGTGGACTTGGTGCATTACAGTATTTAACTGGTAAGGAGGTAAAAAATGAAAAAAGCTAATGCTCAATTAATTGTTGTAATTTGTAATTACGATTATGTTGATGATGTTATGGAAGTAGCAAAAAAAGTTGGAGCACGTGGGGGAACTATTGTTCACGGACGTGGAACAATGACGAAAGAGACAAAGAAATTCTTTGGTATTACAATCCAACCAGAAAAAGGTCTGTTAATGATTTTAGCAAACCAAGAGCAACAAGAGAAAATCATGAAAGCTATTAATGATGAAAAAGGCTTAACAACTGAAGCCCATGCTATTTCATTTTGTCTTCCCGTAGAAGATTATCGTGGTTTAAATTTATAAAGCATATCGCTTTTATAAATAGAAACAATAAGGTATAATGTAAATAATAAAAGGAGGAATTATTAATGAAAGATCCAAGATTATTTAAATGCCAAGAATGTGGAGCAATTTTAGAATACACACCAGAACTAAAAGTTACAGCGTGTGATGCCTTAAAAGGTAAATTAAAGGAATTAAAAGTAAATACTGAGGAAAATGTTGCTTTAGAAAAACATATTCCTAAAGTAGAAGTTAATGGTAATAAAGTTACTGTAACAGTTGGTGATGTTATTCATCCAATGATTGATTCACATTATATTCAATTTGTTTATCTACTAACAGATAAAAGATTACACAAATATTATTTTAATCCGGGAGAACATCCAAGTCATACATTTGCATTAGAAAAGGATGAAAAACCTTTAGCTGCTTATGAATATTGTAACTTACATGGCTTCTGGAAGAAGGAGATTTAAAATGGCCAAAGAAATTAATGCAAATGAATTTAAGGAAATAGTTTTAAATTCTAATAAACCAGTTCTTGTAGACTTTTTTGCTACTTGGTGTGGTCCTTGTAGAATGCTAGCACCTGTCTTAGATGAACTTGCTCAAGATGCTAAGGGTGAGTTTGAAGTTTACAAAATTGATGTTGATAAGGAAAATGGACTAGCAAGAGAATTTGGAGTTATGTCCATCCCAACAATCATAGCTTTTAAAGGTGGAAAACAAGTTAATAAGCATATTGGATATGCTACTAAAGACCAATTAAAGAAATTGGTGCAATAGTTTTTTAATATTTAGCTACTTTTGTAAATAAAAGTAGCTTTTTTAATTTACTTTCTCTTTACAAATATATTACGGAAACTACGTTTTGAGAAGCCATAATTAACGTTATAATGGATACGTAATAAATTGTAAAAAGGAGAAAGATATGAAATTTATTAAAAAAGTTTTTTTAGTACTAGTATTAGGAGTAGCAGTATTAGCTGCTTGTAGTTGTGAAGACAAAAAATTTGAAGAACAAAAAATCACAGTATACACAAGAGATACTACATCAGGAACAAGAGATGGATTCTTTACAGGAATCGGTTTTAAAGAAGCTGCAACTGACAATGCACCTTTAGTAGAAGGGTTCGTTGAAGTTACAGGAAATGGCGACATAATCGCTAAAGTTCAAGCAGATGAATATGGTATTGGTTATATCTCACTAGCATCTTATGCTGATTCAGGCTTAAAAGGATTAAAGTATGAAGGAGTTGAACCAAAAGAAGCTAATGTTTTAGATGGATCATATGAACTTACAAGAAACTTTAACTACATCGTTAGAAATGACTATGCAGCTGGAAGTAAAGAACAAAAGTTAGTTGATGCATTTGTAGCTTATATGTTCTCTAAAGAAGGAAAAGAAATTATCAAATCTAAAGATGGAATTATTGAAATTAAAGCAACAGATAAAAAATGGGCTGACTTAAAAGCTTCTCACCCAGTAGCAGATGAAGATAACGCTAGCGTTACTTTAAGACTAGGTGGATCTACATCTGTACAAAAAGTTGCTGAAGCATTATCAGCTGCTTTCAAAGAAATCGCTGGATGTAAAGTGAGTCATAACCATACAGGATCAGGTGCTGCTTATAAAGCAACTCAAGGATCTGAAAAAGATGGAGCTACAGGTTTAGATATCGTATTTGCATCACGTGAATTCAAAGATTCAGAACCAGCAGCTGCAGGTACACATGGTAAACTTTGTGTAGATGCTATTGTAGCAGTTGTTCATAAAGATAACAAACAAATTTCAGGAGTTCTTGCATCTCAACTTAAGAAAATTTATGAAAGATTCTACCGTGTTGACAAAGGTAGAAGTCAAGAAATTGAAGGTACACGATTAGGTTTAGCAATTGTAAAATACGTTGTGTTAGCTTACGATGGCAGAATTGAACTAGATAGTACTTTAGGATTAGGTAGTAAGTTTACTGTATATTTTAAAAAAGCATAAAATATGCTTTCTTTTTTAATAAAATAATGGAAGTTTTGTAAAAAGTGTGTTATAATATGACAAATAAGGAGGATTATATGAAATTAATCATTGGGATTGTAGCAACAGATGATTGCAACAATGTGGTTAAAAGTTTAATCAAAAACGACTATTTTTGTACAAGATTAACATCAACAGGCGGATTTTTAAGAAAAGGAAATACCGTTATTTTAATTGGAGCTAAAGCTACAGAAGTTGATAAGGTAATCAAAATTATAGAGAAAGAATCTAAAACAAGAAAAGCAATGGTTCCAAGTTCAGTAGTCGATGAGTATGGTATGACTACAGGTGCTCCAATTGAAGTTACAGTTGGTGGAGCTACACTATTCATTTTAGATGTAAAGAAAACAGTAAAATTATAGAAGTGTAATACTTCTATAAAATGGCTCCGTAGCCAAGCGGGAAGGCAATGGTCTGCAACACCTTGATCGTCGGTTCAAATCCGACCGGAGCCTCCAAATTTTAAATTTATAGGGCAGTTATATTGAAATAAAGTCTATTAATACCAAAACTATTATTGGGAATAGACTTTTTTTAAAAAAGTAAAAATATCTTTACGAAAGAAGGCAAAAACGAATAAAAAGTTTAAAAAACCTGATAGTTGGGAAGAATTTGAAAATTTATGTAAAGAGTTATGGCGTGCTGAATGGAATTGCGATTCTATACAAAAACATGGTTGAAAAGGACAATCTCAAAAAGGAGTTGATTTATATGCTATTCCTGATGGGAAAACGGAATATTATGGTATTCAATGTAAACATAAAACACAAGGCTCTAAATTGAGCAATAAAGAAATATACGATACTAATGAGGCAGCAAAAAAATTTAAACCACAACTAAAAGAATTAATAATTGCTACTTCTGCTGATAGTGATGTAAACACACAAGAATAGACTAGAGAAATAAATAAAAAGAATAAAGAAAATAATATTTTTAGCATTTCTGTAATAGGGTGGCAAGAAATATGTGAACTTTTGAATAAACATAAAAAAGTTTTTAACTTATTGGAATATGGTAAATGCAATAATCCTAGTATTGAGTTATATATTAATGGTTTTGTGACATCCAATGTAATTTTAAAGCCAAAATATTTGCGCAAGACAATAAAAACTACTTATATCTCATCTCAAATATCCAATAAAAACTATTTAATGTCACCATTTGAATATAATGCCGATTATTTTAAATTTATGAAACCATTGGTTACGGAGACACGAAGAAGAGATTATTTAAAATCTTTACATAAGAACAGACGTAATATAAAATCTACAACGGGAAACAAAGAAATAGTCGATATGTTTTTAACTGCTATACGACATAGCATGCCAACCACATCATCAATTGATGAATTTACAACTAAGAATTTTTTTTCTTATCCTATTACAAATAAAAATTCGGAAAGTATAATTATTGACAACATTTTATCTGAA
>DUOW01000043.1 GCA_012838635.1 Acholeplasma sp.
ACGATAATAATAAAGAAATATCGTTACTTTCAAAATGGTTGCCATCTATTAATACTAGTAATAAAGGTGCTCGAAAAATGGCTAATAAAATAGCAACTAAATTAGGTTATACTAATGAGGAGTATAGGAAATCATTACTAAATGAAAATAGATATCAAGATGTATATTGGAAGGCTATTGAAAGAAAAGAGTTTGCTACAAAAGCAATTGTTGTTAGAGATGGCTCTAGTTCAATGCTATGGGGTGGTAATGGAAGTTATACACCAATGCAAATTGCTACAAGTTTAGCTATTTTTGCAGCTGAGCAGCTTCCATATCCTTTCAAAAATCACTTTATTACCTTTAGTGAAAACCCAAGATTGATTGAAATTCCAGAAGGAACAATCGAACAAAAGGTTAGATATGTTGAAAGCTTTGGTGAATGCGCTAATACTGACATCAGTAAAGTCTATGAACTTTTACTAAATGTTGCTAAAAGTAAGCAAGTTAAACCAAAAGATATGGTTGCACAAGTTATCATAATAAGTGATATGGAATTTGACTATTGTGTTAGAGGAAAATCAACTTTTGAAACATACAAAGAAAAATTTGCTGAGCTTGGTTTAGAAATGCCACAACTAGTTTTTTGGAATGTAGAAGCAAGATCTATCCATACTCCAGTCACGGAAAATGAACTTGGAGTAAAATTAGTAAGTGGAAGTAGCCAAAAGATTTTAGATAGGGTTGTATCAAACAAAATCAATTGCACACCATATGAGTTTATGATTGAAGACTTAGCAAGGTATAGTGAGGTGGACAGCTTTAAATTATAAGATTGGAGGATTGACGATGAGCTTTAAATACCCCGTAATTGACCCAATAGAAATGGGCAAGAACATTAAGAAAATAAGAGAAGAGAAGAGCATATCAGTTGCAGATCTTCAAGAAATACTGGGTTTTGAGTCCCCTCAAGCTATATACAAATGGCAATGGGGTCAATCATTGCCAACATTAGACAATTTAGTAGTACTGGCTAAAGTATTTGAATGTCCTATTCATGATATTTTAGTTATCAATGAGTATTGATAATATTAAAAATATATTTGTTTTTTTTACCGACCTTTCATAAAAGAGGAGTTGTTTTAGAACAACTTCTCTTTTATTTTATGTAATAATTTTGTAAAAAGATAACTTTTTAAAAAAAGTGCTTGACATTAATAATACTACGTGATGCGATGTATTGTGTAAGGAGAGGTATATGGATGTACAATTAAAAAGAGGACTATTAGAAGTTTGTGTATTAGCTGTTATTAGGAATCAACCTTCATATGGATATAAGATTATTAAAGATATGAAACCGTATGTAGAGATTTCAGAATCAACTTTATATACAATTCTAAAACGATTAGAAGATTCAGATATGTTAATTGTTAAAACAGTTGAACATAATTCAAGACTTCGTAAGTATTACCATATTACAAGTCGAGGATTGAAACGGATAGAGGAGTTTAAAAGTTACTGGCCAGATATGGTTGCTATGTATGAGTTTATAGTGAGGGAGGATAATAAACAATGACGAAGAGTGAGTTTTTGCAACAATTAAGAGAAAAGATGAAAGGTTTGCCAAAAACAGATATTGAAGATCGTGTTAATTTTTATAGTGAGATGATTGATGATCGAATTGAAGAAGGCCTTTCAGAAGAAGAAGCTGTAAGAGACATCGGTAATGTAGATGAAATAGTTACAAAACAAATTGATGATACATCACTAACAAAGATTGTAACAGAAAAGGTAAAGCCAAAAAGAAGATTAAAGGCTTGGGAAATAGTTCTAATTATTTTAGGATTTCCACTTTGGTTTCCACTTTTAATGTTTATTCTAACAATGCTTTTAGTTTTCTATATTATTTGGTGGTCAGCAGTTATTGTTTTATGGTCTATTGAAGGATCATTAATAATGTCAGTGTTTGCAGCTATTGTTAATATGTTTGCCTTTACTTTTAGGGGAGAGTTATTAAGTGGATTTGGCTATTTTGGGCTTTCTTTATTAACAGCTGGCTTGTCTATTTTCTTGTTTATGGGTTGTGTAGCAGTTACAAAAGCTACATTTCAGTTAATGAAAAAAGTAACTTTAAAAATTAAAAAGAGTATCATAGGAGAGGAGAATTAAAAATGAGCAAAGGACTTAAAATTTTATTAATTATCGCTAGTGCATTAGTGGTTGTTGGATTTGGGGTTTTTATAACGGTTTTAGTAATTAATGATTTTGATATTTCTAAATTAAATAGCAATCGTTATGAAACAAATACGTATTACATCAGTGAAGATTTTAGTAATATAAAAATTGATGTTGAGGTTTCTAATGTTAGTTTTATTAAAACAGAAGAAGAACAAGTGAAAATTGTTTGCAATGAATCAGAAAGAAATAAATATAATATTGCTGTAGAAGATGATGCTTTAGTAATTAAAGCTAGTTGGCAATCAGGTTGGCAACAATTTTTTACTTTCTTTTCTTTTAAAAAAGAAATGTTAGAAGTATATTTACCAAAAGCTACTTATAATAGGCTTGAAGTAAAAAATGATGTTGGTCATGTACTTATACCAAAAGAGTTTACTTTCACCAATTTACAAGTTACAAGTAGTACAGGTAATACGGAACTATATGCTTCTGCAAATGAAATTGTAATGGAGATGGATACTGGTAATATTAAACTTGATAGTATTAATGCAGATAACATTAATTTAAAAACATCAACAGGAAGACACACACTTACTAATGTTACCGCTACAAACAACATTACTTTAAGATCAGATACAGGTACAATTGATCTTACTAAGATTAGAGCAGTTAATTTAACAGCTAAAGCAGAGACTGGAAGATTGAAATTAAATGATGTTATTGTAAGTAATAAGTTAAATCTTACTACAAGTACAGGAAGTGTTATACTAACTGACTCTGATGCGGAAGAAATTTATATTGAAACAAGTACAGGAACAGTAAAAGGAACACTTTTATCACCGAAGATTTTCCATGCTACAAGTGAATTAGGAAGAGTAAAGGTGCCAAAAACAACTACTGGTGGTAAATGTGAAATTGAAACAGAAACAGGAAGTATTACAATAGAAATTAAGTAAAAGAAAAAAAGGAGTAATTAAAATTGCTCCTTTTTTAATATATTATTAAGGATTGTAATATATAATAATATAGTTATCTAGGGGAAGATAACCGTTTACGTTTCTTTACAAAAGTTTTAGAAAGTGTTATAATATTTTGTGTTGCAGATATAGTTCAATGGTAGAATGTCAGCTTCCCAAGCTGAATATGCGAGTTCGATCCTCGTTATCTGCTCCATAAACTAGATTAAAAGGAAAGAGGGAATATGAGAAAATTTGTAATGTTTGTAGATTCTGGTTGCGATCTTCCAATGAAATATATTGAAAAATATGATTTTAAAACAATACCTTTAACTGTCACAATTGAGGAAGAAGTAATTACAGAATATTTTGATGAAGCAAAAAAGAGAAAAATGTGGGACGCTATTAATGATAAAAAGAATTTGAAAACTTCACTTGTAAATGTAGGTGAATTTATTGAAGCTTTTACGCCTTATTTAGAAGAAGGATATGATATCTTCTATATGGCTATTTCTAGTGGCTTATCAGGAACATTTAATGCGGCAAGAATGGCTAAGCTAGAACTTGAGGATATGTATCCAGAAAGAAAGATTAAGATTGTTGATTCTTTATCTGGCTCTTTAGCAGAAGGATTGCTTGCAATTTATGCGAAAGAAATGCTAGATGAAGGTATGGACTGGGACTTAGTTGAAAAAAAGATGAATGAAATGGCTGTTCATATGCATCACTTTTTTGTCATTGATGATTTATGGCATATTAGAAGAGGGGGAAGACTTTCTGTGGCAAAAGCATTGATAGCATCTTTAATCAAAGTTAAACCTGTTTGCACAGCAAATCTTCGTGGCCAAGTTGCAGTTGTAGAGCGCCATCGCGGTAGAAAGAAAGCTCTAGCAAGAATTATTGAAATTGTGAAAGAAAAGATTATTGACCCTATTAACCAAATTATTGGTATTGGTCATGGTGATGATGAAAAAGGAGCAGTTGAAGTCCAAAAGACGCTTGAAAAAAAATTAGGGATTAAAAACTTTATTCTAACATCATTTGGACCTATTATTGGTATCCATGGTGGTCCTGGTAATATTGCTGTGTTTTTCTTAGGTAAGAAGAGAGACTTAGAATAGTTATTAAAACAAATAAAGGAGGAAGTTGTGAAGAAATTTGCGAAGATATATAATATAATTATCTCAATTTTGTTTTTAGTCGTTCTTGTGGCATCTGTTATAGATGTTAATGAAGTCGAATATAAAACAGAGTTAAATAAAGATAATATTTATACGCATTTAGATCATTTAGAATCTCGTCCAATTATTGATAAAGAAGCAAGGGAAGCTGCGCGTAACTATATTACGAATACAATTGAAAGTTATGGCTTTGTAAATCAAAACACTTTAGACTATTCATACTTAATTCAAAAAACATCAAGCGAAAAGATTGATAAAAATAGAGAAACTTTAGAGACGATTGTAGAAAAAGAAGATCCTACGGGTAATATTGCTTATCATGATTTTGTTTTAGAAAATATTGTTGTATATTTACCTGCCAATGGCCCAGAAAAAACTGGTGATGCTTTAATGTTTATGGCGCATTATGATTCTGTTCCAATGGGACCAGGAACATCTGATGATGGTTCAATGGTAGCTGTTATGTTAGAAGCAATTAGGTATTATAAAATAAGGCTATCTAGTAATGAATTGGTTATGAATAACGACTTAGTTTTTGTTTTTACTGATGGTGAAGAATATGGTTGTTTGGGATCAGAAAAATACGTAAGTGATTTTACTGGTTTTAATAATTTAGTTCAAAGAACAAAACTAGGAATTAATTTAGAATCTCGTGGCAGTAACGGAACAGCAATTATGTTTGAAACGAGTGAGAAAAATAGTGAATTAATTAAACTATATAAGGATTTAGACCAAACTCCATTTGTATCTTCAATCTCTAATATGGTTTACCAAAATATGAATAACTTTACAGACTTTACTTCATTTACAGGTGAGATTAAAGGTTATAATATTGCTAATATTGGTGGTGGACATCGCTATCATACACAAAATGATAGTACAGATCATCTTCCGAAAGCATATATTAGTCAAGCGGCTAATATTGTTACATCAACTGTAGAAGCTACAAAAGACTATAATTTAAAAGAGCTTTATTTGACTGAAAATGATGTTGTTTATTTTAGTTATTTAAATTTAGGAACGATATCTTATTCAAAAGGCTTTGCTTATGTATTAAATAGTTTATTGTTACTATTATTTATTGCTTTAATTATTATTACAGTTTATCGTAAGCAAACTAATTATAAAGATACAATTAAGAGCATTGTAGTTATTGTTGGTAGTTTAATGTTTGTAGCTCTAGCAGTCTTTGTTTTGTATTATGTTAGTGCTTTTATCGCGGCTTTATTTGGTACTATTAACTTCCATAGGATTTCTAACATTACTTATAATAATAACTTACTTGCGATTTTATTGATTCTTATGACTTCACTTTTTGCATCGTTAGCAATTGCGAAAGGAGCAACTTGGTTTAAACTTGAAAGAAAGTCTTTAAGAAAAGGATTAACTTATGTAATCACATTTTTAGCTGTTTTAGTAAATATCTTTTTACCAATGGTAAGTTATTTATTTGCTTATCTAGCAATGTTTATGATTATTAGAGAAATATTTGAAGAGTTATTTCCAAAACTTGATTCATTTGATATTCGTTTCAGCCTAACAATTCTAACATTTACGATTCCTTTAGTAGTTCCGGTTGTGTTTTTAGCTATTTCGGCTTTAGGAATTAAGAGTGCTTATTTAGTAGCTGTTATTATTGCAATTTATGCTTTGGTGTTTATTGTTTCTAATTTAGACAAATTTAAATATTTAGATACTTACTATTTTATGCGTCGCAGAAAGAACAAAAGTTTAGTTTTAGATAGAACTAGAGGAGTATATTGTACAATTATGAAAGTTGCGATTGTTTTATTAATTACACTAGCAATTCCTGTACATTTGTCTGATAATGTAAGTTCTAGTCAAAAATATGTAATGTATCCTTATGATGATGCTGTTGTCTATATTAAAACAGAAGAAGGCTTAAGAGCAGAAATTAGGGATCTTGATGCTTATCAAAGTTTAAATAAAGAATTAGATGGCTTTAAATACCAAGATGGTATTTACAAAAAAGAGTTAGAGAATAAAGGTTTTACTTCTTTAGGTAGTGTAAAGTTAATTGATAATAAACTCCATATAACTAAAAGTAGTGATACAACTTATATTGAAATCAAAGTTTCTAATAATAAAAATATGATTGGTTATTTTTATGAAATTGATGGTGTTACTTTCGCAAGAAGATTTGAGGAAATTGAAGACAGTTTTCTTTTAAGATTTTCTGAAAGCACAATTGTTACTTTTGAAATTATGGAAGAAGCTGCTTTAGATGCTAATCTAACAAGCTATGAGCTTGCAGTTAATCATCAAGAAGTACTCGCTTTTGAAGAAAAAGCATTATTGTCTGATAAGAAATATGAAAATGCAAGATTTAATTTAATATACAAAAAGGTAATAAAATAGATGTAGTTAATACATCTATTTTTTATTTGTGAGCATTAAAGTTGCATAAGTTAAGAATGATTGTTATAATGTTATTGAAAATAAATTCCATTAAGGAATAAAGGAGGTTTAAATGGAAGAAAGATTAGAAACAAGATTACCATTAATTGGTGATAAGGCGCCTAGTTTTAAGGCGGTTACAACGCAAGGGGAAATTAATTTTCCTGAAGATTATAAAGGGAAATGGGTTATTTTATTCTCGCATCCTGCTGATTTTACACCTGTTTGTACAACAGAGTTTATTACTTTTGGGGCAATGATGGATGAGTTTAAAAAGCTTAATACTGAGCTTGTTGGAGTTTCAATTGATTCGCTTCATTCACACATTGCTTGGCTTCGTGCTGCTAAAGAAATTGAATGGAAAAATTATAAGAATGTAGAGATTAAATTCCCACTAATTGATGATGTAAAGATGGAAGTATCTAAGAAGTATGGGATGCTTCAACCTGGATTTTCTGATACTCAAGCTGTAAGGGCAGTATTCATCATTGATCCAAAAGGTATTGTAAGATTAATTATGTATTATCCTTCATCAACTGGAAGAAATTTTGATGAGATTAAAAGAGTAGTTATAGCAATGCAAAAAGCTGATAAAGAAGGTATTGCAACACCAGCTGACTGGAGACCGGGAGATGATGTAATTGTTCCGCCGCCAGGAACATGTGGTGGTGCTAAAACAAGATTAGAAGATAAGGCAGAAGACATGTATTGTCTAGATTGGTATTTGTGTTTTAGAAAAGATAAAAAGTAATTTTTGTCTGCAAGAAACACTAACCAAAAACAAATTGTTTATGAGGCTCTTTTAGAACATAAAGATCATCCTACAAGTCTAGAGATCTATCAAGGCTTAAAGAAAAGAGGAGAGAAAATAGGAAAGACGACAGTTTACAGGATTTTAAACAATCTTGTTCAAGAAGAAAAAATTTGTAGGATAAATACATTTAATAATGTGTCGCACTATGATTATGTTTTAGATGGCCATATCCATTTTATTTGTGAGAAATGCAATAAGATTATTGATTTAGAAAACACAAAGTACTTACAAGATGCCTTAAAAGAAATGCATATCAATCATAACAACTTACTTATCTATGGTATTTGCGCTGATTGTAAAGGGGATAAAGAAGAAAGCTTGTTTTAAGAAACAAGCTTTTTATATCTAAAAAATGTAAAACGTTTTCTTTCTAACAAATTAGCACTCTCTACTTGACATTGCTAATTTATGTGGTATAATGTAGATAGTAAAGGAGAGAAATCCTATTACTAGAAAGAAAGGGTGATAATTATGTTAAAATTAAGAAACAGAGGTTTACTAAGTAATGATTGGTTTGATGACTTTTTTGGAAGAAGTGAGACTCCGAGTGTTACAATGAGGACAGATATTAAGAAAGAGAATGGAAATTATTTATTTGAGGTAGAACTTCCAGGAGTTAAAAAGGAGAATTTAGAGTTAACTTTACATGAAGGTTATTTGACTATTGAAGCTACAGTTAAAGAAACTAAGAATGAAGATACAGATAGCCATTACATTAGAAGAGAAAGATTCTATGGTTCATATGCACGTAGATTTTATGTTGGAGAGGGGATCACTGAAGATGAAATCTCAGCTGTGTATGATGACGGAGTATTAACTGTTACAATTCCTGATGTGGAAGCTAAACCAGAAAATCAACCAAAACAAATTACAATTAAATAGTAAACGAAAATAAGGAAGCTAAATGCTTCCTTTTTTTATTTATTTAATTAGTTATTTATGATAGAATAGCAATATGAGGTGATATAAATGAAAGTAGGATTTATTGGTGTAGGTGTAATGGGAAGTCCCATGCTTTTAAATTTAAAGAAAAAAGGCTTTGAAGTATCTTATTATGCAAGAAACTACGAGAAAACAAAAGAGAAGTTGCAAGGAGTTAAATACTATTTAAGTATTAAAGATCTTACCCTAGCAAATGATGTTATCATTACTATAGTAGGTTATCCACGTGATGTAGAAGAAGTATATTATAAGAAAGATAATATTATTGATAATCTAAAAGAAGGACAAATCGTTATTGATATGACAACATCAAGTCCAAAGCTTGCAAAAAAGATTTATCAAGATGTTAAGAAAAAGAAAGGATATGCTTTAGATGCTCCAGTAACTGGTGGTGACAAAGGAGCAATTGAAGGAACATTGGTTATTTTTGTTGGTGGAGATAAAAAAGCTTATGAAAAATGTTTACCAATATTTCAAGGCATGGGAACAACAATTCTTTATACAGGTGAAGCTGGAAGCGGGCAACATAGTAAACTTGCCAATCAAATTTCAATTGCGGGGGCAATTTCAGGAATGGTAGAAACGATTAGTTATGCTAAAAAAGCTGGCTTAGATGTTACACCTTTAATTGAGGTTTGGTCTAAAGGTAGTGCTGGCTCATGGCAAATGAAGAACTTAGGTCCTAAAGCTTTGGGAAATGATTTTCGTCCAGGTTTTTATATCAAACACTTTATTAAAGATATGAACTTAGCAATTGAAGAAGCACAAGAAAATAATTTAGATTTAAAAACGTTAACTACAGTTAGAGATATGTTTGAAGAACTTTCTAAGTTAGGTTATGATGAGTGTGGAACCCAAGCTTTAATTGATTATTATAATAGAAAGAAATAAGTTACTTGAAAAACAAGTAACTTTTTTATAATTATGCTTGACATTTGTTTTCAAAAAGTATAGAACAAAGTTGTTCGGTAATACGAACTTGAAGGCTTTATGAAGAAACACAATAAAAAATTATCAGATTTTAAAATTAGTGAAACTGGTATTGTTACTGCAGTTTTAGGAAAGGGGCAAATTAGAAGAAGACTCTTAGATATGGGAATAACTAATGATGTTAAGATTACCTTAATTAAAAAAGCACCTTTTGGTGATCCACTAGAAGTATTTTTAAGGGGCTATGTTTTAACTTTAAGAAAGTCAGAAGCTAGTTTGGTAGAAATGAAAATTGTAGAAGAGAAGGGCAAAAATGCTTAATATAGGAATAGTAGGTAATCCTAATAGTGGTAAAACTACACTATTTAATAATATTACAGGATCAACAGCACATGTAGGTAACTGGCCTGGTGTAACAGTTGACAAAAAAGAAGGTATCTATAAAAGAGGTAAAGAAAAGATTTTAGTAACTGACTTACCTGGTAACTACTCTTTATCACCATACACAGATGAAGAAGTAATTACAAGAAATTTTATTCTTCATAGTAAACCAGATTGTATTATTAATATTGTTGATGTTACTAACTTAGAAAGAAACTTGTATCTTACAACACAAATTATGGAACTTGGTGTTCCAATGGTCTTAGCTGTTAATATGATGGACTTAGCGGAAAGAGAAAACATTCAGATTTCTATTCCAAAGTTAGAAAAAGCATTAGGCATTAGAGCAGTACAAATTTGTGCATTAAAAGGTAGTGGGACAAAAGAGTTAATGGAAGTTGCTATCGAAGAAGCAGGCAAAGAAAGAAAACCTACATCTTTATTGAAACTAACTCCATTAAAAGGTTTAGTTGATTTAGTAGAAACAAAACTAACTGAAATTGGAATTTCTTCACCACTATTTCATGCAATTAAGTTAATTGAAGGTGATGAGATTGAAGTAAATGATCATCCTAAATTATATGAAGAGATTCAAGAAGAGAGCAAAAAAATATCAAACAGAAGCTTTTATTGATGATAATGAAGGAATGATTGCAGATGCAAGATACCAAGCTATTGAAAAGATAAGTAAAGAGATCTTTATTCAAAAGAAAGAAAAACTTGATATTATCAAACAAAGTAGTAAAAGAGATAAAATCTTTACTCATCCAATCTTTGGTATACCGATTTTCTTACTTATTATGTTTTTAGTCTTCCATGTAACTTTCTCAGAGAACTTTTTATTTTTAGGAGGATTACTTGGAGATGATTTTGTCACTTTAAGTGGTACTAGTTTTGAAGGATTGTTTGGGGAAGGGGGAATAAACTCACCCGGAGCTATGCTTTTAACCTTGATTGAAACATTAGGGGATTTATTTATGGGTTGGCTTAGCGGTGTTTTAGAAAATGCTGGTGCTGCTAGTTGGCTTGTAGGGTTTATAGTTGATGGTGTCTTTTCAGGTTTATTCACAGTTTTATCCTTCTTACCACAAATTTTAATTCTTTATTTCTTCTTATCAATTTTAGAAGATACAGGATATATGGCTAGAATTGTTTTCTTGCTTGATCGTTTATTTAAGAAAATGGGATTATCAGGAAGAGCATTAATTCCAATGGTGATGGGCTTTGGTTGTAGCATACCGGCGATTATGAATACAAGAACGCTAAACTCACGTGAAGAAAAACTAGCTACGATTAGAGTTATTCCTTTCTTTAGTTGTGGAGCAAAACTACCAATTTTAACTGCGATTGCAGGGGGGATTGTTCATTACTTTGGAATTGGAAATGCGGACTTAATTACTTTTGGAATGTATTTTTTAGGAATAGTAACAGCCTTTATTGCTATTATCATTATGAGTAGAACTACTTTAAAAGGAATGGATTCACCATTTATAATGGAACTTCCTCCATATCGTGCAATTAAGTTTTCTTCTCTAATGATACATTTATGGGATAAGATGAAACATTTTATTAAAAAAGCATTTACGATTATTCTTGCTTCTACAATCGTAATTTGGGCAATTAGTCACTTCTCATTTTCATGGAAATTTTTAGAAGACTCACAATTAAACGAAAGCATTTTAGGTAAACTAGGTCAATTAGTTCAACCATTATTTACACCACTTGGTTTTGGTTCACAACTTAGTGAGTATGGATGGGTGTTTGCGGTTGCTATTGTAACTGGTTTAATCGCCAAGGAAAATGTAGTTGCTACATTTGGAACTTTAGCTGCAGCAATTGTAGCTGGTTTTAGTGGAGATGAAGAAGGAATAACTTCGGTTTTACAAATAATACAAGCAACAGGAGTAACTGTTCCTGCATTACTATCATTTATTGCGTTCAATATGCTTACAATTCCGTGCTTTGCAGCTGTAGCATCAGCTAGAGGAGAGTTAACGAGAAAAGACTTTAATTGGACTATTCTATTTTGGTTTGTAACTAGTTATATCGTAAGTACTATTGTTTATGTAGTTGGTACTTGGTGGCGGACATTATTTATTGTCTTAGCAATTTTGGCATCTGTAATAGCAATAATAGAACTTAACTACCGCAAGTGGAAGAAAAATAAGGTTGTGATGGCTGTATGAAGATAATTGAGATTTTAGTAATTATTATCGCTATTTTATTTGTGATTTTAGTAATTGTTAATTCGTTTAGGAAAAAGAATAAAGGAGAATGTAGTAGCTGTTCTAGTTGTAATAAAGAGTGTGCTTTAAGAAAAACTGACTTAGAGAAAATTAAAAAACAATTAAGGGAGTGTATTAATGAGTAAAAGAATTTTTGAAGCAGGGGAAATGTATTTAGAAGCATTGTATATTTTAAAACAAGAACAAGAAGATGTTAGATCAGTTGACATTGTAAACTATACAGGTAAAGCCAAGTCTTCAGTATCGCAAGCCTTAAATACTTTAAAAGATGACGGCTTTATCACTATTGATGACAATGGTTTTTTAAATTTTACTCCTAAAGGAGAAAAACATGCTTTTAAAATTTATGATCGTCATCTTACTCTAACAAAGTTTTTTATCAGTTTGGGTGTAAGTGAAGAGCAAGCTGAAATTGATGCTTGTAAGTTTGAACACGATATTTCTGAAGAAACTTTTAAAGCAATTAAAAAACATTTAGAAAAACATAAAAATTAGCCTTTTTTATAAATATATGGTATAATAGATATATCAAAATAAGAAAGGAAATGTAAAAGATGAAAAAGTTTTTTAGTGAATTCAAACAATTTATTCAACGTGGAAACATTGTTGATTTGGCTGTCGGTGTAATTATCGGTGGTGCTTTTGGTAAAATTGTTAATAGTTTCGTAGCTGATATCTTAATGCCAGTTATTAGTTTAGCTTTAGCAGGTGGAGATATCTCTGATCGTGCTGTTGCTTTAAGAGGAACATATAAATGGGATGACGCAGCTAATGCTTTTGTAGCATCTGAAGGAGCTATTCTATTTAGATGGGGTAGTTTTGTTCAAGCGATTATTAACTTTTTAATTATTGCTTTTGTTTTATTCTTAATCATTAAAGCATTAATGAAATTAAAGGCAGGTCAAGATAAAGGTAAAGAAAAAGCACTTGCGAAAGCACAAAAGAAAAAGGCTGAAGGTAAAAAACTTCGCGCTTACGAAGAAGAGTTACTTGCTGAAGAAGAAGCGAGATTAGCAGCACTTGCAAATCCTGCTCCAGTTCCTCCAACAACTAATGAATTATTAACTGAAATCAAGGAACTATTAGAAAAACAAGCAGCTAAGAAATAATTGATAAAATAAGTTTTTAAGTTTAATCTTAAAAACTTTTTTTATTTCTATGATTATGGTATAATATATGATAAGAGGTGTAGGATATGAATTATACAATGATGACAGATTTCTATGAACTAACGATGGCTAATGGTTATTTCTTATCAGGCAAAAAAGATGAAATTGTTTATTTTGATTTATATTATCGTGATGTACCTGATAATGGAGGTTTTGCCATTTTCGCTGGTTTAGAAGATATTGTTGAATACATAAAAAATATCAAGTTTACCGAAGAAGATATTAACTTTTTAAGATCAAAAAAAATCTTTTCTGAAGACTTTTTAGAATATTTAAAAGATTTTAAATTTACTGGAGATATTTATGCAATGAAGGAAGGTTCAGTTATCTTTCCTAATGAACCAGTAATGACAGTAAGAGCAAAAGCAATTGAAGCCCAAATTGTTGAAACATATCTTTTAGCAGTCTTTAATCATCAATCTTTAATTGCTACAAAAGCTAACCGTATTGTAAGAGCGGCTAAAGGTAGAGTTGTTTCTGAGTTTGGGGCAAGAAGAGCTCATGGAGCTGAGGCTGCCTACAAAGGTGCTAGAGCTGCTTATATTGGTTTAGTAAATAGCACTAGTAATACTTTAGCCGATGTTTTATATAAAATCCCGGCATCAGGGACAATGGCTCATTCTTGGGTGCAAACATTTGATTCAGAACTAGAAGCATTTGAGGCTTATTGTAAGATTTATCCTGATAATAGTCTACTTTTAATTGATACTTATGATACTTTAAAGCAAGGTGTTTATAATGCAATTAAAGCTTTTGATAATGTTTTAAAACCTTTAGGTAAAAGACCTATTGGGGTTAGAATTGATTCAGGAGACTTAGCTTACCAATCAAAACAAATTAGGAAGATTTTAAATAAAGCAGGATATCAAGATTGTAAAATTGTTGTGAGTAATTCTTTAGACGAATATACAATTACGGCTCTTTTAGAACAAGGAGCTAAAATTGATATTTTTGGTGTTGGAGAAAGATTAATTACTTCTAAGTCATGGCCTGTTTTTGGGGGAGTATATAAGCTTGCCGCAATCGAAAAAGAAGGCTTAATTATTCCTAAAATTAAAATTAGCGAAAGCGTTGATAAGATTACAACTCCTCATTTCAAACAAGTTTATCGTTTGTATGAAGATGGTAAAGCATCGGCAGACTATATTACAATTCATGATGAAATAGTAGATGATAGTAAGCCATTAGAAATCTTTGATCCACAGGCAACTTGGAAAAGAAAGATATTAAATAATTTTGAGGCAAAACCTTTATTAATTCCAATCTTTAAGAAAGGTAAATTAGTTTATAAAATGCCTAATTTAGAAGAAATTAGAGAATATACACAAAAAGAAATTGATAGTCTTTGGGATGAAGTTAAGAGATTTGATCGACCACATAATTACTATGTTGACTTATCGCAAAAACTATGGGATTGTAAAGAAGAATTATTATTAAAAGAAAGAAAAAGTAAGTAGGTTATTTATGTTAGTTATTGTAGGTCCTAGTGCTTCAGGAAAAACGGAAATTAGTCGTTGTTTAATCAAAGAGTACAATTTAAAAAGAGTAATTACTTGTACTACAAGACCTATGCGTAGGGATGAAGTAAATGGTAGGGATTATTATTTTCTTAGTGTAGAAGAGTTTAAAGAAGGAATTAAAAATAACTTATTTATTGAATATACGAAATATAATAATGATTATTATGGTACTTATTATAAAGAGATAGCTGATGATAAAATTATTATTTTAGATAGAGTAGGATTTTTAAATATTAAAAAGATTTTAAAAGATAAAATAATTTCTTTCTATATTGAAACACCTTTATCAGAAAGAAAAATGAGAATGATAAAAAGAGGAGATACTATTAATAGGATCTACCAAAAGATAGAATATGATAATCAAAACTTCCCTTCTAAAATATCAGGGATTGATTACTATATTACTAACGATACAGATAGCATTTTAGAAAGTGCTAAAAAAATATATGATTTATATAAAGAAAGGCTCGGCTTATGAAAAAAGTCTTAAAAATCATTTTTGGTATTATTGGTGGAACAATCTTACTTGCCTTGCTTACAGTAGGAATAATCTTTTTAATGATTACATCAGGAAGAGCTAATCCACCAGAAGAACTATATGTAGAGGAAAACGCGGTATTTTCTTTTGAAGATATATACCAAAAAAGCTTAATGAATGTTAAAGAAGATAAACAAGTTAAGCTAACATTTACTGAAGAAGAATTAAATAAAATAATCTATAGTGCTATTGTTCAAGGCATTAATGAAAATTACTATAAGACCGAAGAAGATAAGGTAATTGTAGATCAGAATGAGTTTAAAATTAGATCTGTTTATGGAGAAATTAAAAAAGGGCATATTTATCTTTATGCTCATGTAGACTCTTATATTGATGCAATTATTAATGTTAAGTTAGAGTTAAAACAAACAGAAACAGAGTTTAAGCTAGTTGTTAAGAGTTTAAGATTAGGTAAATTGAGTTTTATATCTGGCTTAGGTAGATTAATTATAAACAAAGTAGTTTTACCAAAATTCGATTTAGAAAAAGAGTTAAACGACGCTTTAGATGATACTGATTTTCCTTTAGAATTTTCTATGGAAGATTTAAGTTTTAGTATTAATAAAGAAGAACTTAAAGCTAAAGTTAGCGATTTAATGGCAACATCAATAGGTGAGCCTAGTTATTCAACTCTTTTAGCTGAACTTGTTAGTGCATTTATAGATAGAGAAGGTGTGCTAAATTTAGGTGTAAGTGAAGCTAATGAAGCAGGATTAGTAATTGACATTTCTGATTTTGCTTATGATGGCGAGATCACAGCTCCAAAATTTGATTTTGAAGATTTTGCTTCAAAACTAGTAACATTAGATGAACACAATATCCTAACAAATGATAACTTTAGTTTAATCAATTCATATCTTTTAGCAGGTTATGAAAATCTTAACGAAGAAAATAAAGCAACGATTGCAACTTATGATTTTAGTAGTATTGGTATTATAAATCCAAGTTTGCATGAAGGATATTCGCATATTGTAACTGCTTCTGAAAACTTACAAGATACTGTTAAAGCAGACCTTTATAGTGAAATCGCTGATTTAAGTGATGGCAAGATAAAAATTAATTTAAATGAAAATACAGTTAATAATGTTTTAGCATCAACACCAATTATTGGTGATGGATATTCTCTGTATCGCTCTGATAGTGTTTATGAAAGATATACATATTTAGGTGTAGAATCATTATATTGTGATATCGTTAATGACAGTTTAAGTTTTAACTTATCAATGAACCTAAATGGTCAAAAAATCTTATTAAGTACAGATTTTGATCAAGATACTACTGTTACTCAAGATGTTAAGTTACAGCTTAATGATGTTAATATTGGTACTTACCATATGAGTAGTAATGCAAGATTAGCAATTATGGATATTTTAGAAGGTGTAATTGGGGCAAATGATTTAATCAAAATTGAAGGTGATAGTTTAGTTGTTAAGACTAGTAACTTTAAATCATACTTAGGGACTGAAGGTTTAATTGATACGATTATTCAAGCTACTTTAGAAGATACATTATCATTTACTTTAACTGGTGTTGAAGGTTTAAGTGATGATAGTTTTACAATCACACTTAATTTAACTGATTTTAAAACAACAGCTACTTTACCTGAGACAATAAAAGAACCATTTGTAAAGCAAAGTTTCGTTACCGAACAAGCATTAAGAATTATTTTTAGTGATACTGCAGGTTCAAGTGTAATTCGTTTTACAGATACAGATATTAACAGAACAGTTTATCAAGATACTCACGAATATGCTGATTTAGCTACAACTGAAGTTTTAGATGATGGTATAACAACAATGAATACGAAAGTTGATGGTATTGTTTTCCATTTCTATGATCCAGTTACAACAGTAGAATATTTACTGGATGTTAATGGTTTTAAAACTAGAGCATATTTAGAGTTAACTGTAAGTAATAATAATTCAGCTGAAGTTATTTTAACACCTAGCCCAACATTATTACTAGGTTCAAAAGCTATTGATTCTACTTTTATGCTTAATTATGTTTCAGAAAGTTTTGTCAATAACGAAGTATTAAAGTATGATAGTGTGAACAATGTCTTTAGATTATCAGCTAACTCTTTCTATGAGTTAATGACTGTTGGTGGTATTAGTACCTTTACCGTAGATAAAATAGCTATTGATAATGGTGGTATTAATATTACTGTTAGTGTTAGTGAAGACCAACTATTATTACTTGCAGCTTTAAGTACTGCACAAGCTGCTTTCCAAGATGTTACACAACAAGAATTCTTTGATCCAAGTTTATACAATACTGAAGATCCAGAACAAGCAGCCGCAATTTCAGAACTTCAAAATCAATTAGATGAAATTAGAAATAATCAATTAAATGGTGAACCAATTAGCGATGAAGATATCAGTGCCTTACTGGACAACGTTAACGGTTTAAGTGAAGAAAACAAAGATATATTCTTTGGCCAAGTAGACGATGAATTTACAAATCAAGGATATCCAGGAGTCTTGGATGCCTTAGAACTAGCAATGTATCTATAAAGGAGGAAAGATGAAAAATAAGATTTTAATTGAGACGTCAGCTAGACACATTCATATCTCTAAGGAAGATTATGAAGCATTATTTGGAAAGGGTGCAGAGTTAACTTTTAAGAAAGAACTATCTCAACCTGGTCAATTCCAAGCAGAAGAAAGAGTTACGATTGTAGGTCCAAAACGTGAATTAGAAAGAGTTTCTATTTTAGGACCTTTTAGAAAAGCAACACAAGTTGAACTATCAGCTACAGATGCAAGATCAATTGGTCTTGAAGGTGTAGTAAGATTAAGTGGAGATATTAAAGGAACACCTGGATGTAAGATTGTAGGTCCAAAAGGAGCTATTGAAATTAAAGAAGGTGTGATTGTAGCTAAAAGACATATTCACTTAACTGATCAAAAAGCTAAAGAACTAGGCTTAAAACAAGGAGATGTAGTTCAAGTTGAAGTTAAGAACGATACTAGATCTTTAATTTTTGGTGATGTAGAGATTAGAGTAAGTCCAAACTATGATAATGCAATGCATATTGATACAGATGAATCAAATGCAGGATCAGTTGCTTTTGGAACATTAGGAACAATTATCAAATAATTTAATAACAATACTTGCAACTTGTGGGGAAAAGGTGTATAATATTTAAAGATAAAAATGCACCTTTAGCTCAGTTGGCCAGAGCAATTGACTCTTAATCAATGGGTCGTGGGTTCGAGTCCCACAAGGTGTACCATTTTGTTTATATAAAAGACCAATAGTAATATTGGTCTTTTTTTAAATTTTAAAATATTATGTTATAATATATATGTATGACATGGAGGTGTAGCATGGATATTAAAAACTATTTAAAATTAGACATATTTACTTTTTTATCCCAAATTAGAAATTTAGAAAATAAGAAAAGGAAAACAGAATTTGAAAAACTAATATATATGTTAAGCATACAGTATACCTATGTAAATTACAATAAACCACCAAAGTTAAATTATCCATATTCAAAACAAATTGAACTTACTATAAAAGAACATTTGATGGAAGAAGCTAATAACTTCATTAAAGCTAGACTATATCATTATTTATTTGTTAATAAATGTGAACAATATGATAATGCCAAGAAAGCTTATGATAATTATATTCTTTGTATTTCTAAAAATTATGATGTTGAATTTAATTGCTATTGTTTGTTTTTTGCATATAATATATACTTAACGTTAAATAAACAACTAAATATTGATAAAATAAAAGAAGCTGCAATGATAATTTATGAGCAAATAGAGTTTAACAATCGTGCAGCGGTATTGCATTTTTATAATTTGTTTTTTGATTTTGAGTTAATTCAAGCAGATAAATTATTAGCAATTTGTGATTTAAAAATGGAAGCCAATATAAAAGAAAATTATTTTATTTACGAAGGTTATTCTAAATTGAAAAAGCATATATAT
The DNA here is from genome assembly GCA_012838635.1 of Acholeplasma sp. Classification (GTDB taxonomy): domain Bacteria; phylum Bacillota_I; class Bacilli_A; order ML615J-28; family CAG-698; genus DUNF01. The sequence goes on from DUOW01000043.1 coordinate 19,197, forward strand.
AAAAAACAAAAAGAAAAAGGAATTATTGACAATTCGCAATTTGAAAGAAATTTATTGGATGATGATTTGCTGAAAGCTGAACAATATTTTGATTTAGCAGAAAAATCGATAGAAAGCGAAGACCAAGCTTATTATTATGGAAAAGCAATAGATTCATATAAAAAAAGCAATAATGGCAATACTGATAACTGCTTAAAAGCAAAAAGAAAATTAGCGGAATGCAATATAGAAAATTCTAATGATATGGTCTATAGTACTATGCCAGTAGACATAGCAAAGAAAATAAAAAATATAAAGAAACTTGTTAAAGAAAATAATGAAAAACAAAATATGGAATTATTATTTAATTGTAATGACATTATAAAGCGTAAAGATGCTATTAATCTTAGTGAATATATTGCAAAAGAACAACTAACCATTTTCCTTAATGCAAAAATAAATATGAAAGAAAAAACCATAAAACTAAAAGAAAAAATAATCGATCGAGAAGGCAAAACGATTACTTACACTTCCCCACTTAATCCTATATATAATTCTACACTTTTAATGGTTGGAAAAGGCGAAATTATTTTAGAATTAATTAAGTTGATAAAACACAAATATGAGAATATCCCTGCTTTATTTGATGAAATAATAGATCAGTGCTATATTATAAAAGAAGAGAATAAACACTTGGTTAAAAGGGGAATGAGCTTTTGTTTCAATTTTGAGTTTGATGCAGGATTATCAATTTTAATCCCACAAGTAGAAGCTAGTATTAGGGAATTGGGATTAGTATATGGAATACCAGAATTGGAATTAAAAAGTGATTATACTGAAGAGGTTAATACTGTGTCTTATGTGATCAATAATAAAAAGTTTATTGATAAAATTGATGAGGATATACTTTTTAATATAGAAGCTATATTTGATTCTAAAAGTGGATTAAATTTAAGAAACAGGTTTGCTCACGGATTAATATCTAAATTTGATAGTGAGCAATATATTTATGCTTGGTGGTTTTATATGATTTTAATTTACATTTACAGAAAATGATTCATTTGAAATTAGTAATATATTTTTGACATTATTATTATATTTTTATTTAATTAAAAAGGTTATATTTTAATTTTATAACCGAAAATAATTGCATATTCTTCCTATACTTAAAATTAAAAACTTAACTAAAAGTTAATATAATATTAACTGCTGGTGGGTGGTAAATGAAATTTTTAATGATATAATATTAGTGTAATTAAGGCCGATATTACAAATAATTTGAAAGGAGTTTTTTATGAATATTTTAATTGGAGAAAATATCAAAAGATTAAGAAAAGAAAAAAAGATTACTCAAGAAAACTTAGCTGAGATCTTTAATGTTACACCTGCAGCAGTCAGTAAATGGGAAAATGATGAAACATATCCGGACATTACATTACTATTTCCTTTGTCACATTTTTTTGGCGTTACAATTGATGAGTTAATGGGATATGATTATATGGTTATTGAAGAAGAAATAAAAAAAGCAAAAGAAGAAATTTATAATGCTTGGGCTCTTGAAAATGATTGGAATAAAGCTAAAGAACTAGCAATAAAAGCAAGAACCGAATATCCGAATGATTATCAATTAATGGTTATTTACTTATTCTACATTACTGGTGGACAAGCAGATAATGATCCGAAAGTATTAATTCAAAATGAAAAAGAAATTCTTAGAATATGTAGTTTAATACTTGAAGGATGCAATGATGAAAAATACCGATTAGAAGCTATTACTTATAAAGCAAAAGTGTTATATGCAAAAGGTGATGAAGTTTCTGCACTAGAACTTTTAAATAACTTCCCGTCTTTTTATCATGCTAGTAGTCAAAGGATTGAACAATTATACTCGAAAGATTCGAAAAAATTTTTTGATCAACTAACAGCTAATTTATATGAACTTGCAAGTTTTGTTGGTAATAAACTAGGTAAGCATATTTCCTATGATAATAAATTATCAAATACACAAAAACTAGTAAAAATAGAGAAACTAGTTAGCTTATATGAAGATATTTTAGAAGATAAAGATTTGGATGTTTTTGTTTTAATCATTAAAGATGCTGTTAATGAAATAATGAATCGCAGTAAATTGATATTTGAAAAAGAAGATGTTGAAAGATTAAAGATAATTTATGATGGTATAACAATGGATAAATGATAGGTCTTCATTAAAAAGACCTATTTTCTTTTAAAAGATATAGTATAACCAAAAGTGACTGATATACTGACTTTTTATATAGAAATAAATTTGGTTTTAATGTATACTTATAGCATCAGTTATTGGAGATTTATATGGATTGTAGAAAAGATATTGAATTTAGAAAACCAAACTTTAATGATATTGAAGAAATAGAATCATTCAAACAAGAATTTATTGATAATAATAGTGGTATGGATGGTACTGGTAAGTTAAGCGATCTTAGTGCTAAAGAATGGCTCCGATTAAATCAAAAGATGGAGCATGAAAGTACTCCTGAACTTGTTAAGTATTTACAATATGGACTATTTCGTGGTAAAAGACTACTTGGATTAATTGATATTAAATTAGAATTAAGAGGATATTTAGTTGAGTTTGGTGGACATATTGGTTATTGTGTTAGACCTCAAGAAAGAAGAAAAGGTTATGGGAAATTGATGCTTCAAAAAGCATTAGAAGTATGTAAAGAAATTAATTTAAATAAAGTATTAATAACTTGTTTAGAGGATAATATTGCAAGTAGTAAAATAATTGAAGCATGTGGTGGCGTATATGAGAAAACTGTTTTTGATGATAAAAATTATCAAGAAAGTTTAAAACGCTACTGGATTGATTTGGATAAAAAGATTTAATTTTAAGGAGAATAAAAATGAATTGGGTTCAAATTATTATAATTATAATTTCAGGAGCAGTTTTATTTAGTTTATTAGTTGCTTTAATTAAAGGAATCTATTTATCTGTTCGGAATGTAACGAGGATTTTTATCCTAAATGGTATCAAGTTATGTTTGAAATTCATTATTTTGATTATTTTAGAATTAGATGTTCACACTGTGGAAAGAAGAAATTCCATAGATGTATAGATGAATAATATGGAAATAGAGAGTTAGGTAAATCCTAACTCTTTTTAATGTCTTTTTAAGAAAAATATGGTAAACTACTATATATATAAGGAAGGTTAAAAATGAAGTATTTTGTAACTGGAGCTACGGGATTTATTGGTAATAATATTGTAAGAGAGTTATTAAAAGAAAGAGAATCAGAAGTAATTGCTCTTGCTAGAAATAAAAATGATGTATCATTACAAGGTTTAGATATTACAATTATTCAAGGTGATGTTTGTGATGTTGCGTTAATGGATAAAATTCTTGAAGAAGAAATGATTGTTGTTCATGTAGCAGGAATTGTAGCTTTAGATAATAAAGACTATGATCGCGTAATGAAAGTAAATTATGAAGCTACTAAAGACTTAGTTGATCTTGCGATTAAAAACAAAGTGAAAAAGTTTGTTTATGTAAGTAGTGTTGAAGCTATTTATAAAAAGAAGCATTCTATAAGTAAAGAGCCAGTAGAGTTTTACCCTGAGAAAATAAAACTAGCTTATGGGAAAAGCAAAGCTTTATCTTCTCGTTATGTGTATGATAAAATTAAGAATGAAGAATTAAATGGTATTATTTTATATCCGTCTGCTGTCTTTGGGCCAAGAGATTATAAAGATACTAATAACATTACAGCCATTTTTAAAAAAGCAATTGATGGTAAACTTTTAGGAATTGTAAAGGGAAGTTATAACTTTATTTATATTGATGACTTATCTAAACTAGTTGTTAAGGCGTGCAAGGAAAATTGTGGAACATATCTTGCAACTGGGGAAGAGGTAAGTATTGAGCGTTTAATGACAGCTATTTTTAAGGTCTTAGGTAAGAAAAAGCCAAGGAAATATCCATTATGGCTAGCAAAGTTTGGTTGTTTTTTTGTTTCTTTATATTCTAAGATAACAGGAAAACAAGAACTTTATACATTAGCTAATATTAGATATTTAAATTTAGGCTATCAGTATGATAATCATAAAATGATGAATGATTTTAAAATGGAATTAACAAACTTTGAAGATGCGATTAAAGAAACTGTTGATTGGTATCTGGCTTGTAAAAAGGATGAAAATAAAGTATAATAGAAAATAGGAGGTAAAAAGAATATGAAAAAATATGTATGTACTGTATGTGGATATGAGTATGATCCAGCTTTAGGTGATGAATCTCAAGGCATTAAACCGGGAACTAGTTTTGAAGATTTACCAGAAGATTGGGTTTGTCCACTATGCGGAGTTGGAAAAGATTTATTTGAGGAAGCATAAAAAATGAAAGCATTAAAACTTAAAGATAATGTTTATTGGGTAGGAGCAGTTGACTGGGTGATGAGAGATAGTCACGGCTATACAACTGAAGAAGGTAGTACTTATAATGCGTATTTGATTATTGATGAGAAAGTTACTTTAATTGATACAGTCAAAGAAGCATTTAAGGAAGAAATGATTGCAAGGATTTCATCAGTTATTGATCCTAAGAAAATAGATATTATTATTTCTAATCATGGAGAATTAGATCATAGTGGAGCACTAGCGGAAGTAGTAAAATATGCACCTAATGCTGCGATTTATTCATCTTTTCCAACTGGACCAAAAGTATTAGAAAGTTTATTTAATGAAGTGAAACTTAATATTAAAGGTGTTAAGACTAACGATACTTTAAATATCGGTAAAAGAACATTAAAGTTTGTCCAAGTACCATTAGTACACTGGCCAGATAGTATGGTTACATATTCAGAATATGATAAGATTTTGTTTAGTAATGATGCCTTTGGTCAACATTTTGCAACATCAAAACTATTTGATTATGAGAATGATTTAGATGTTTTGTTACACCACTGTAAAAAGTATTATGCAAATATTGTTATGCCTTATTCAAAACAAGCAAATAGGGCATTAGAGGCAGTAAAAGGTTTAGAATTAGAAATGATAGCAACATCTCATGGTGTTATTTGGACTAAACATATTCCTGATATTTTAAATCTATATCAAGATCTAACAACATCTAAGCATAACAAAGAAGCAGTTATTATTTACGAAACAATGTATGGTAGTACAGAAGCAATGGGGAAAGCTATTTATGAAGCTTTTGTAAGAAAAGGAATACCTGTAAGGATGTATGATGTAAATAACTCTGACTTTTCTTTACTGATTACTTATGTTATGGAAGCAGAATATCTAGCAATTGGTTCACCTACATTTAACTCAACTTTGTTAAGTAAAATAGCAGGTTTCTTAAGTTACTTAAAAGGTTTAAAACCAGTAAATAAAAAGTATATTGCTTTTGGTAGTTACGGCTGGGGTGGTGAAAGTGTTAAAGAAATTGAAGGGATTTTGGAAAGTATTGGTCATGAAAAATTAATTTCTTTCCGCGAGTTTCATAAACCAACTAAAGCAAGATTACAAGAAATTACGCAAGAAGTCGAAAAACTTCTTTAAGATAAACAGACATTTATAAATGTCTGTTTTTTTAATGGTAATAATTGTCAAGATATGGTAAAATATAATATAAGGTAAAAAGTTATGAGTATACTAGAAGTTAGAAATTTAAATTTCTCTTATGGAGATGAAGCATTATATAACAACTTAAATTTAAAAGTAGAAACTGGTGAACATATTGGCTTTTTAGGAGCTAATGGAACTGGTAAATCTACTCTTTTAAAATTGCTTGCTCATAAACTAATCCCAGATTCAGGAGAGATTATCTGGCAAGACCATGTTACTTATAGCTACTTAGATCAATTCTTAGAAGTAGATAGCGAAGTATCGGTTTTAGAATATTTAAATGAAGTTTATCGCGATTTGTTTTTAAAAGAAGAAAAATTAAATAAAATCTATCATGATATTAGTTTAAATCTAGAGTTAGAGAAAAACTTAAGACAAGCTGATTTAATTCAAGAAGAACTACTTCAAAAAGGATTCTATAAAATAAATGAAAAAATAGATAATATTCTTTTAGGTTTAGGTGTTGCAATTCCTTTAGATTTTCCTTTAAAGAACTTATCTGGAGGAATGAGAGCTAAAGTCTTTCTAGCAAAAATGCTTTTAGAAGAAAAAGATGTTTTACTTTTAGATGAGCCGACGAACTTTTTAGACCAAGTCCATATTGAATGGTTAGTTAAGTTTTTAAATAGTTATCCGAAAGCTTATATTGTTATTAGTCATAATTTTCAGTTTTTAAATGAAGTTAGTAATTATATAATTGAACTTGAAAATAGAGTAATGACTAAATATAAAGGCAACTTCTTAGACTATTTAAACTTAAAAACTATTAGAAGTAAAGAATATGAAAAAGCTTATCTAAAACAACAAGAGAAAAT
>DUOW01000056.1 GCA_012838635.1 Acholeplasma sp.
CAATCCCTATCGGGTTTTCCAATGAGTTGCAACTGTACCGGAACCATTCATACGACCCCCGGAAGCAATATAGTAGGCGCCTGCCAGAGCGCGAACGACCCCAGGAGCACCAAGCAGATCCCGATCACCCGGGTAGCGATGAAGAACAGCATGACACGCCCCTCGTCGAACGAAACATCATCAAACGGGCAAAACAGACAGGCGACCCCGACGAAGACCGCCAGGAACCCGGGAAAAAGATGTATAGTCCCTGGAGGAAGCACAGCCGTTCACCTACTACTTGAGTTCAGGAGCGATGGCACGTTTCCGTTCAAGGACAACCATAGTATTGATGAAATCCTTATGCTCGAGCGCCCAGGTGATCATGATGACGAAATCCGAGTAACTCATCCGCACCCAGTCCCGAGTATCACGACCGTACTTAATTCCTGCCTTGCCTTCATACTTGAGAGCCCCGTTATCGTCATAGACGTTATCCCCGAGGACGCAATACAGCCCACCGGGGAGAGCCTTCGCTATACTTCGATCAGTCTTTTCAGTCTTAGTTCCAGCCGTCATAACAGTTAATTGTTCATTTCAGTTTAAATTACTTTCGATTCGCTCTTTCCAGGTAGTCCCTATGTATTCTTGAGAATCCTTACGAAAATAATGCGTATCATACGCTTGAGCCACGTATTTACGGAACAAAACCAGTTCCGAAGTATATGCCATCTTCGGATCGCGCGATGCCATCGAGACCTCATCCAGGAACCCCAAGACCCGGAACGCGAGAGGCCGAGAGACAAACGGCAGGCTCAACTTCCTGACGAAGAAGTAGATATTCGTCATTTCACGTATGACTACATCCACCCGAGCGGGATTTTGAGCGATGAGAACAATATCAAGGTTATTATGACCGTTCGTTGCGAAGAAAGTATGTTCATCGCTTGAAAAGTTCTTGAAACTTCGACTGTTATAATCCCGATACGCTTCATCAATGACAATCAACGCATCATGGATCGACTCGTGAACCAGGTCAGGAGTCCAGACCATCGACGAGCGTCCCGAGGAATCGATAATAGGATAGTTCGTGAAAACCCGCTGATTCTTACGGAGTCGGCCAAGCGCCCAGCGAGTACAAAAATACGTTTTGCCCTCCCGAGGAGGAGCCCAGACAATATAGATCATGATGAGGACGAGAAAGAGGTGATGATACCGGGAAGACCCGGTCACACCCTACGCCGGAAGAAGGACCGAACGATCCCAAACCCGGTAAGCGCAATACCGATACCGACGACAAACACGATAGGCGGCGTCATTATGAGCTCACACATCTGCGTCGCCACATCAACGACCATTTCGAAGATCGGAGTGATGTTAGTTATAGCCGTAGTTACATCCATATCTTACATTACCTACCCATAGATGCCTTAGTCATTGCCGAGAGCAGCCTTAAGCCGTACGTCAACAAGACAAATGAGAATATCACCGCGCCAGTGTATAAAACTATCGATTCCACCGGAGACGTAGGGGTGCCAACCAACAAATATAGAGTTTCAACGAGACTCGTCATATCAGATCAACCTTCATGATGACATACGCCAGGATAATTAAATTAATCGCCACAAGAGCAGCCGCAGCCAGGATGAGAAAATCCAATCCAGCAACGACCACATACGCAGATGAGTAACTAGCCGTTCCATTGAGCACGGAGTCATTGAAGACTAAGCTATCCGACAACGTGAAGTATCCATCCACTCTCACCGCCTCCTGCCATAGAACCGAGGGGCACGGACAGCAGGCCGCACATATGCATCGGTCCCCCGCTCATCTGCAGAAGAACCACGCCCAGGAGAGCGCAAGTCATGGATGAAATCCACCAGGATGTAGAGGAACGCAGTCGATACCAGGAGATCAAGCATAGAGAACTGCACCCCGCCGAACGTGACCAAGATAAAGCCCGACAGGAAGTCAAAGCAGGACTCCACCAGGTCCATTATCATGATGACTATACTTCCCCATTCAGTTTCTGTTAATGCAACCATACGTAATCACCCTTATCGCGCTCACAGGGAAAACCCAAAAATATTGATACTCTTCACGAAGTAGTAGATCCGGAGGCCAACGTTGAGCGCGATAACAACGATCAGGAGCGCGAACCAGGCCGAAGGAAGGACAAACTCGAACACATCGGTGATAACACCCTGAACCGACGCCAGGACATCGATGACGCTCGTGATAATCCCCGAGTAAGGCCCGACCATCCCAGCGATCCAGGAGTAAAGGAGGTTCAGCCCGACCACAAAGGGATAGAGCGGAAGATAAAGCACCGCGACAAGCGCGGAGACAATGGTTTCAATCATTACAGACCACCTCACCGTTTAGATATCTCTCCCATTCGTATGCCTCACGAAGACAGTCGTAACATTCACCTGGGCAATTCGGATTGCATCGACGACATGAGCAAGGGGTTCCAACCTCCAGAACCATCAAGCAGGCCCCCAGAGAAGGATCCTCACGATATCCAGGATCAGCCCG
>DUOW01000044.1 GCA_012838635.1 Acholeplasma sp.
TAAATTTAAAATTGTCTTTTAAAATCGCCATTCCATTAGGTATGGATGGAACAGCCGATGTTAAACCTTGGAACTTTATTATTGAAGTAAATGATATTAGCTTTGACACAGTAATAATTAAAGAAGTATAAAATTAAATAACTGCATGCATTTCATTCACAACACTAAAAAAATGCTAGCATTTTGCTCACAACTAGACATTAATTAAAAGCCACATTTCATAGATGTGGCTTTTTGGTTTAATAAAAAAGAAATTTTTGATATAATAAATAAAAGGAGGTGCAATATGCTTTTAAAACAATTGAAATTTCAAAAAGAAAAGGATATAAAAGAAGATGTTTTTGAAGATACGCAGATTTTGTTTGCCTATCATTCAGGCAAGCTTGCGGGGTTTAAATTAGAAAAGAAGCATGTAAGATATCTATTTAGAACTAAAAGGGCAGCTGATTTAATGATTGATTTTCCCATAGATCATTTAATGGAAACAATTAATCATTTTGAATGTATGAATTATGTTATTAGTTATGCAGATGTTACTTTAAATGAAGAGTTTATTTTAAAGTTGCATTACTTATTAAAAGAAGATAGTGAAGATACTTTAGATTATGGGTGTGGTGTTTATAAGGATGAAATAGGTACATCTAAAGCAATACAAGAACTTTTAGTTTGGTATAACAAAATTGATAAACCTACATTTGAAGATATTGTAGAGTTTCATTACCGTTTTGAAATTATTAAGCCGTTTAGGAATGGAAATGGTAGAATTGGAAGATTAGTTGCTTTTAAAGAGTGTTTGAAAAATAAGATTGTTCCCTTTTATATTGATTATCACTATCAAGATTTATATGATTTAGGGTTTAACAAGTGGAAAGAAGACAAATCTTTTTTAATTAGTGTTTGTAAGTTTGGTCAAACACAATATAAACAAGTTTTAGATGCAAGAAAAAAAGAGTATAGTAAAAAAAAAGACTGAAAGATTATTCAGTCTTTTTTTGTTTTACAAATCTTTTTAATACTCTAGGATTAATGTTTTTGATATCTAATAAGACAAAAACATCAACAGAGTTAAAGTCATAATCGATATATCCTTCAGCTGCTATTTTAGCATTAATAACACAATAACCTTTTAAAATAACAGGCATTTTTTCTTTTACAATTTGCATATCAATGTGGTCTTTAGGAACCATATTTAGTTTGAATTTGTTTTTGGTAGCTTTAGGCATAATTGCTTCATCAATCAAGAAGTTATAATATAAGTAACTAAAAACATGGGTATAAGGAGTAGGATCTACGCCTTTAAAAGATGCTGTTCCAAATAAATAATCAATATCATTATCAAAAGCATAATTGATTACAGCTTGCCATAAGAAAGTCATTACCATTGTGTTTTGATATTCCTTTTTTACAACAGCTCTACTTGCTTCTAGTAGTTTGTATTTTGCTTTTAGATTATCAATATTATATTCTTCTTCCGAAACAAAAGGTTTTGTTTTTAAACTTTCTTTGGTAGCGATACGATATGAACCTACAACTTCATCTGTTTCTTTGTCGATGCAGACGATGTGTTCACAGAAGTCATCATATGTACTATAGTCGGTTTTGTTTTTTTGTTTTTTTTCATCAAAAGCTAGAATTAAATCTTCGTATCTTAATTTAAAAGATTGTTCTAAGTATTTTTTTTCTTTTGTAGCCCCAATTAAATATTTATTTGTTTCTAAAATTATCTCCATTTTGCTTTTCCATCCTTTCATAAAAACGTTTTGGGATTTTTGTTTCATATGTTTCTAGAGTTTTCGTTCTAAAGTTTACAAAACCTATTTTTAAAGAATGAAGATATAATTGATCTTCTTTTTCACCATAAAGAGGGTCGCCTATAATTGGATTACCAATATGAGCTGTATGGACTCTAATTTGGTGGGTTTTGCCGGTATAGATTTCAAAAGAAACTAAGCTTATATCGCCTTCTTGTAAGACTTTATATCTAGTTTGAGCAGGTTTTCCTTGTTTTGTAACTAGGTACTGGTTTTGTTTGTGTCTGTTTTTACCAATTGGAAGGTTGATATAGCCTTCTTTTTTCGGCATCTTCCCTTTAACTAAGGCTAGGTAAACTCTCATAAACTTTCCGTTTTCAATTAAGTTACTAAAGTATGAAGCACTTAATAGATGTTTAGGAAATAAAATTATTCCTGTTGTATCTTTATCTAATCTTTGAACAATTCTAATTTTAGTATTTAAATAAGCTGTTAGATAGTTTTCTAAAGAATCAATACTTTTAGAATCGCTATGAGTTAAGATATCTTTTTCTTTATTTACAATAATAAAATCTTCGTTTTCAAAAACGATATCTAATTTACCTGTTTTTTTCTTAGCTAGATTAGTATCAAAAGAAGATAAGTCAATTGTTACTTCATCCCCTTTATTTAAAGAATTGCTAGCTAGGAATTTTCCATTTACTTTAATTAAATTATCTCTTTTTAAGATGTAGATGTTTGCTTTACTTAAGTGAAAACTTTTTAAGAAACCATCAATCGTTATTTGATTTTGAATAGTATACTTAAACATTCTTATAAATTCCTTAAATAGTTATTTAGATAGAGATATAAATTATAAAAGCCTAGGTCTGTTAGATGGATGCCATCAACTGTTTCTTCATAATCTAAATCTTTTAAGATTTCAAAACCATCAATAAAGTTTATTTCTAAAGTTTCTGCTAGTTTTTTTTGAAATTCTTTGCGTTTTAAATAGTTTTCTTTTACGTCATCTTTAATTAAAGTTAGTGGTTGAGGAAAGGCGCTAATTAAGATAATCTTTGTTTCTTTTAAAGAAGTTTTTAATTTTTTTAAAAATGAAGGTAGTTTTTCTTTTAATGCTTCATTTGTTAGGTTTGATTCTGGTTCTAAAATTAAGTATTTCATTTTTTTAACTTTTTGTAAGATATCTAATATTGCATCATCTAAATGACAGTTACCAGAAAAACCTAAATTAATTGCTTCTAAATTTAAGCTTCTTCCTAAAAGGCTTGTATAGTTAATCCCTGGTCTTGTAGCGCAACCGCCTTGGGTAATAGAAGTGCCATAAAAAACAAGTTTTTCTTGTTTGGGATCTACTTTTTCTAGTTTTGCTTTTTCATCTATTCCTAAATAGATATCTTTTACTTCGTTATACAAAGGAAAATATAAGCGGTATTCTCTTAAAATTGGTTTAAGATCTTTAATTAAGGTTAAGGCATAACTTTCTAAGTTGATTTTTGTTGTGGCAAGGAAAACCCATTTACCTTCGTTTTTGAAATAAAGATCAAATCCATTTTGGCCAGTAGCTGCCATATGAGCCATATAAGCTTTAGATGCGATATCTACTTTTAGGGAAATAGCCGTACTGTTTGTTTTAAAATCAAAATAGATGCCACTACTATGTTTACTTAAAGCAATTAAGTTATCTCTAGTTTTGATTGTGTTAGGTAGTCTATAAAAATTATTATTTTCTTTTAAAAATAAGCTTCCTTTTAAAGCGAAATTATTGTTATTTACTTGAATCCAGTTAACATTAGCAACAGATAAATAATTGTTAGCCATATTAAGGTCAATTTTTTTAATATCCATTTTTATACCTCTTTTATATTATAGTACAAAATCTTCAAATTTAATAGCAAAATCGGCTTTGTTTGGTGAGGTTTCAAATTGACATTGAAAGGTGGTGTGATAAAATAAGTTAACTATAAAAAAGGAAGATTTTATTTTGGTCTTAAAATAAAATTTAAAGGTGTAGTTATGAAAAAAACAAATGATGTAAACAATGAACCAGAAGAGGTTAATAAGAAAGATTTAAGTTTTAAAGAAGTTATGAATTATGTTTTAGAAAACTTTTCGAAAAACAAATTAATGCATTTCTTAACAATTGTTGTTTTTTCTTTTGCAATTTTGTCTTTTGCTTTGTTTGTTTCTACTATTTCATATCGTAATATTGATAATCAAAATCGTTATTTTGAGAAAGCAAATCCTAATTATATTGTAGCTTCTAAAGAAACTTCGTATATTGATGCTTTAGGTAATGATTATCACAAACAATTATATAAAGGTAAAGTTTTAAAAGAAAACATCAAAAAGGTTTTTGGTGGTACCCATGGTGTTTTAAAAGATCAAGATGTATATTCAGTTGATAATCAACTTATAGGGCAAATTAATTTAGCTATTCCTAAGTCTTCTGCTTTATGGAATTTTGAAGTAGAAGGAAATTACCCCACAAATGGTTTTGAGGTCGCATTACCTGATTGCTATCTAAAAGATGTAAATTTAAATGTTGGGGATGAGGTTTGGATTAATGGTATTTTAGTAACAATTACGGGTAAAATTATTACAAGCTATAATGAAAAAGATTATTTTCATCAAGATCTAGCAAGTAACCCTCACTACCAATATAAAGATGCTTATGAATTTAGCTTGGGCGTAACAACAGAAGAGTATTTGGAAATATTAGCTAGTAATACTCATAAATTTGCGTTAAATGGAGATCTTACAAAAGCTGAATATTTTGGTAGTTATTGTTATTATTCTTTAGTTTATGGAGATTTTGGAAAATATGAACCACATCTTAATTTGAAACTAGACGTTATTCCTGAACTTGATAATGAAGTCATTGTTTCAGAGGCTGTTTATGAACAATTTCGTTATCCATTATATGGGGGAATATCATTTACGCTTCCTGATTTAGAGCTTGAAAAATATGATGATGCTCATACAGATATTCTTAATTTATATTCTTTTTATCAAAAAGGGATTACGATTGTTGGGGTATACGAAGATAATAAATTTTTGCCTGATGTCTTAGTAACTAGTTCTAATTTTCAAAAAATGAAAAAAGCATATTTTGAAGATTATGTTTTTGATGGATATTTAAATTATATTAACGAAGGATATGAAAACATTCTTGAAAAACTTGATGAACAAGGGTTAAAATGGGAAGACCCAAGTTCTAAGACAATTTTGGGATTTTCTCGTTTGAAAAATGAATTTAATTTTAGACGCTATTTTATTGTATTTTTGTTGCTTGTTGTAACGGCAGGATTACTTTTTATAACATTAAGGCAAAGTATTTTAAGTAATAAAGAGACTATTAAAACTTTAATTAGTTTGAGGATTAATAAAAAAGACATTCGCGATATCTTTATTCTTGAAATTATAGCTATAGCTGTAATTTCTATGATCCTTTCTACAATTTTCTTAATAATAACAATTCACCAAATCGATCAAAAACTTCAAGTTAACTTTGAAATTCCTTTTAAGATTGTTGAATATAGATATCTAATTTATATAATTAACTTTGTGATAACATTAGCTTTGTTAATTGTGGCATCAATTTTGCCAGTTACAAGGTTTATTAATAAAGTTGGGGAAGATAACTAAAAATAAAAAGATTTTTTAAATTATACTTGTTTTTTCCCAAGAAATATAGTATTATAATAAAGCAACTAGAGATAGTTGCTTTATCCCCTAAGTGAATATTTGATATTCACACCCCTACAAAAGCCAAATTTTCATCTGAAAGTTTGGCTTTTCCTTTTATATAAGTATGTAAATTCTTTGTAATTAGTGGGCTTTAAGGGTGGTAAATGTTTACAAAATATGGTATAATAATGAAGATACAAGGAGATTACTTTATGAAACGATTCATATTTGTTTTATTAGCATTATTGCTAGTAGGATGTAGTTGTAAGGAAAAGAGGCTAGACCCACCATTTTGGGATCTAAAATTACCTACTGAGCTTGATGAAAGGTCTGAGTATTCTTTACCTATTACTTTAACTTATCAGGGTAAGGAATATACGGTAATTTATTACACTTCAAATTTATATGAACGAATCGGCGTAGTTGCTAATGTAGATGAAGATACAGTAGTTACTATTAAAGGCGAAGTAACAATAGATGGTGAAGTATATTCTTTTACACACGATATAAAAATCAAGAATATTGATGAGCCAGATCTTAACCCTTTTAAAGACTTACTAGTTTATACAACTGCGTGGTCAGAGCAAGATATGAAATTGCCGAAAGAACTTATCTATAAAGGAGAATCTTATCCTGTTACTTTCACATTTACTCCTGATTTAGTTCAAGATGGCATTGCTGCTAAAGTTGATGTTGATACAATGATTACAGCAACAGCTAAAGTTGTGATTAAAGGCGTTGAATATGAAAAGCAATATGAAATAAAAATTAGGGCTCCAGAAGCTACTGATCCGGCTGTAGAAGCGGTTGTAAGAAAGCTAGAAATACCAGAAACAGCTAAAGTAGAAATCGATCTTCCAAAAGAATATGTGTTTCCAAAAGAAACGCTTAGAATTACATATCAAAGTAGTGATGAAACATTACTAACAAACGAAGGAAAAGTCGTAGCTGGTAGAGGAGAATACCCAGTTGAATTAACTGCTAGTATTGAATATTATGGGAATACTTATACTCATACATATAATATTAATATCGTAGATGTTACTGCTACCGAAGCATTAAATGATCTTAAACTACCAGAAGAAGTTGATGATGATATTGAACTTCCAAGTGAAGTTAGAGGATATCATATTGATTGGTTTAGTGACAATGAGCGAGTTTTATCAGCAACTGGTCTTCTTAGTTATGTAAGTAATCCAGTAGTAGTTACTCTAAATGGTATGATTTTAGATGATGACGAAATGCCTGATCGTGATTTTGCAATTACCGCAAAACCATACAACGGTCAAAGAAGATTAGAAGCGGCAATGGAAGTAGTTGATATTCCTAGTTATATTACTCGTTCTTTAAAACTAGAACTTCCATATGATGTAGAATATAAATGGCAATCTATCCCTGGTGGATCAATTAGCGAAGATGGAGTTATTACAAGAGGAGAATACGAAACACAAACAACACTTATTCTATATTTGATTGCGGGAGAAAACAGTATGATGAAATATTATGATGTTACAATTGAAAAACAAAATATTACCTTAAAAGATGAATACAATATTTTACATCGTGTAGGTAACGGAGATTTTCAAGGAACATTTTCTAATTTAACTTTTGAAAATGAACGTTTAGGAATAGAAAATAATAAAACAGAAGGTTATTATGAATCGCCAGAAATACCAGTAACTGGCGTTACGGGAGTAGAAGGTTCTTATTCAGTAAGCTCTTATTATAAAGATGCTAATAACTATGCAACTGGCGAATTATTAGTTAGATTAAAAGTGGGATCTACTTGGAGTCAATATTTTACATATGGCCAATGGGGTTTAGGTAAACAACACTCAAGTTTACCAGTGTATGGCGATGCAGTAGCTAGTATGGATACAGATATGATTTCTGTCAAGAATGGTCAAGTAGCATCAGCTGTTCAATATAAAGTTATTTTAAAAAGATCTGCTCTTGAAGCACCATCTCCTACACTTGCTTTAGTTAATATTAGTTTAAGACGTCCTGTTGTACCAACTAAAGTAAACATTAATACTTTACCAAGAGAAGTAGATTACGATGTACCTAAATTAAATCAAAATGAAGTACCATCTATAGGTAGCAGTATTTGTAGTGGGACATCATCAACAATGCTTCTAAAATATAAAGGATATAATTTCTCAGATAAAGATATTTATGAAAACCGTTATGTTTCATATTTATTGTGGGATTATAGAATAGGCTATCCTGGAAACTGGGTCTTCAATACTCACGGAATGAGTGGATTTGGAGAAATCAGTTATGTAAGAAGAATATATAATATTGAAGATATGCTATATCATTTAGCTTATCATGGGCCAATGGCTGCAAGTATTAGTGGTAATGTATATCATCAAGAACAAAAGTTATATAATACTGGTGGGCATTTAATTGTAGTTAGAGGATACCGTATTGATAACAATGGTAATATAACTATTTTAGTAAATGATCCAAATGTAAATAGTCGCTTTGGAAGTCAGTTCTTTGTTTATATTGAAATGACAGAAGCACACTTTAAAGAAGTTTGGCGTGGAGTTTTCTACGTTATTGAATAATATAAAATAAGGAGAAAAAAATGAAAAATCAGACAAGAACGATACTGCGAAACATATTTGTTTGGCTATTAGTTATTGTAAGTACGGTAGTTTTGGCAGGATGTGGTAATCCTAGATCAACAAAACTAGAAGTTCAGGACAAAGAAGTTTTTATTAATGAAGGTGAAGAGTATACATTAGACTTTACTAAAGAGCCTCCAAAAACAGAAACTACTTGGCAATCACTTAATGAAGAAGTAGCTAAAGTTGAAGATGGTAAAATCATTGCTGTAGCTCCGGGCACAACTACGATTAAAGTAGAATCTAGAAACCAAATTTTATTCATTAGAGTTGTTGTTAAGGGAGATGATCCAGCTTTAAAAGAAATCATTCTTAAAGGCGGAAAAGAAGATGGCGAAGATTTAGCAATCGTAATTAGACAAGGTGCTACTTTTCAATTAAAAGATGCTCCATATAAAACAGGATACACATTTAGCCACTGGACAGTGGGTAAAGATGGTCCAGTTTACGACGACAGCAAACCAGTTGCTGAAGGAGCAGAATTATATCCAGTTTATGAATTAAATGATCAAACTATTTATTTCTATGTAAACGGAGAAGAGTATGCGCAAACAACAACAAAATATGGTGAAGCACCAGTTTTACCAGCTGAACCACAAGCTCCAGAAGGATATCTATTTGGTGGTTGGGATGGTTTATTAGACAAGATTTACTTTGACCGCAAGGTAGATGCTATCTTTACACAAAAAGCTTATGAAGTTAAATTCTTAGCTGATGGTAGATTATTAAGTACACAATCTATTGCTCACGGAAGAAGTGCAGTTGCTCCTAGCGTACCAGCTAAAGAAGGTTATAACTTTGTTGGTTGGGATAAAGAGTATAGTAGTGTCAAAGGTGCTTTAGAAGTAAATGCGGTTTATGAACTTAAACAATATAACTATAGTGTTAAGTTTATGGTTGATGGAAGATTATATGATGAACAAAGTGTTTTAAATGGTCAAGATGCAGTTAAACCGGCTGATCCTGAAAAAGCAGGTTATGCTTTTAAAGAGTGGGATAAAGACTATACAAATGTAGCTGGTGATTTAGTTGTAAATGCTGTATTTGATATCAACAAATACGAAGTTAAATTCTATGATGGTGAAACATTGCTTGGATCTCAAACTGTAGAACATGGCAAAGCAGCTTCTGCTCCTCAAGCTCCAACAAAAGAAGGACTAAACTTCACTGGCTGGGATAAAGCATTTAATAGAGTTGTTAGTGACTTAGATGTACAAGCAGTTTATACACCTAAAACATATACTGTTAAGTTCTATGTAAATGCAAAACCATATGGCGAAGCAGTAACTGTGGCACATGGTGCTGATGTAGAATTACCAGCAGAACCAGAAGTTCCAGGTTATAAGTTTGTAAAATGGGATAAACCTACAACAAACGTAACATCTAACTTATCTTTAAATGCTGTTTTAGAAATCAGATATTATACAGTTAGATTCTTAGTTGATGACCAGCCTTATGGGGAATCTCAATCTATCAAATATGGTGAAGATGCTGTATTACCAACAACTAATCCATCAAAATATGGATATCATTTTATTGGTTGGGATAAAGAACATACTAATATTGCTGGCGATTTAGATATTAATGCTGAATTTGAAGCATACCTATTAAGTGTTAAGTTCTATGTAGATGGCGTTCAATATGGTGCAGAACAAATGTTATCTCCTGGAGAATCAGCTGTAACACCAGATGAACCAACAAAAGAAGGACATACATTTATTAAATGGGATAAAGAATATAGTAATGTTGAAGACGATTTGGAAGTAAATGCAGTATTTGAAGCAAACAAATATAAAGTTAAATTCTATGTAGATGGCGTTCAATATGGTGAAGAAATTTCTGTTACTTATGGTACAGCAATTCCAGAGCCAGATGCTCCATCAAAACTAGGCCATGACTTTAAAGGTTGGGATAAAGATTTATCAAGTATGCCAGCTGCAGGCTTAGAAGTAAATGCAATGTTTGAATTAACTAAATATACAGTTACTTTCTATGATGGTGCTGAAGTATTAGATACTGTACAAGTAGAACATGGTGGCACAGTTGCAATTGAAGACCCAGTTAAAGTTGGATATTCATTTGTAGGTTGGTTTAAAGATGAAGCTTTATTAGAAGCATTTGATTTTACAGCCGCAATTGAAGCAGCAACAAATGTTTATGCTAAGTTTGATTCTGCAATTGTAAATATTAGTAAGATTAAAACTGATGAAATAGCAGTAAATGATATCGTTTATATTAAAGGTGTTGTTACTCAACTTATTGGAAATAACGTTTATATCCAAGATGCTACAGATGGAACTTATCTATATGCAGGTAGCAATACTGTATTAGCAGATGTTGAAAAAGGACATGAACTAATTATTAAAGGCAAGAAAGAAATCTTTAAAGGATTATATCAATTAACTAATCCTGAAATTATTGCTACAGTAGCAACTGGTCAACCATTACCAGCTCCAGTTGAAATTACATCACTAGACAATATTGGTGATTATCAATCACAATTAGTTTCAATTAAAAACTTACAAGTAGCTGAAAAACTTACTCCAGTAGCAGATGGTTACAATGTAAAGATGCAATTAAATGGTGTTGGCATTATTATTAGAGTTGAAAAATATCTTCCATCTGGAGAATTAAATGCTTTAGCAGCATTCTTTGGTGCATTACAAGTTGGAGATAGAGTTAACGTAACTCTTCCAGTAGGGCATTATAATGTTCCTCAACTTGCAATTGGAAGTATTAATGATATTGCAGGCTTAACTTATGAAGAAAAAGCAGCTGTTGTAGAAGCAGATTTAGGATTGCCAGCAGATGGTTCAATCGTAGATGCTGATTTAACATTACCTAAAACTTCGCCACACTATGGTGCAACAATTGCTTATCAATCAGATAAACCAGCAATTATTAATCCTGATACAGGTCAAGTAGTTGCTTCAGCTGAAAGTACTGAAGTAGTTACTTTAACATATACAATTACAATTGGTGCAGATAATACATATGTAAGATCAATTTCACTTACAGTTACTAAGGGCGCAGGTAGCCTAATAGCTTATGAAGCAGCATTAGGTGCTGTAGCAGAAGCAGACTATACTCCAGCTTCTTGGGCAACATATCAAGCAGTAGTACTTGCTAACCCAGCAAGTGAAACTGATCCACAATCAGTAATTGATGCAGCTACAAATAATATTGTTGCAGCACAAGCTGATTTAGTTTATACAATTTCAGCTGCTAGATTATTATCTAACGGCGCTGCTGTTACTGTAGAAGGTATTGTATCTGGCTATAGTGGTGGAGATAATATGTTTATTATTGATGAAGTTAGTGGTATTAACATATATAAGGCTCCAGAAAGTTTAGTTGCAATTGGCGATAAAGTAAGAATTAAAGGAACAAAAGGAACATATCAAAACCTTGTTCAAGTTACTAATCCAGAGGCTCCGCAAATCCTATCTTCTGGAAATGCTTTGCCAGCAGGATTAACTAATATTGCAGACGCAACTGAAGCAAATCAAGGTAGAAGAATCGTTTTAACTAAAGTTAAATTAGAATCTATTAGTGGACAAAGCGCATCTATTTCGAAAGACGGAAATACAGTAGCTGTTAGAATTCAAGATGCTAACACTGCTTTAACAACTAAGTTAGAAGGACTTCTTGGACAATTTATCAACATTGATGGTAATGTTGGACAATTTGGTTCTACTATTCAAATTGCTATTTTTGTAGAAGCAGATGTTAGTGTTTATGAACCTACAGATGCAGAAAAAGTAGAAGCCGCAATTGATGCTTTAGAATTACCAGAACAAACACTTGAAAATTTAACATTACCTGGAACTGGTCTATATAGCACAACAATTAGTTGGGGAACAAGCAATGCAGCGGTTATTACAGATGCAGGTGTTATTACACGCGGTGCTGCAGATCAAACTGCAACATTAACTGCTACTGTTGAATTAAATGGTGTTAGTCAAACGAAAGCATTTGACATAGTAGTTTTAAACTCAAATATCAAATCTGTTTACACAACAGGATTTGAAGCTAGTGAAGGTTTTGCAAAAGGAACAAACTATCAATTAGACAACGTTAACTTTGGCTTAGATGATGAATGGCTTGTATATTTTGGTACACCTACTACTTCAAAACCAAAGATGACTGGAAGCCAAACAATGCAAATGAGACACTATAAGACTGAATTCGCAAATAAACCTTGGTTAAGATTTGATGGTAGAAATGTAGCTACAAAATTAACTAGCGTTACGTTTGATATAAATATGAACAGTGGAACTACTCTTGCTGTTGAGTTCACAAATGATGCTTTGGCGGAATCACCAGTATGGACTGTAGGTGGCACAATTACCCGTACAGTCAATAATTACACTGTAACATCGCCAATTGAAGATGCTAGATTTATTAGATTTATTGTTACTTCAGATGCAGTAGTGAGTTCTAATAATCATGACCCATATGCAATAGATGAAGTCAAGGTATTTGGTTATGAAAAAGTGGTGACTGATCAAGAAAAAGTCGATTTAGATTTAGCTGCTTTACCTGATTATCCTACAACAATTACTGAAGCAACAACATTAACATTACCAGCTGCGGGAACTAATGGTTCTTCAATTGCTTGGACAAGTGATAATGAAGCTGTTATTAATCCAACAACTGGAGTTGTTACATTGCCAGCTACTGATACGTTAGTTAAATTAACTGCAGGATTAACACTTAATGCAGCTACTGGAAATAAAATTTATGATATTACAGTTAAAGCTAGTGGTGGAGCTTCAAATCCTACATGGACGGAGACTTTTGAAGATTTATCTATACCTATCACTGCTACTAGTTATAAAGATGGCAGCCACGTTGGTGTAAACGGACAAGAGTTTTTCTACACA
>DUOW01000060.1 GCA_012838635.1 Acholeplasma sp.
ACTGCTTGATGTAAACTCGGTAAAATCGTCGGTAGCACTTGAAGGTGAAAAAACACCACTGACTTGTATTTTATCCTCAAAACTTTCACCAAACTTACACAAGTTCCCAAAAGGAGTGCCAAAATGCACCTCGTTTTCTATAATTCCCCAACTCTCAACAGGCATATTATCCCACACCCACCACTCGTAATTGCCTAACTCATCGTATGTGTACCTACTATCAGCAACATATACCTTATTATTTATCGCTATGTATAGTCTGCCATTATGCACTATGCTTTTTGCGTTTTGTAGGTTAGGCTCTTTGGCTAATGCTCGGTTGATAGGCAAGCCTCTCTCTACCGCATATCTTTCAGTACTTGCTACATTGTGGTTTGCTTTAATTGCATAAACGCCATTTCTTGATATGATTATCGGCTCACCATTGAAAAAACAACTACCTTGTGGCGCATAACTGCCTTCACCTATGAATGAGGTTACATCGCTAAAAATCGCCTGTTCAAACTCATCGTCGGGCAATAGTTTTTCAAATTTGCCTGTGCGAATAAAAAGCGATGGCTCGGTTGCGCTTGTTTCTTTGAATACCGCTAGTGCGTTATCAGCAAGTAATTGATAGCCTGTTATTTTCGTTTGCTTACTACCTAAATCTTTGTAGTTAATATCGGGGAAGTATGTGAAATCATCTATCGCGCTATGCCATTCTCTATTGGGATAATCAGGGTTGCCACTAACGAATAATTGATTTAATCTACCTTCGACACCAAAAATCACACCAAAACTGCATTTAGATATAGGGTTATCAGTATCTCTTAATTTCCTGCAATATGTAATGCGTATATTGTCGCTATCCCCCGTTGTTTCAAAGTCTGTTTTTCTCAATTTTAAGGTATCAGTAGTTATGTCCATCGACCCTGCGTAATCTGCTTGCCCGTCTATCTTAAACTGGAGAAAGGTTCCATCTATTTCTGTTGTTAGGCTTTCCCATTCGCCATTCATAAGCCTTTCAACCTTAAACTCTTGAATGTTTTCCAAATCAAGCAATTCGCCTAGTTTAAAAGTACACTCCCCTGCCTCATTTACTGGTGCAGCATCATCGTCTTTAAGCCAAAAGGTAACAGTTCGCCAGTTACTCAAAAGATTGGGATGTTCTAGCATTTGCTTTTGAATTTCTTTGCTACTACCTTCCGCTAATCCGTGCATGAATAGATGCGGGGTTTTTGCATATTCCATATTATTAAAAGCCGTTCTTGCAATATTTAATCTCCATCCAAGAGTGTCTTTGGTTTTTTTTATAACTAGAATTTCCTTTCCGCCTAAGAGATAAAAATATTCATTGTGTGTAAATAGTAAAAACCTAGTATGTTCTGCGGGCTGTTCGCTAAATGTGTGTAATAACATTGAATATTCGCTAATGGATGCCGATATAAAACTTACTTTTCTTCCTGCAATAACTAAATAATCTGCTACTTCATTAAGTTTAATTTCAAAAAACCCTCGAATTGCATGTTCTTCGCCTAAAAAAGTACTCGACAATGCGAGAACATTTTCCCATCCATGTCTTTTTTGGTTAAAGCCCTCTCTGTTTTCTATGTTTCG
>DUOW01000045.1 GCA_012838635.1 Acholeplasma sp.
CAACTTGCTTGGATTAAAGAAGATACTAAAAAGTTTGGTGAGATTAGAAGTAAATATTTAATTTATTAAGGAGAAAATTAATGAAAAAATTACATGAATTAACTTTAGAAGAAAAAATTGGCCAGTTATTTATAGTTGGTTTTTACGGCGAGGAGTTTAATGACGATTTACTTAATTTAATTAAAGATTATAAAATCGGAAATGTAATTTTATTCTCTCGTAATATTTCTTCGGTAAAACAGTTATACAAATTAAATAAAGATATCCATACTAATATGGAAAAACATTTAGGAATTATGCCTTTTATCACAATTGATCAAGAAGGGGGAATGGTTACAAGAATCTTTAATGATGCTACATTCTTTCCTGGAGCAATGACAATTGGAGCAACTAACATTGACAATGCTTATTATGTAGGGCAAAAGATGGGAGAAGAGTTAAGGGCTTTAGGTATTAATTTTAACTTAGCCCCAACACTTGATGTGAATAATAACCCTCATAATCCTGTCATTGGCGTTAGAAGCTATTCAAGTTCTGAAAAGAAAGTTGCAAACTATGGCATTGCTTATATTAAAGGCTTACAAGAAAAAGGAATTATTGCAACTGCAAAACATTTCCCTGGTCATGGAGATACAAATATTGATAGTCATTTAGGTTTACCTATAATTGAGCATTCGAAAGAACGTTTAAATAGAATTGAACTATATCCATTTAAAAAAGCGATTAACTCAGGTTTAGATGCTATTATGAGTGCACATATTATCTTTAAGGCCTATGATAGTGAAAGACCAGCGACTTTATCAAAAGCTGTTTTAACTGGTCTTTTAAAGAATGAGTTAGGTTTTAAAGGCTTAATTGTTAGTGACTGTATGGAGATGAAAGCTATTGATGATACAGTTACCGCACCAGTTGGTGTTTTAGAAGGTTTACTTGCAGGACTTGATATGGTTTTTGTTAGTCAAACACCAGCAAAACAAATGAAAGCAGTAGAGCTTGTAAAGGAAGCTGTTTTAAGTGGAAAGTTTCCTTTATACTTACTTGATGAAAAAGTAGAAAAGATTTTAAAATACAAAGCTAAGTCATATGAGATCTTAAAAGATGAATTTTTTGCTAAGCCATATAGTGAGCAAGAAAAGATTTTACTTGATCCTGCGACAAAAGCTAAAGCATTAGAAATTGTTTCTGATTCTTTAACGTTAGTAAAAGGAGATAATGTAGATCCAAGCAAAAAGACTTTAGTCTTAGCGCCAGATCCATTTGCATCAACTGTTATTGAAGATGAGTTTTCGAAAAACGATCGTTCAATTTACGATATGATTAAACAAGAAAACAATTCCTTAATTATTCCTTCAAGGATTAAGATTAAACCTGTAAAAGAAGAAATTGAAAAATATTTAGAACTAGCTAAGGAATATAATCAAGTAGTGTTATGTACTTACAATGCTACAATTAATCAAGCCCAAATTGAACTTACAAAGAGGCTAAATGCTTTAGGAAAAGACTTTTATGTAATTAGTATGAGAAATCCTTTTGATATTCTTAATTTTCCTGAGGTTTCAAATTATTTAGCATTATATGAATATACACCTAATTCTGTAAGAGTTCTAATTAATTATTTAACTGGTAAAATTAAACCAAAAGGTAAATTGCCGGTTTCTTTAAAAGAAAAGACAGAATATGGTGCTAGTGTTTATTTAGGGTTAGAAGACTATAAATTAGAAGATAATTTATTATATTTAGAAAAGTTACAAAAGAAGGGCTTTACTTTCGTTTTTGTTTCGATGCATATGCCGGAAGCTGGAAGTCGTGTTGATGAAGAATTTGAAGTTTTAAAAAAGAAAGCTTTAGAGTTAGGGCTAGAACTAATTGTAGATGTATCAAAGCCAACATTTGATAAGCAAAAAATGTTTGGTGTTGACCGTATTCGCCTTGATTGGGGTTTTAGTAAAGAAGATATTGTAGAGTTAGTTTCAGAAGGCTATGATCTTGAACTAAATGCTTCAACACTAACCGAAGAATTAGTTGATTATTTAAAAGGAAGAATAGATTTATCTTTAGTAACAGTTAGCCATAACTTTTACCCTAAAAAATATACGGGCCTAACATATAAAGATGTTTTCGAAAGAAACAACTATTTAAATAATTTAGGTTTTAAAGTTATGGGTTATATTGCTTCTTTAGAAAACAAAAGACCGCCGTTATACTTAGGACTTCCTACAGTAGAGGCAATGAGAGATAAACCTGTTTTCTTGCAAAAACAAGAAATGGAACTTTTGGGTTTTTCAAAAATTTGTTTTGGAGATGCTATTATTAGTGATCAAGAATTAGAAGAACTAACAAAAGAAAATGAGTATTTTACTGTTCCTTTAATTCTTAAAAAAGATATATCAGAACAAGAAAAAGAAATCATTAATAAAGTTCATCGCGCTAGAATTGACAGGTCAGAGTATCTACTTCGCAGTACTAAATATCGTGGGGCTACAGGAATTAAACCTAACAATACAAAGAAAAGATCAAAATATGATCTAACAATTGATAATGATTTAATGAAAAGATATTCAGGAGAATTAAATATTGTTTTACAAGATTTAGAAGAAGATAAAGCTGTTAATGTTGTTGGGAGAGTAGTTTTAAGCGACTTTAGTTTAGAATACTTAAAAACACAAGTACCATTTGTTTTTAAAGTTATTGGAGAATAATAATGAAGAAAGCAATAATTGGTGTTGATGCTGGTGGCTCTTCTACAACACTTGCCTTGTTTTTAGAAGACGGCAAGATTGTTAAGAAGTTAAAAGCTAAAGCAGGATCCAGTGCTTCAGTTAAATCGGCTTTGGAGAATGTAGAAGAAGGGATATTACAGTTATACGATGCTGTTAAAGATGAGTATGATGTTCAATATATCGTCATCGGTTTAAGTGGACTTAAAGCTAATTCTAAGGAAACTTTAGATAAATTAGTTTCTAATTTAGAAATGAAAACTAATTTAGAAGTATCATTAAATCCTGATACATTAATTGCCTTATATTCATTTCTAAAAGATAAGTATGAAGAAGGAATTGTTGTTATTTCTGGTACTGGTCATGCTTCTTTTGGTTTAAACAAAGAAGGTAAATCAATGATGATTGGTGGCTGGGGTTATATGATTTATGAAATTGGTAGTGCTTTTAGTGCAGTTCAAGATTTAATTATTAAAGCAGTAAGACACTATGAAGAAGAAGGTGAAATTTATCCTTTAGCCGAAAAACTAATTAAAGAAATTGGCTTAAGTTCAATTGATGACTTAAGAGTCTTTATGTATCATAACGACAAAAAAACAATTGCTAGTTTTGCTTACTTAGTTACTGAAGAAGCTAAAAACAACGATAAATCAGCTTTGGAAATTTTAGATGATGCAAGTATTGGTATTGTAAGATCAATTAAACTTTTAGTTAAACACTTAGGTTTAAAAGAAACAGCTGTTTTAGGTTTTACGGGGGAATATATTAAAAATTCTCAAATCTTGCAAAATTTAGTTTTAGAAAAGTTAAAGAAAGAAAAGATAAAATTAGAATATATCGAAGATAGTAGTGATCCTATTTATGGAGCATATTATCTAGCAAAAAAGAAAGGCAAAATATGAAAGTTATTGGTTTAATGAGCGGAACTTCTTTAGATGGGGTAGATGCAGCATTAGTTGAAATAAAAGATGAAAAAGTAAAACTTTTGCATTTTATTACTTATCCTTATCCGAGTAAGTTTAAAGCTAAACTAAAAAAGAATTTAAATAACGATCAAGCAAAGTTGGAAGAAATTTGTAGTTTGAATTTTGAACTTGGAGATTATTTTGTTAAGGCAATTGACGAAGTTTTAAAAGGAAAATATACATATGATGATGTTGATTTAGTTGCAAGTCATGGTCAAACAATTTGGCATAATCCTTTAGGGTCAAATGGCCAAATGCCATCTACCTTGCAAATAGGAGAAGCAGCTGTCATTGTAGCTAAAACAAATATCACAACTGTTTCTAATTTTAGGGTTAAAGATGTAGCTTTAGATGGTGAAGGTGCACCTTTAGTTCCTAAAACAGACTTTTTGCTTTACTATGATCCAAAGAAAAATATTGTTTTCCAAAACATTGGTGGTATCGGTAATTTAACATACCTACCTAAAGATGCAAAAGAAGATGAGATTGTTGCCTTTGATACTGGACCTGGTAATGTGATGATTGATTATTTTATGAATAAGTATTATGGCAAGCCTTACGATGAAGATGGGAAAAAAGCAAGTAAAGGTATTATTATTAAACCTTTATATGACTATTTAATGGATGATGATTTTATTAAAAAAGCTCCACCTAAAAGTACAGGTAGAGAACAATATAATGAAACATTTTTTAATGAGTTAATAGAAAAGTTTGAGTTAGACCAATATAATAAAGATGATGTTATTTGTACAGTTACAAATATTACTGTTGATTCAATTGTATATAATTATGAGAAATATTTAAAAGAAATTGATTTAGTTGTAGTTACGGGAGGAGGTTCTCATAATAAATACATTGTCTCTGAGCTAAAGGAAAGATTAGATAAAGAAGTCGTTACAGGAACAGAATATGGAATTGAAAATGATGCTAAGGAAGCTTTAAGTTTTGCATTATTAGGTTATTTAAGTTTTCATTATAAAACGGGAAATTTAAAATCAGTTACGGGAGCTAAAGAAAATACAATTCTAGGAAATATTACTTATGGAAGGTATCGCCATGGTTGATTTAAGTAAAATAACAACAGAAAAAAGAAATAAGAATACTTATGATATTGATAGTTTAGATAGTTTAGGAATTATCAAGAAAATCAATGAAGAAGATAAACAAATAGCTTATGAAATTGAAAAGCATTTAGAAGATATTGCTTTAGTAATTGATGATGTTGTTGATAGCTTTCTAAAAGGGGGAAGATTAATCTATATTGGAGCTGGAACTAGCGGTAGATTAGGCATTTTAGATGCTGTTGAATGCCCACCTACATTCAGTGTTGATCCTAGCCAAGTTCAAGGGATAATTGCTGGGGGAGAAGGCGCTTTTATAAAAGCAGTTGAAGGTGCAGAAGATAATAAAGAGCTAGCAGTTAAAGACTTGCAAGCTATTAACTTATCCAGCAAAGATACTTTAGTTGGCCTAAGTGCTAGTGGTAGAACTCCTTACATAGTTTCTGCTTTAAAATACGGAAACAAAGTTGGAGCTAAAACGGCATCTATTTCTACATCCTTAAATAGTGAAATTGGTAAAGTTGCTAGAAAAAGAATTGAAGTTGTTACTGGTGCTGAAGTTATAACTGGCTCTACAAGACTAAAATCGGGGACTGTGCAAAAAATGATTTTGAATATGATTTCAACTGCGAGTATGATTAGGATGGGTAAGGTATACGAAAACTTGATGATTGATGTTAATCCTTCAAACGAGAAGTTAGTTGCAAGAGCATTATCAATTATCCAAGATATTACTAAAGTAGATAAAAAGGAAGCAGAAATTAAACTAAAGAAATATAAAACGGTTAAAAAAACGATCTTTCATTTACTTACTAAAGAAGAATCTTTAGAGGCAATTGAAAAAGTTTTAGAAGAAAATCATGGACATTTAAGAAAGGCAATTGCTAGTTATGGTAAGAAGTATTAACTTAGAAAATGGTGCTTATACTTTAAGGGGAATTTATAGTAAAGCAGATAGCAATAAAGTTGTCATTATGTTTCATGGCTATACTGGTCATAAAGTAGAACACAACGGAATGTTTCGTAGTTTATCAAGATTACTTTTAAAGGAAAACATTTCTTCATTAAGATTTGATTACTATGGTAATTTTGATAGTGATGGTGAGTTTACTGATTTTACTTTTGATACTTTGTTTAGTGATGGAAGATGTATTATTAACTATGCTTACTCATTAGGTTATAAAGATGTAGTTTTACTTGGTTATTCCATGGGAGGTGCTTTAGCTTTAGCTATTGCTCATGAAGAGCCTAGAATTAAAAAGGTAGTTGTTTGGAATCCGGCTGGTAATATTAATGAGCTTATAAAAAGAAGATATGAGATTGCAGAAAAAGATGAAAAAGGTAATACAATTGCTTTAAACTTTTCTTTATCAAAAGCAATGTTTGATTCTAGTTTCAAATATGATTGGTATAATCTAGCAAGTAAATATCAAGGTAAAGCTTATGTTATCAAAGGTGCTAAAGACTTAGCTGTACCTTTAGCTTATAATGATAAATATTTAAAGGTATTAAAAAATTATGTCTCTTTTATTATCAAAGATGGTGACCATGGTTTTGATAATAAAAAAGACCAAGAATTATTATATAAGAAAACAATAGAATATATAAAGGAGGAAGAGAATTGAAAATCATAGTATGTATTAAACAAGTACCTGCAAGTACAGAAGTAGAAATAGATCCGATTACAGGTAACTTGATTAGAGATGGGCGTAATGCGAAGATGAATCCTTATGATTTGTATGCAATTGAAACTGCTTTAAGAATTAAAGAATTTAATGGTGCACATGTCGCCACAATCTCTATGGGACCACCTTCAGCATTAGCAGTTTTAAATGAATCTTTATGGATGGGTTGTGATGATGCTACAATCATGACTGACCGTAAATTTGGAGGAGCTGATGTTGTAGCTACAAGTTACACTTTAGCTGAAGGAATTAAACTAATTGGTTCTGCTGATTTAATTATCTGTGGTAAACAAACAACTGATGGTGATACTGCTCAAGTAGGACCAGAGATTGCGGAGAATCTAAAGATTCCTCATTTAAGTTATGTAGATAAAATTATTGAAATTAAGGAAAAATCAATTGTGGTTCAAGTAGATATGGATAGTACTGAAGAAGTTTGGGAAATTGATTATCCTTGCCTAATTACTGTAAATAAAGGTATTTTTACACCAAGACTTCCTTCTTATAAAAGAGGTAAATTATTTAAAGACTACGAAATCAGACAAATCCATTTTAGCGATATGAAAGATCAAAATGAAGCTCATTATGGACTAAAGGGGTCGCCTACACAAGTTGAAAGAATGTTCCCACCAATTAAAAATACTGATAAAGAAATTTGGGAAGATACAGATAAAAACTTAGCTTTGAAATTATCTAAAAAATTAAAGGAAATGAAGGTAGTATAAAATGGCTAAAAAAGGAATTATTGTTGTAAATAAAAGTAATGTTAAGCAAGAATTAATTGCCGATTACGTTAAGAGTTGTCCTTTTAAGGCGATTGTAGCTAAAGATGGAGCAGTTGATGTTGATCAATCTGCTTGTAAGATTTGTAGAATTTGTGCTAAAAAATATGCCGATGTTTTTACTTTTCAAGAAATTGAAGAAGAAAAAATTAATAAAGATGAATGGGTTGGAATTACTGTTTTTATTGAACACGATGGAAAGAAAATCCATCCAGTATCTTTAGAATTAATTGGTAAATCAAAAGAACTTGCAAAAGTAACAGGACATCCTGTATATGCCTTACTTTTTAGTGATGATGAGAAAAAGTTTACTGACACTTTATTATCATATGGAGTTGATAAAGTCTATTCTTATGAACATAAGTTACTAGATCATTTTAATGTAGAGTATTATGTAGAGTTAATGGCTGACTTTGTTTCTAAAGTTAAACCTTCAACAATCCTTTATGGTGGCACTTCAATTGGAAGAAGTTTTGCTCCGCGTGTTGCTGCTAGACTTAAAACAGGTTTAACTGCTGATTGTACGATTCTAGATATGAAAAAGAATACTGATTTAGTGCAAAACCGTCCTGCTTTTGGTGGCAATATTATGGCGGGAATTATTTGTGAGAATACAAGACCACAAATGGCAACAGTTAGATATAAGATCTTTAAAATGCCAGAAAAGGTTAAACCTTTTGGTGTTGTAGAAAAGATGAGTTGTAAAGATATTAAGTTTAAAACTAATATGAAATTAGTTGAAGTTAAGGAAAAACCAAAGCAAATTGATATTTCTGAGGCAGATACAATTGTATGTATTGGTAAACCATTTAAAACAAAAGAACAAATTCAAATGGCTCAAGAGTTTGCAGATTTACTAGGAGCACAACTTGCTTGTACAAGACCAATTGTAGAAGCAGGAGCAATGCCGGCTATAAGACAAATTGGTTTAAGTGGAAGAACAGTTTCGCCAAAATTACTTATTTGTTTAGGTATTAGTGGTGCTGTTCAGTTTACTGCTGGGATGAAAGGTAGCGAAGTAGTCTTTGCCATTAACAATGATGAAAATGCAGCTATTTTTGACTTTGTTCATTATGGCTTAGTAGGTGATGTCTTTACAATACTGCCAGAATTAATCAAGAATTTGAAAGGGGAGAAAGATGTATAAAAAAGTAACAAAACAAGATGTTTTAGCTTTACAAAAGTTAATTGATGAAAAACGAGTTTTTGTTTATGATGAATCAATTTCAGAATATTCCAAAGATGAACTTGGAACATTAATTGGCAAACCAGAGGTAATTGTAAAGGTAGTAGCAACAGAAGAAGTATCTAAAGTTGCAAAATATGCTTATGATAATAACATTCCTTTAACAGTTAGAGGAAGTGGAACTGGTTTAGTTGGAGCATGTGTGCCATTATATGGAGGCATTGTTTTAGATACAACTTTAATGAACAAGATTATTGGAATTGATGAGGAAAATCAAATTCTAGAAGTAGAAGCTGGTGCTTTACTTATGGAAATTGCTGAATATACTAAAGAAAGAGGATACTTCTATGCTCCAGATCCTGGTGAAAAATCAGCTACAATAGGTGGTAATATTATTACTAATGCTGGGGGAATGCGTGCTGTAAAGCATGGTGTTACAAGAGATTGGGTTCGTGCTTTAGAAGTAGTGTTAATGGATGGTACAGTTTTAGAGTTTGGAAAGAAAGTAGTTAAGGATACTTCTGGATATTCTCTAAAGAACTTAATTATTGGTAGTGAAGGAACACTAGCAATTGTAACTAAAGCTTATTTAAAAGTTACAGCTGCACCTGAAAAGACTTTGTCTTTACTGGTACCATATGATAGCTTAGAAAAAGCAATTGAAAAGGTTCCCGCAATTCTTAATTCAGGAACAAATCCAACTGCTGTTGAGTTTTTTACTCGTGAAGCTTTAGAATATTCAGAAACATTTTTGGGTAAAAAGTTCCCTGATCAAAATAGTCCAGCCTACATTTTATTGATGTTTGATGGATCAGAAACAGAAGTTGATGCGAATGCTAAAAAAATATCAGAAATTTTAATTAACGAATTAGAAGCAGTAGATGTACTAATTGTAGATACTGATGAAAGAAATGATGATGTTTGGAGTGCAAGAAGTTCTTTCTTAGAAGCTATTAAAGCATCAACAACATTAATGGATGAATGTGATGTTGTAGTACCACGTTCTGAAGTTGGTAATTATATTAAATACACTTATGAATTAGAAAAGAAATATGGTTTAAGGCTTCCTTCATTTGGTCATGCTGGTGATGGTAACTTACATATCTATATCTGTAAAGATGACTTATCAGATAAAGAATGGAAAGAAAAGCTAGAATTAGTTTTTGAAGACCTATATAACAAGGCTAAAGAAGTAGGCGGTTTAGTATCAGGTGAACATGGTATTGGCTATGCCAAAATGCAATATTTGAAAGAATCAGTAGGCGAAGTACAAATCGATCTAATGAGAAGAATTAAGGCTGCCTTTGATCCGAAGAACCTACTTAACCCAGGAAAAGTAGTATAAAAATCCTTTTAAAAAAGGTAAAAAGTCTTTTAAATTCTGGAAACGTTCTTAAAAGACCTTGACATTTACAGTCATATAATGTAAAATATATGTGACCATATGAATAATATGGGTTATTATAAAATAAAGAAATAAACATTCAGATTAGGAGGTAAAGTGTTTATGAAAATGAGAAGATTTTTCGGTGCACTTTTGATGCTAGTATTTGCCTTGACTGTCGTAGGCTGCGTAAGCAACAAAAAGCACAACGATGTGCAACAACAGTTGCAAGATGCTCAAGCTCAAATAGATGAAATTAATTCACAAAAGACTGCTTTAGAAGAGCAACTTTCAGCTTTACAAGCACAACAACAAAATCTACAAGCAGAAAAGACGGCATTAGAAACTAGAGTTTCTGAATTAGAACAATTCGAAGCATTATCTGATGCTCAACAAGCAGAACTAAATCAACTAAACGCAGAATTAGACACAGTGGAAGCTAGCTTAACTGAAGCTAATGATAATATTGCAACATTACAAGGTTTAGTTAATGACCTAAGTAATAGACCTGTTGCGCCTACTTCATTAGAACTGTTCTTAATTGGTTCTACACTTGTAGGTACAACTACTCCAGCTGCAGATCCAGAAGTGGATTATGAAGTTACACCAGCTGGCGCATATAAAGGTTTATATTACGAAGTAGAAGATCCTGACATTGCAAGTGTTGATAGCTTGGGTAGAATTACTGGTTTAAAACCTGGTAAAACTAAGATCCATGCTTGGTCTACACTAGATGCAAGTGTAAAGGCAGAATCTGACTTTGAAGTTATCGAAGGAGGACAAGATTTAGACATCGTATTACGTGCTGTTGAAGGCATTTATGCTCAATTAAACAGAAAATACGTTGTAGCAGATCTACCATTAATTCCTGCTGATAACCCATCAGTTAAGATTACTTACTTAAAAGGTTCAGAAGTTATTGCTGAATTTGTTGATGGCGAATTAACACGTGGTACAGGCTACTACGCATATGAAGCACCTGAAGTTGATAAGTTAGAAAAACTTACTGTTAAAGGTGAATATGGCGCAAACAACGTTCAACATAATATGGAACTTGCTTTATTTGTTGTAGCAGATTTAGACAACAACGCATTTAATAGAGTAAGAATGGCAAGAGATATCGTTGAATCTTATCTACTTCCATATACTTCAGGAGTAGAAAAAGTTAAAGACGATTTAGCTTTAGAGGCAAATATTGCTGGTGTTGAAATTGTATACACAAGCAGTGTTGCAGGAGTTATTAGTAATAGTGGCGCATATGTACGTCCACGCGATGATGCTAAAGTTAACTTCCAAGTTATGTATAAGTATCAAATTCCTGGTGGCGAATTATACACAGAATCAACAGGTTATGATGTATATGCTAACGGATATAATGCAGATGAAAAAATGGATTATATCGTTAACGAAGGTTCACTTGCTTTCTTAAATGGTTATGAAAGTAATGTAAACATTAACCTTCCAGCTTCAGATGATAAATTTGATGCTAAATTAACTTACGTTTCAGATACTCCAGCTGTTTATGACAATGCTGGTAAATATGCTAATCCAGAATTAGCAGAAGAAACTGTAGTTACATACACAGTAACATTTGAATACCTAGGTGAAGTATTAGGAACAAGAGAAGTTGCAGTTACTGCAAAACTTCCTTCAGTTGCTTCAAAAGCAGCAAATGCTTTTTCAAACAACAATGAAGTTCCTGCTCATTTCCCTTATGGTGTTAAAGGTAGAGTTGGTGGAAACAAACTTCCAGGACTTGTAGCTGAACAAGTAGTTAGCGATACTGAAAAAGCTAACGTTACATGGGTAGCGGCAGAGCCTAAATTATTTAAAGATGACTTTGTATTAGATGCACAATATTTAAGATTCCGTGAAACAGCATTAGTAGGTACATTTACTAACGCAGATGATCCTGCAGATGTTGCTACATTAGAATTCATTATCAATGTTGGTGCTGGAAAAACTAAAGACGATGTTATCGTTGCTGGTCGTTTCTCACAACAAACATCTCAAGTTTTCAAAGAAACAGCTGATACACTAGCTGTATTCTCATACTTTGATGAACCAGTAGGAACTTTAGATATGGCATTCCCAACATATTACTCAGGTTATATGTTCTCAATCCAAGGTGAATTCAGACCGGATCCAGAAAATCCAGATGCTGAAATTTTCTACCAAGGAGAAGATGCTTATAGAAGTAACTTATATATTAGACATGACTCAGTTATTTATGTTAAAGGAAAGAAAGCTAATGGCGAAGGAGACTTCGACAATAGTACTTTAATCCAAGGAACTGGTGGTAACTGGCCTGTATTATTTGTAAACAACTACACAGAAGCTGTTAATGTTCCTTTAGCTGTACACGTTA
Organism: Acholeplasma sp.; assembly: GCA_012838635.1. GTDB lineage: Bacteria > Bacillota_I > Bacilli_A > ML615J-28 > CAG-698 > DUNF01. The sequence goes on from DUOW01000045.1 coordinate 12,149, forward strand.
CAGGTAATGGTTCAGATGGAAATCCAATTGTATCAACTGGATTCTCTCGTGAATTTGCTTTAACAGTAGATGGTTATAGAACTTGTTTCGTTGTTAACTTAGAAACTGGTCAAGTTGTAGCAGGTAATGGTAAAGGTTCATTACAATCTATTTACCCAGCAGGAACAAAATATATTGAACTTCCTGTAAACCATGCTATTTACTGTCCAAGAACACAATCTAACTTAGCTGTTTATAATGGTGTATTCTGTGTACAAGGAACTACATTAGAAATCAATCATCATGATTTACATCCAAAGAACAGTTATTTCATTGATACAGCTAATGCACAATTAGAAAGCGCTGAAGCTTCAATTGCTAAATTAGAAGCTGGTGAAGCATTAGGCGAAGACAATGCTAACCCAGTTACAGCTTTAGCAACAGCTATTGCAAGAGCAAACAATGCTAGATTATCAGATGCTGAAAAAGCTGGATTTGATAATGCTAAATATTTAGAATTAGCTGCTCGTTATGCTGTATTATTTGATGCTGAATTACAAGCTCTAAAAGATAGTAAAGGCGAAATTGGCTTCTATATGGAAGACTACGTAGTAGAATTACAAGCTGCTTATGATAAATATGCTGCTTTACCAGAAGCTGTTCAAAATGCTTTAGCATTAAAAGCTTGGCTACTTTCTGAAAAAGCACTTTACTTAGATATAAACTGGACTATTACATATAACTTAAATGGTGGTTCAATTTATACTAATGAGAAAGCAAGAATTATTGATTTATTCTTTGATGATTTATATCAACATTTACAAGAACAAAACTTTAATGCTTGGGTATCTCAAAAGCATGATTATGAAGGTAATATCATACAAGCTGATATCACTCATACATTACCATCACTTGCTGAATTCAAGAATCCATATTCTGAACATCCAGATGCATTTATTAACTTAATGAAAGGTGATGATGGAAACTACTTCGTTTCATATCAAGCAAAAGATCCAGATCACTTTGCATTAGAGTTCTTAATAAAATTATATAAAAACATTGATGGAACTATCAATGAAGATTATAAGAAGTTAGAAGTAGGCGAAAGACATTTCTTCAACAACGCTAAATACGGCCACTGGGCTGAATTAATGCTAGTTATGGAAGAAACATTCATCGCTGGTACTTGCCAAATGAATGGTTATACTGCTATTAGAGATATTTATAACAGAACTGGTTTACCTGTTGCTCAATTCCTAGA
>DUOW01000046.1 GCA_012838635.1 Acholeplasma sp.
CATTATCAGTTGGGATAATGTTTGGAACAGCATAGTAACAAATAACACCTATGATTGCACCAAATAGAGCAGCAGTTATCGGAATAACCCTTTTAAACTTCTCACTATGGTTAAAGGTATACTTTAACAGATTGATTATCCAATAGACAACTGTTGCTATCGCTGGTATACTGATTAATTCTAAATTCATATTACTTTCCTCCTCGTATAATATAGTCAGATAAACTAAAGTATTTTTTAGTATTAAATTTAGTTTATCTACTGATTGCATGATTTAGGCTTTTTTTATGGTATAATGTATCCAGTATGACCATCAGGCAAAGTGCTTTTCCTCCTTGCACATTTAGTGCTAATTAAGCTTGCAAACCTGCTTGTAGTGTATTGTCTTCTTACTCAGATGCTGTTCCTCTGCTATATGTTGATCGCATTTCATAAAAACATATAGTAAGTTCTAATAGGCGAGGTTGTAGTTACACTCAAGACTAGGGGCCTAAATCATACAAAATTTCCTAATGACGAGGTAAACTACATGGAAGAAATTTCGAAACGCACAGTATTAAATACTTTATACGTTGGAATTGATGTAGATAGTAAGAAAAACGTTATTTACATGATGGACTTTAATCAAATATGCCTAGCCTCTTTTAGTATTCTAAATGACATTAATGGTGTCGGAGTTTTAAAAGATAAGGCACTTGAGGTCCTAAAAAAGCGTGATGATCTTCAATTTATAACCTTTGTTTTGGAATCAACTAGTGTTTATGCATTTCACACAGCTACTTATCTTTCAAATAATGAAGAATTACTAGTTTATTCCCCAAAGGTTTATTGTATTAATCCCAAAGTATCAAGTAATTACCGAAAAAGTTTTTCAGATATGAACAAAGACGATGCAATCGATGCTAGGTTGCTTGCAGATATCGCTAGAGTGGGTAGATGTGATAAGTTAAACCCATGGCGCGGATCCCAACTTGTTGCTCTGCAGCGTCTAACTAGACATCGCAAGCATTTATCGGATATGCTTGCAGCTGAAAAGAATTATGTTTTAAACAATATCTTTCTTAAATTTTCAGGACTTTTAACTGCTAATTCGCAAGATGCTCCATTTTCTAATGTTTTTGGTACTACTTCTTCATTTATCCTAACTGACTTTATGTCAACTGAAGAAATAGTAGATACTCCACTAGAAGATTTAGTCTCAATATTAAATGAAAAAAGTAATAAACACTTTAGTAATACCGAAGAAACAGCCAAGCTACTTAAACAGGCTGCTGCTAATTCATACCGCCTTGATAAAGTGTCTTCAGAACCAATTAATTTGGCCATAGCCTCAAGTCTAAATTGCATTAGATCATTTGAGGCCGAAATTAAAAGTGTCGATAAATCAATTATGCAACAAATCAAAGGCTTAAACGATACTGAATACATGTCTTTGACTTCAATTAAAGGAATTGGTAAGGTTTTTGCAGCTGGAATTATTGCTGAAATAGGTTCAATAGACCAATTTAGAAATGATGATGCCTTAGCCAAATATGCCGGTATTACCTGGAGAAAGACACAATCAGGTAGTTTTGAAGCGGAAGATACTTATATGACTAAAACAGGTAACTCCTATTTAAGATACTACATCATTGAAGCTGCACAACATGTTGTTTGGCATGTTCAAGAATATAACAATTTTTACACAAAAAAGTTAAATGAAGTTTCCAAACATAAAGAAGCAAGGGCGCGTGTACTAACAGCTAGAAAACTTATTAAATTAATATACGCACTAATGAGTAATCGTTCACTTTATAAGGAACGGTAATCAAAACAAATCCTCGCCAAAAACAATAATCTTTAACAGACAATTAGAATGCGATATAATTGCCTAGATGTAGCAAGTATAATTGATTTTTAAAAAAGGGTCACTTTTGATCTTTTTTCAACATATCAAAAATTGATAAATAGGCAAAAAACTTAGTTAATTGCTTATTTTTTTATTATCTAATTATTTGACTTATTTACCAGATGCTCGCATATGTTTGATAGTGTAAAATATTTTGTGTAAATGGATTAGAATATCTTTATTGATATTCTAGTTGAAAAAAAGAAACTCCTAGTGTAAAATTAGTTCGCCAAAACCTAACACTAAAAGGAGTTTCTATGAACA
>DUOW01000049.1 GCA_012838635.1 Acholeplasma sp.
ACTTGCCTTTCGCCCCATGCACCCATTCCTCCCCGCCGTCGTGGTTGCGGAACATGATCCAGTCGGCCCCCGCGTCGATGACTTCCGCCCACGGGATAAGGTCGGGAATGAGAAGATGCGCCTTGCATGTTTCCCCGTTGTCCATTGGCAGCTTGCGCGCGCATGTCCATGTGCCCGCCACGTTGGGTGCGGTTTCCGGCGTTGCGTGGCAACATGTCCGGCAGTCTTGTCGCGGCAGGGGGACAGTTGAGCCTAGCGGACGACAGATGGTGGATGCGTCGCAAAACTTACAGAGGTAGAAGTCTTTGCGCTCACTGATGCGCGGCGGCGGTGTAATGGATTCGATAATGTGCTTTGCCTTGCGCATGAGGGCGGCAAATTCGGTTTTGTCGTACTGGATGCGCTCGGTGTAGATTTCATCGGTATCTTTGCACACGGCGACATAGAGGGCGCGTGTAAGCATGGTACATCCCATGTACACTTGCATTTGCGCGTAGTGCATGGGCTTGGATGCCTTCACGCCTTCTTTTTTTAGCTTGTTAAAAGATGCGGTGTTGTGAGTCTTGAACTCCAGCACATGCCACGTTTTGGGAGCTTCGGGGATGCCAAGTCCTTTGCCGTCGAGATGGCCGCGAAAATGCCCGCCAAGAGCTTCGACGCTGATTTGCGGGTCTTGGCCTTCCACCGTTACGCCGATAGCTTCAAGCTCGGCGATGATGCGTGATTCTTCGCGCTTCCCGGTGTCGAACAGGCGAAGGATGCGACCGGGGAATCGCGGCTTAAATGCTTGGCGGAATGCGAACCACAGGTAGCGTTCGCATTCGTGGCCGATGATGGATGCGCCAAGGTAGTTGCGCGTCGGCTCGGCGTTGCTCCTCTCCTCATAGAGCCTGTAGATGGCTTCGGCGGTCTTTGAGGTTTTGGTAGTGTATTCGGCAAGGTCGCTCATGCTTCCTCCTGCGCGTTGTGGAGCCGCGCCCCTCCTCCGTTTTGGGTGTTAGGCGAGGTTAATGGTCACGGCGGGCTTTGCCGGCGTGACTTCGACGAAAGTTGAGATTCGGTCAAAAAGCGCTGAGTCGTCCTTTCGGATTCTCTCGTATGCGGTCTTGTCCAGTTCAATTTTCGTTTTGAGCGGCGGGTCTGCGAGGCCCAAGGCAAGGATGGCTTGCGTATCGGCCTTGTAGTTGAATCCGCGCTTTACGGTGACTTTGAGAGCACCAGCTTGAACGGTTTGACTGCCTGAGTCGGGGCCATCAACGATGGCGACGATTTGCATTTCGATGTCAATCCGCTTTTTCTTGGCTTCGTCTTCGGCGCGTTTCGCGTCGTAGAGAGCCACGGCAAGTTGTTCGATGTCTTGCATGGCTATCTTTCCCAAGGCCGCTTGGCGGACTTGGCGGGCGCGGCGGGCTTGTCCTGCATCGGCTGGGGCCCCGGCGCGGTTGTGTTCGGCGGCTTGTAGCCGGTAACTTCGTTTTGCGGGTCGTATCCCTTTTCCTCTTTGATTTTAAGCCGAATCTGCACAAATC
>DUOW01000047.1 GCA_012838635.1 Acholeplasma sp.
CAAATGGGTAACATTATTCCAACTGTTATTACTGTATACGAAGATCGTTCATTTTCTTTCATCACCAAAACTCCACCAGCATCAGATTTATTAAGAAAAGCTGCTGGTATTCAAAAAGGTTCTGGAACACCAAATACTGTAAAGGCTGGTAAAATTACAGAAGCACAATTAAGAGAAATTGCTACTACAAAATTACCGGATTTAAATGCTTATACAGTTGAGGAAGCAATGAAGATTGTTGAAGGAACTGCAAGAAATATGGGAATTGTTGTTGAAAAGTAAATGATTTTCCCTTTAAGTTATAGAACTTAAAAGGTGGGAGGATGACCGCTAAACCACATTTAAGGAGGTAAACAAAATATGGCAAAGAGAAGTCGTAAATATCAAGAAGTGTTAAGCTTAGTTGATCGTACTAAACAATATGATTTATATGAAGCTATTGCACTTGCAAAACAAACTCACTACGCTAAATTTGATGCCACAGTTGAATTAACTTTTAGATTAAACTTAGATCCAAAACAAGCTGAACAAAACTTACGTGGTGCTGTAGTATTACCGCACGGTAGTGGAAAAACACAAAGAGTTTTAGTATTAGCTAAAGGTGATCATTTAAAAGAAGCTGAGGAAGCTGGAGCAGATTATTTTGGTGAAGCTGAATATTTAGAAAAAATTAAAAACGGATGGCTAGACTTTGATGTATTAGTAGCTACACCTGACATGATGAAAGACTTAGGTCGTTTTGGTAAACTTTTAGGACCAAGAGGACTTATGCCTAATGCTAAAACTGGTACTCTTACAATGGATATTGGTAGAGCAGTTAAAGAAATTAAGGCAGGTAAAGTTGAATATCGTGTAGACAAAAATGGAAATATTCCATTTAGTGTTGGTAAGGTAAGCTTTGATGATCAAAAACTAGCTGAGAACATTAAAACTGTTTATGATTTAATCATTAGAACAAGACCATCAACAGTTAAAGGTGTTTATGTAAAAAACGTTGCTTTATCTACGACAATGGGGCCTGGAATTAAAATTAGCCCAGACTCAATTGTTTTAAAAGAAGCAAAATAAATTTAAAATTAAAATAGTATAATAAAATAGTTTAAACTATGCCGTAGACTCGGGTGCTTAAATAAAATTAAGCTTAAAATTGCCTGCCGAGGTGAAAAGAAAAATGACCTCTTTTTACATGCGGAAAATGAGGTTTTTTATTTGAAATGGAGGAAAAAATGAAAGAACAAACTCTAGCGAAAAAAGTTGCTTTAGTTGACAAGTTAGTTGATGAGATGCATAATGCAAAATCAATTGTCGTAGTTGATTATATGGGCTTAACAGTTGAACAAATGACTGATTTAAGAGTTAAACTACACGCTGAAAATGCAAAAATTCATGTTATCAAAAACAACATTTCAAGAAGAGCAACTGAAAAATTAGGTTATGAGAAATTAGGAAAATACTTTGTAGGGCCATCGGCTGTCATTTTTTCTGATGATTCAACTGCTGCACCAAGAGTTGCATGTAAATATGCAAAGGATAATAAGAAATTAATTATCAAAGCAGGAGTTGTAGATGGCAACTTCAGAACAGATGAAGAATTACAAGTATTGGCAACATTACCAGACAAGAATGGTATGCTATCAATGTTATTAAGTGTGCTAGAAGCACCAATGCGTAATTTAGCTTTCGTAGTTAAACAAGTCGCAGATCAAAAAGAAGCAAATTAAGGGAGGATTAAAAATGGCTAAATTTAATAAAGATGAATTCTTAAAACAATTAGAAGAAATGACTGTACTAGAACTTAATGAACTAGTAAAAGCAATTGAAGAAAAATTTGGAGTTACTGCCGCTGCTGCTGTAGTTGCAGGTCCAGCTGCTGGTCCAGCTGAAGAAGAAGGTCCAAGCGTAGTAAGTGTTATTCTAAAAAGCTTTGGTCCAAATAAAATCCAAGTTATCAAAGCAGTTAGAGAAATTACAGGATTAGGTCTAAAAGAAGCTAAAGACTTAGTAGATGGTGCACCAAAACCAGTTAAAGAAGGTATCGCGCCTGAAGAAGCTGAAGGCATCAAAGCTAAGTTAGTAGAAGCTGGAGCCGAAGTAGAAATTAAATAATTTAGTAAAAGTGCTAGTTAGCTAGCACTTTTTTATTTTAAAAAGATATTTTTTATTCTCTTAAATAATATATAATTAGGAGGATTAAAATGGAGTGTAAAAAGGAAAGGTCATTATTTAATTTATTTGAAGTTTTTGATTGCAAGAAATGTCAGGAATATCCTTTAGATTTACATTTTATGGTTGGTAATACTTTAGTTGCAGTGTACAATTTATTTAAGTTTTGTCCAATTGATGAAGATTTTGTAACTTGCAACAATGAAAGAATAAAACAGATTTTTATTGAGATGGTATTAAACCAAGAAAATAGTATCTACCTTTTTATTGAAGATTTTAAAATCGAAAAGTATTTTGATGAGTTAGAACTTTTGCTTGATCTTGGAGAAAAAATAATCATAATTTCTTTCTAAAGTAAAGAGATTGTAAAGAAAATATGGTATAATATAGACACAAGGTAGGAAGGAGAGATATTATGAGAGTTATTGTACGTGGTAAAAACAAGTACACACCTACAGAAAGTGTAGCAGATTACGCAACAAAAAAACTTGCCAGGATGGACACTTATTTTAGAAATCCTGATGCGGTAACAGCAAATGTTCTTTGTAAAGAATATGCTAATTACTATGAGGTAGAAATCACCATCCCAACAAAAAATCTAACATTAAGAGCGGAAGTTAAAGATGACACGATTAATGGGGCAATTGACTTATCAATTGATAAGTTAGAAGGACAAATGCGTAGACACAAAGACAAAGTTTACTCTTCTTTGAAAAGGAGAAAAGGAGTTAGTGGTCATTATGCGTCTGAAGATGACTTTGATTTAAAGCAATTACAGACAGAAGTTAAAGCTATTAACTTAGTTAAGGAAAAGAAAATTGATTTAAAACCAATGAATGTTGATGATGCTATCACCCAAATGGAAATGTTAGGTCATGATTTCTTTATTTTCTTAAATTCAGAAACGAATAAAGTTTCAGTTGTCTATCTTCGCGATGACAAAGATTATGGGATAATTGAAACTAACCTATAAACTATTAAAGAGCCTTAGGGCTCTTTTTTACTTGAAGAAAAGACAGTATTTTGCTATAATACATATTGTGTTGAAAAAGAAAGGGAAACAAAATGAAAAAAATTAGAAGAATTATTATCTTAACATTTATCTTTACAATAGCTTTTCTAATGTTAAGTGTAGATAATGTTGATGCTGCACAAGTGAATTTGAAAAAAGTAAATGGGGATAATATGTTATATTCTCATGATGGTACACCAGTTTTAATTAATGAGCCATTCGAGAGATTTGAAAGAGAATTTAGAGCAACTTGGGTTACACCTTTAGTTGGTAATTTTCCAAAATTTACAAGTGAAGTCCAATATAAGCAAGCATTCACTAGTTTATTAGACAATTTAGAAGTTCATAATTACAATGCAATTATTTTTCATGTAAGGATTATGAATGATGCTTTATATGAAACTGATTTAAGTCCTAAATCTACATATTATCAAAACTTTACAAGCTTTGATGCTATTCCATGGATGGTTGAAGAATCACATAAAAGAGGGATTGAGTTTCATGCTTGGATGAATCCGTATCGTGTAACAAATGGATTTAATGGTGATTACTCTACGTTAAATGGAGCAGATATACCTGCTAACCCTGCTAGTGACCCAAGTAAATTATTAGTAGTAGGTGGAAGTGTTATTTTAAATCCGGGAATACCTGCTGTTAGAGAGTATTTAAGGAATGTTGTAGAAGAGTTTATTCAAAAGTATGATGTAGATGCAATTCATTTTGATGACTATTTTTACATTGATGGCATTGGTACTAGTCCAGATCAAGCCTTAGATAAAACTCAATATGAAGCTTATAATCCTAATAATTTAAATCTTGCTGATTGGCGTAGAAGTCAAGTGGATATTTTTATTGAGGAGTTACATCAATTGATTGATAATCATAATATAACTAACAATAAAACTGTTCAACTTGGTATTTCTCCATCAGGAATTTACCGTAATGGTAATGGTACTGTATCATATGATGGAAATGGTAATGCAATCACAACAGGTTCAAAAACTAGTGGTATGCAACATTATGGCAATTATTTATATTCTGATACATTAAAATGGATTAACGAAGAATGGATTGACTATATTTTACCTCAAGCTTACTGGGGTTTTGAAAGAGCACCAGTAGCTGGATTTGCGGATGTAATGAGTTGGTGGAATAAAGTTGTTAAGTATAAAGATGTTAATCTTTATGCTGGTATTGGAGCCTATATGGCTTTAGATGGTTCCTCTAATGATTCTTGGAAGACAAATACTGATAATGAACTAGCTAACCAAATGAAGTATTTAAATACTTTAGAAAACAATCAAGGTTTTTCTATTTATAGTTATACTCACTATATGAGAGGATTAAATCCAAATGATACAAAATTTTATCGTATGTTTCAAAATGCACATAATGTATCATATAAGTATCCAGTACTACTTCCAGAAAAACCAATTAACAATAAAATAAATCCAGGTTATGTAACTAACTTTGAGTTAAATGTAAACGAAAGTGGTCACAAAGTTCTTTCATGGACTAAAAACCCACTAGCATTTACTTATGGTATCTATCGCTCAGAAAGTGAATTTACTTATAGTGGAGATGAGTTAATTGCGGTTTTAGATCAAGATGCTACATCTTATGTAGACACAAGTAGTGGATTTGATAATAGATATGCAATTGTTGCTTTAAGTAGATCTAATACTAAAGGTGAGCCATCACTTGTAGAGCCGGAACTTGGACCAAATGAATACTTAATTAATTATCATAATATTAATTTAAGATCATATACTAAAACTGATTTAATTAATGGTTTTCTAAAAGATTACTATTTCTTTGTAAATCCAGAAGAAAGTTTGGAAGAGTTTATAGGTAATGATTATACTGGTACTTGGTTAAATTATAATTTAATTTATCGAAGAAATAGTAAAGCAATTAATAATAGTTCTGAGTATTTTATTAATCAAGATAAATTTAATTATCGATGGTTACCATTACTTGAATATGTAAATTTAGTTTTAAGAGGGAAAGAATCTTATAATTTCTGGGATGATCCTGAGTTTGGTCACCTAAAGTTTAAACAGTGGATTACAGAATCAGCTTTAGGAGAGCCTTATGATTATACAAATTTGGAATTACACTTTGTCCCTAATAGTTATATAAAAGAGGGTAAAAGAAAATATGAAGCAGGGGTTTCACGTTTTGATTTACCAATTCCAATTGTCGATGAACAATATGCGTTTTTAGGGTGGTATGATAATCCTGAGTTTATAGGCTCAAGTATTACTGAAATTGATACTACAATGACTGGCGAACTTGATTTTTATCCTAAGATTGAACGTTATTCTTATACTGTAACTTTACATAATAATTTAAATGATAACGTAAATATTAAATATGGCGCTAAGGGTTTGGTTTATAACCCTCAAGCAAGTGAAGTGTTTGGTACCAATTTTGTAGGCTGGTATACTGATGATACTTATACTACTGAATATGTACCTGAAGAGTTAAATGGCGATTTAGACTTATATGCTCGTTATGAAGCATATGTTTGTACACTTACTTTTATGGTGGATGGTGTCGTAGATAGAGTTATTGAAAATATTGCACCTGGAACTAACTTTTCACATATTCGCCCGAAAAGTTTACCGGAAGATAAGATATTTATTAGTTGGGATCAAGATTTGTCTTGTGTAAATAGTACGATGACGATTAATGCTATTTTGAAAAATAGTCATTACAATGTCAAGTACTATGTGTTAGATACTATGGTTCATAAAGAAGAGGTTGCTTATAATGAATATCCACCTGCAATTGAACTTGATAATAATTTACTTCCAGCTGGTAAAAAGTTTATTGCTTGGTCTAGTGAAGTAAATAGAAAAGTAGTAGATGATACAATAGTCAATGCAATTTTAGAAGATATTGTTTATGAAATTAAGTTTGTAGTTAATGGTGAAGTTGTTAAGACTGAGAATTTATTATATAGTAAATTCCCTACAGTACCAACTGTTACTGTAGAAGGATATTATTTAGTTGAGTGGGATAGTGAAGTTGTAGCAGTAACTGAAGATAAAACATATACTGCTATTTTAGCAAAAACTTCTTATAAATATTATGATGAAGATGGCAAAGTTATTAAAGAAAGTACCACAAAACTAGAAGATTTTAAAGCTCCAGAAAAAGCATGGCATAAGTTTGTTCGCTGGGATGAAGAAGTTTTAGATAATGGTGATGTTATTTTAAAGCCAATATATGAAACTATTTTTGATACAAAAACAATAGTTATTGTAGTTATAGTTGGGGTATTATTACTAGGAACAGTAATTGGTATTTCCAGAAAACGTAAGAAAAGAAGAAAGTAAATAGATGAAACTCTTAAGGAAACTTAAGAGTTTTTTTACTTTTTGGTAGATTTATATGTCTTGAAAAATATAGGTAAGTGTGATAAAATTATAATAGACAAAAAGGATGTGATAATATGTTTAGATCATTATTTGATCCAGGATACAAAGAATATAAAAGAAATGCAAAACAAGCTGATAAGGTAATGGCATTAGAAGATAAGTACCGTAAGTTTACCGATGAACAGTTAAGAGAACAAACAGTTCTTTTTAAGGAAAGATTAGCTAATGGGGAAAATTTAGATGACATTGCAGTTGAGGCTTTTGCTGTTGTAAGAGAAGCCGCTGATCGTACTTTAGGCCTACGTGCTTATAAAGTGCAAGTTATCGGGGCTTTTGCTTTGCATGGTGGTAATATTGCGGAGATGAAGACCGGTGAGGGTAAAACTCTTACTTCAACAATGCCTGCATACTTAAATGCCTTAAGTGGTGAAGGAGTTCATATTGTTACAGTTAACGAATACCTTGCTGCAAGAGATGCTGAAGAGATGGGTAGAGTTTTTAAGTTTTTAGGTTTAACTGTAGGTTTAAATTTAAGAGAATTAACTCCTCAGGAAAAGCGTGAAGCCTATGCAGCTGATATTACTTACTCTACAAACAATGAACTAGGGTTTGACTACTTAAGAGACCATATGGTTTTATATAAAGAAAATATCGTTCAAAGACCTTTAAACTATGCGATTGTGGATGAGGTCGACTCGATTTTAATTGATGAGGCCAGAACCCCTTTAATTATATCTGGTGGAGCTAAAGATGTTGGTAACTTATATCGTCAAGCTGATTTATTTGTAAAGAGTTTAAATGTAGAGACAGATGTTGATATTGATGTTAAAGCAAGACATGCTGTTTTAGCTGAAAGCGGAATGGAAAAGGCCGAAAGATTCTTTTCAGTTGAAAACTTATATGATATCAAATATGTATCTTTAGTTCACCATATTAATAATGCTTTAAGAGCTAACTATATTATGGAAGTAAACGTTGATTATGTTGTTCAAGATAATAAAGTTATTATTGTAGACTCATTTACTGGTCGTTTAATGCATGGTAGACAATATTCAGAAGGATTACACCAAGCCTTAGAAGCTAAAGAACATGTAGAGATTAAGAAAGAAACAAGAACTGTTGCTACAATTACATTCCAAAACTACTTTAGAATGTATAAGAAATTATCAGGAATGACTGGTACAGCAAAAACAGAAGAAGAAGAATTTAGAAATATCTATAATATGTATGTAGTAGTTATTCCAACAAACGAACCAGTTATTAGAATTGATGATCCAGATTTGATTTTTTCTAAGAATAAAGCTAAGTACAAATATATTGTTCAAGATGTAAAAGAAAGATATTTAAAAGGTCAACCTGTCTTACTTGGTACAGTTGCCATTGAAACAAGTGAACTTTTATCAGAACTACTTACAAAAGCTAAAGTTCCTCATAATGTTTTAAACGCTAAACAACCAGAACGAGAAGCTGAGATTGTAGCAAACGCTGGTATGAAAGGTTCTGTAACTATTGCTACAAACATGGCAGGTCGTGGTACCGATATAAAGTTAGGACCTGGTGTTAGAGAATTAGGCGGTTTAGCTGTAATTGGTACTGAAAGACACGAATCACGAAGAATTGATAATCAGCTACGTGGTCGTGCTGGTCGTCAAGGAGACCCTGGTTATTCAAGATTTTATTTGTCAGCTGAAGATGATTTATTGAAACGCTTTGGTAGTGAAAGATTTGAAACAATGCTTGCTTATGTTACCCAAAATAGAGAAGGTGGAGACGAAATACCACTAGAATCAAAGATGTTCTCTAAGTTTGTGGAAAACGCTCAAAAGAAAATTGAAGGTTCTAACTTTGATGCTCGTAAAACTGTCCTTGAATATGATGAGGTTTTAAGAGTCCAAAGAGAAATCATTTATGAAGAAAGAGAACAAGTATTATTCTTAGATGATGTTTCGGATATTATTGATAAAAATATTCAAGATGTTGCTAGAGACTTAGTTAATGCTGCAAGCGGAGATCGTAAGAATAAAGAAATTGATCATTTAAAACTTCATAAAGATATTAATGGTATTTATTTCCATCGTGATCAAATTACTTTAGAAGAATTAAAAGGATTATTACCAGAAGAAGCAAAGGAACTTTTAATTGAAAAGTCTTATCAAGGTTTAAAAGAAAAACAAGAACAATTTCCACCTCATATTTATAAAGAGTTCTTAAAAGTAATTTTATTAAGAGTTATTGATACGTATTGGATGGATCATATTGATGCGATGAGTGAATTAAGAGATACGGTAAGATTACAAGCTTATGCCCAAATTGACCCATTACGCCAATATCGCCAAATTGGTTTTGAGAAGTTTGAAGATTTAATTTACAATATTGAACATGAAACTGTGAAGTTTCTAAATCGTGCGCAAATTAGGCAAAACTTAGAACGTGAAGAAGTTATTAAACCAGTTTCTGCTTCTTCCGGAAAAGAAGATACAGAAGTAAAAAGAAAGCCAGTTGTTAATAAAAAAGGAAGAGTTGGTCGTAATGATCCTTGTCCTTGTGGCTCTGGTAAGAAATATAAGAACTGTTGTGGAAGGTAAAAGATGGAGCGTTACGAAATTGTTAAGTGTTTAGAAGATTTCAAAACAAGACTTAATGAATTAGAAAAGGCTCTTGATCTTCCTCAAGTAGAATTAGAAAAAGCTAAATTGGAAGAAAAAACTTATCAAGCTAACTTTTATGAAGATCAAAGAAAAGCTAAAGAAGTCTTACAAAAACTAAAGTACTATAATGAAATCTTAAAACAAGATCAAGATTTAAATAGTAAGATTAGTGATTTAGCTGTTTTCTTAGAATTGTTTGATGCTGGTGAAGATGTTATTGGTGAGATTATAAAAGAGATTGACTATATTGAAGATACTTTAAAAGATTTTGAAATTGAAATTCTTTTAAATAAAGAATATGATGATGCTGGTGTAATTATGGAACTTCATCCTGGTGCAGGTGGTACTGAAGCTCAAGATTGGGCCGAGATGCTTTTTCGTATGTATACAATGTATTGTGAGAAAAAAGGTTTTAAGATGAATATCTTAGATTATCAAGATGGAGATGAAGCAGGAATTAAGTCAGTTACTTTTGAAGTAGATGGTGAAAAAGCTTATGGACTTTTAAAATCAGAACATGGCGTTCATCGTTTAGTAAGACTTAGTCCTTTTGATAGTAATGCTCGTCGTCATACATCTTTTTGTTCCTGCAGCGTTATTCCTAAAATGACAGATTTTGAAGAAATAGAAATTAAACCTGAAGAAATTAGAGTTGATACTTATCGTTCTAGTGGAGCTGGTGGGCAATCAGTAAATACTACAGATTCGGCGGTAAGAATTACCCATTTAGGAACAGGCATTGTTGTTCAATGCCAAAACGAAAGAAGCCAAATTCAAAATAGAGAAAAAGCTTTAGAAGTTTTAAAAGCTAAATTATACCAACTAAAGGAAGAAAAACGTCAAGAAAAGTTAGATCAATTAATTGATGTTTCCATAAATAGCTTTGGTTCACAAATTAGATCATATGTTTTCCATCCTTATAGGATGGTAAAAGACCATCGTACTAATTATGAAGAATTAGAAAATAACGCTAATGATGTCATGAATGGTAATATTGATGGATTTATCAATAGTTTTTTAAAAAGCAAATATAATGTGAGGTAAAAAAATGCTAAAAAAATTAAGTTGTGAACAACGACGTATTTTAAAAGAATGGATTATGATTATTATTGGGGCTGCACTTGTGGCACTTCCATTTAGTTTCCTTTTGTATCCTAATAATTGGGTTATTGGAGGAGTAGGAAGTATTGGTGTTATCTTAAGAGAAGTTTTACCAACTGATAGTTTGACGCCAGAACAGCTTACCTTTATTCCATCACTTGTGACCTTTATTATTAACGTAGCTTTAGTAATCTTAGCAATTATCTTTTTAGGCAAAAAAATGATTATTAGGATAATTGTTGGTTCACTATTGTTTCCAGCTTATACAGCATTATTCACATTAATTTATAATGCTTTAGGTGATGATTTTCACCAAAAAGTTATTACATTAGATCCGATGCTAATTACGATTTACTCATCAATTATTATGGGAATAGGTTTAGGAATTGTAGTAAAGAATGAGGGTACAACTGGGGGAACAGAGATTCCTCAATCAATCTTCTTTAAATATTTTCATATGCCTTATTCAGTATCATTAATTATTATTGACGGAACTATATTGTTATTTGGATTTATTGTTTTCTTAGATTTATCAATGACTTTATATGCGATTATTGTTGTGATCTTAAGTGGACTTTGCATGGATATTATTGTCTTCGGTGGTTATAACAAAAGAGCAATGTATATTATTACTAGTAAAACAGAAGAAATTATTACTTTAATTCAAAATGAATATGGTCGTGGAGTTACAAGTCTAAAAGCTATTGGTGAATATGCGAAAACTGATCGCAAAGTAATTATGGTAGTTGTTAGTTCTAAAGAATACAATAAATTAAGAACTGATATTATTAAGATTGATAATCATGCCTTTTTCTATGTAGTAAGAGCTAGTGAAGTCTCAGGTGAGGGATTCTCCTATGAGCCAAAAGATTAAAGTTCTTTCTGTCAAGAAAAAAAGAAAAAAATATAAAGTTGAAACTAATTTAGATTCTCATACTTTAGAAGAAGATATTATTATTAAATATAATATCTTTAAGGATAAAGAGTTTGAAGAAAAAGAATTTAAAAAGATTTTAGAAGAAAATAAAAGTGTTGCTAGCTTTAATCAAGTTTTAAATTACTTGTCTTATCGAGCTAGATCAATTTCGGAAGTAAAAGAATATTTAGTAAAAAAAGAAGTTAGTAAAGAAGATAGTGAAAGTATTATTAAAAGACTAATCGATTTGGGTTATTTGAACGATGAAGCTTTCGCTTCTTATTATTTAGGTTACTATCAAAAGATGAATAAAGGACCTAACTATCTTAAAACTAAACTTTTTGAAAAGGGTATTGATAAAGAAACTATTGAAAATTGTTTAGTTAAATATACTTTAGAAGCTGAAGTAGAAATTATTGCTTTAGTTTTAGAAAAGATGAAAGGTAAATATAGTAAATTACCAATCAAAAAACAAAAAGAAAAAATCCAAGCTAAATTAATTAGAGATGGATTTACATTTAGTGTTGTAAATAGTTATTTAAGAAACTTGCAATTAGAAGAAAATATTGAAGAAACTTTGGGAAAAGATTTACAAAAATTAATTAAGAAATATCAAGATTTAGATAAAAAAGAAAAGAAAGATAAAATTATCCAAAACTTATTAAGAAAGGGATATGAATATAGCAGTATTAAAGCTATAGTAGAGGAGGTATTATGAAACTTAAAAGAATATTAGTATTATTATTAGCAATTATTTCATTAGGGTTTATTTCAACTAATAGAGAAGTAAAGGCTGAACCACTGGCAAAAGAACAAGAGTTTAGAGGAGTTTGGGTTTCACCTCTAGTTGCAGATTATTTAGGTTATTTAAGTGAAACGCAATTTAAAAGTGAAATGAATGCAATTTTTGATAATATGCAGTTTTATAATATGAACTCAATTGTCTTTCACGTTAGAATTATGAATGATGCTTTTTATCCATCTGTTTATAGTCCTTATTCGCGTTATCATCAAGGTGTTAAAAGTTTTGATCCTTTAGCTTGGGTTATTGAAGAAAGCCATAAAAAAGGAATTGAGTTTCATGCTTGGCTTAACCCTTATCGTATTCAAAATGCTGGGGCAGCTACTGTAGCAGAGAAAAAAGCTTTAGCTGCAAGATTTCCCCAAATGAATGCAGCAAGTGATTATCGCAATATTTTAGCAACAGATTCACAAGCTATTTTAAATCCAGGAAAACCTGAAGTTAGAACATTTTTACTTAATGTAGTTAATGAGTTAATTACCAATTACGATGTAGATGCAATTCACTTTGATGATTATTTCTATATCGCAGGTGTAGGAACAGACCCAGCAACTGCTTTAGATAGGACAGAATATCTAACATATAATCCTAATAATTTATCATTAGCTAATTGGCGTAGAGAACAAGTAGATATTTTTATTGAAGATTTACGTGAATTATTAGATAATTTCAATCTTTACAATAGTAAAGCCATTCAGTTAGGTATTTCTCCATCAGGAATTTACCGTAATGGTAATGGCGAGGTAACATATGATGATTATGGAAATGCTATTACTAATGGATCAGCTACATGTGGCTTTGCTCATTATGATTATTATTTATACTCTGATACTTTAAAATGGGCTAATGAAGGTTGGATTGATTATTTAATCCCTCAAAGTTACTGGAGCTTTACTCAATCTGATGCATCCTTTCCTAAAGTAATGGACTGGTGGAATGCTGTTTTAAAATACAAAAAATGTAAAGTATACTCAGGTATGGGTTTATATATGACAAGTAATTCTTGGGCTAATAAAAAACAAGAAGCACATGACCAAGTAGCATATGTGTATAATTTACCTTATATTTCTGGCCATTGTATTTTTGCTTATCAAAACTTACAAGCAGCTAGAAATAATGGTGATTTAAGTTTAGTAAAAGAAAATTATTGGGATAAGGTTACATTACCTGTTCAAATGGATACTTTAACACAAATTTATCCTAATGATATTAGTGAATTAAATATAGATCTTTTTCAAGGTGGAGTAAGGCTCAATTTTGCTCCGGCTGTTCATGCCACAAGATATGCAATTTATCGTAGTGCAGGTCCACTTACATATTCAAATGATGAGTTAATAGCGGTTGTAGGTACTAGAACTTTTGATGATTTAATTTATTATTGGGATTCTGTAGATGAAGCAGTAGTTTATAATTATGGTGTTAGAAGTCTTTCGCGCTCTAATACACCAAGTAGTGGTGTGGAAAAAAGTACTGCAGGGGCAACAATTGGTGATCCAATCGAGCTTGATCCGGTTACTAAGTTAGATGTAAAAGGTAATTTATATCAAAATGAGAAAATTGAAATTGAATTTTTAAAGGTTCCTATTGTAGGTGATAAACCACTAAATTATCAAGTGTTGGTTTCTGAAGATGGAACAACTTACTATGACCCAGTAACAACAGGCAATAGTCGTTATGAAATGCCCCAAACAGTAGTTCAAGAGTTTACTATTCCAAATGGAAATGATTTTTATGTTAAGGTTATTGGGACTAATAATATTGCAGTTAGCCAGTCAGAACCATTCCTAATTGATGTTAAAGAGAATTTAGGCTCGCTTCATTTAAGTGTTCTTGACCAAAATCTTTATAATGGTGAAGTAATTACTTTTGAGTGGAATAAAATATCAGCAGTCAACAATTATAAATTACAATATTCATATAATAATATTGATTTTGAAGATGTAAGTAATGAATACCCAATTGTAATTGGGTCTCATAAATGCCATCAACAGTTTTTAGTCCCTAATTATGTTAATTTACTTTATTTTAGAGTTATCGGAATTGAAGGAGATGGTGAAGCTAATTCAAATATTTTACAACTTACTTTTAGAGAAAACTTAGGTAAGATTGAAGGAGTATTAATTAACAATTCAAATGATTATTATAATATTGTAGTTAATGAATTTGACCAAATTACTGTTTCTTGGGAAGATACCGGTTATGGTGGTGATTGTGTGATTCGTTATTCATATGATGGTGTTAACTTTACAAATACGATTAGACACTATGATCCTAGTGCTTCCGTAATCACTATTGTAGATGGTAGAGCTAGTCAAACTTTCTCTGCTAACTGGGAATATAAAGTTTATATTGTAATTGAAGAAGCAATTGGTAATGCAACTGTGAAATCAGATGTTTATTGGATACATACTGTACCAAGTATGCATTTATTTATTGAAGATTTAATGAAATATATGTTTAATGAAAGTAGGTTAGCAGTAGAATCTGTATATAACTAAAGGCATTTAAAAAATGCCTTTTTTATTTACAAATCTTTTACTTAATATATGTTTAATCAATATAGCGTTTTGAATATAATTATGGTGAATAGGTGGAGTATGAGAAAAGAGAGAAGAAAAGTTATTGAAGTTAAGAATTTAGAAAAAACTTATAAGGGAAAAAAGACTGAAGTTAAAGCAGTTGATGATGTAAGTTTTTCTGTTTATGAAAATGAGATTTTAGGTTTACTTGGACCTAATGGATCTGGGAAGACAACTACAATTAATGTTATTTTAGGATTTCTAAAATACGAAAAATGAGAGGTTTTAGTATTTGGCGAGGAACTAAAAGCTGACTCTAATGAAATCAAAGCTAAAATTGGTTTTGTAGGTCAAGAAGTAGCTGTTTTCGAGGACTTAAATGTTTATGAAAATATTGATTATTTTTGTGGCTTATATATTAAAGATAAGCAAACAAGAAAAGAATATATAGATGACGTTTTAAAATTTACTGGTTTAGA
Source organism: Acholeplasma sp. (assembly GCA_012838635.1). GTDB lineage: Bacteria > Bacillota_I > Bacilli_A > ML615J-28 > CAG-698 > DUNF01. The sequence goes on from DUOW01000047.1 coordinate 15,027, forward strand.
GAAGTTTGTGAAGTTTAAACCAAAGAAATTATCTGGCGGATTATTAAGAAGATTACATATTGCTTGTGGAATAGCTCATAAGCCAAGTTTAATTTTCTTAGATGAACCTACTGTAGGAATTGACCCTCAGTCAAGAAACCATATTCTAGAAGGAATTAAAACCTTAAGGAATAATGGAGCAACAATTGTTTATACATCACATTATATAGAAGAGATTGAAGAGTTATGTGATTATATTATTATCCTTGATTTAGGTAAGGTTGTAGCTGAAGGTACAAACAAAGAACTTAAAGATTTAATTACTTTAGGTGATACTGTTAAATTAAAAGCGGATCTACCTGAAAAAGTATTACAAGAAATTCCTAAGTTAGATAAATATATTAGTCATGAGTATCATGAGCAATCTTTAGAAGTAGTATTTTATAAAGGTAATAATCCTGTTAGTTTAATTATTGATCTTTTAAATAAAAACAATATTAAATATAGCCAGTTGCAATCAATTGCACCAACATTAAACGATGTTTTCTTAGAAATTACGGGGAAAGACTTAAAGGATTAGTTATGTTTATTCGCATTTTAAAGACCGTAATTAGAAATAAATTTGGGATTTTTTGGGCATTTGTTTTCCCTTTAACTATTGGAACAATTTTTAATGTTGCTTTTACGGGAGTTGAGTTTAAAGTTAAAGAAGATCCAATTGAAATTGTATTTTTAGAAGAAGAAAGTACTGATCCAATGTATATGGCACTTGCAACTAGTTATAAAAAAGTTTTAAAAGATGCCTATTATGATGAAGCAGAGACACAAAGTATTTTCAATTTAGAGACTAAAAATTATAGTGAAAAAGATGAAGTATTAGAAAAAATTAAAGATAAGGAAATCACTGCAGCTGTTTACTTAGCAGAAGATTGAAAATATGAAATTTTTGTTAGGAATACAAGTATGCAAGCTACAATTGTTAGCACGATTACTGAGACTTTTGATAAGATAAATAAACAAATTAGGAGAACATCACGTAGATTGGACTTAGTTATCTTGAAGCAGCTATGCGATATCAAAGTGTACCTGTCTTTATAAGTTATGAAGAAGTTGGTGGAAATCCAAATGTAAAGGGGACAGAGAATTATTATACGATAATTGGTATGTCTTTAATTATTGCTGCTACTTTTGTTATTACTGCAACAGCTTTTTTGAAACCTAATTTAAGTGAAATTGGTAAGAGATTTTCTCTTACACCTCAAAATAAGTATAAGGTTTTATTATATACTTTCTTAGCTTGTTTATCTATTTATGCTATTTTAGATGTTATTATTTTCCTTTATTATAAATATGCGTTAAAGGTCTATTTTTCATCTGATTGGAAAGTAATACTAACGATGATTGTTGGTTCTGGTTATTGCTTGAGTTTAGGATTTGCATTAAATATGTTAGTTAATATCAAACAAAATACTAAGTATATGATTATTACACTTCTTTCTACACTTGGTGGACTATTGGCAGGAATGATGTCATCACAAATTAAAATTTTAATTAGTATGTATGTACCGATTATTAACTACATTAATCCGATTAGTATTATTTGTGAGGCTTTAAATGCTTCGCAAATACATGCCAATGATTCACATTTTTATTTAACATTAGGTTTGATGGTTATTTATACAATTATCTTAATGACTGCAAGTATCTTTAGTTACAGAAGACAAAAATATGAAAGCATTTAAATTGTTTTTTAAGTTAGTGCTTAAAGATGTTGTAGCTGTCGTTTTAATGGTAATTTTACTTTCAGTTATGGTTTTTATTTACCGCGTTCAATTAGAAGAAATTGGTGGAGATTTTACTTTATCAAAAGCTTTCTTAACTTATGATATTGATGAGGAAAATGAATATACAGACAATTTGAAAAAATATTTAGCACCTAATGTTCGTGAACTTGAAAAAGGAAGTGAGAAAGTCCAAAAAGAAGCTCTTGCTAGTGGACTTATGAGTGCTGTTATTAAAATTGAAACAAAAAAATTAACAGATAAAAATCTGCCAACAATCGAATATATAACTTTTGCTCAAAATGCTTCTTCCCAACAATCACTTAAGATTAAAATTAATGAGTATAATAACTTAGTTTATCGGGAGTTATTAAAGGGGAAGAGTTTAGATGATGCAAGTATTAGTGCATATGATGCTTTAAGTAGTAGTAATGTAGAAGTATCAATGATTAGAGAATCTAGTAATGAGATTTTACTGATTGCGGCAATCTTTACTTTTGCATCGTATATGATATTTATTATTATTATTGCTACAATTGGCAAGGTTATTCAAGCAATTCATAAAAGAGATATTTATAGAAGAATTAAAATTAGTTCTTATAGTATGAGATCATTTTATTTAGAGTTAATTCTGGCAAATATTGTTTTTATGATTGGAGTAGTATTTGTTATTTTCATCTTTTTAGCTGCGTTATCAAAAGATGTTTTCTTTACCCATATAGAAGTTATGTACTTTTTTATCAACCTCTTTGTCTTTATAATACCTTTAGTATTGTTTGGAGTTATCTTGGGTTTACTTTTCAAAAAAGCAGAAATACTAGATGGTTTTTCTACAGGCTTAGGATTAATCATTAGTTTCTTCTCTGGTGCTTTTATCCCCCAAAGTTACCTTGATGAAAGACTACTTAATCTAAGTAAGATTTTCCCTTCATATTACTTTATTAAGAATAATGATTTAATTGGCGATGGTGTAAGCTTAAGTGGACTTGGTAATAACTTTTTAATCATGTTTGGTTTTGCTTTAGTTTATTTAGTTATTATCTTTGTAATTGTCGATAGAAGAAAGAAAACAGCTTAAATGATAAAAACCCCCTTTTAAAAAGGGGGTTTTATTTTTAAATAATGTTTTTATCTTCTAACTTTTTTAAGAAGGTATAAACACCACTATTATCAATTGTATCTGTTTTATATTTAGCAGCTTTTAATAAATCAGGATGAGCATTTTCCATTGCTACACCATATTCAACACATTCAATCATTTCTAGATCATTATGTCCATCACCAATCGCAATTGTTTTTTTCGGATCATAACCAAACTGTTCTACAATTCTCTTAATCGCTAAGCCTTTTGATGCTTGTAAATTATAAATCTCTAAAAAAGCATATTCATGATCATCTTTCCAAATTCTTAAAGCATAGCCTTCTGGAAAGTTTTTCTTGGCATATTCTAAAGCAAAAGGAACAGAACCTGGAATCGTAGTTAGAAAACAACTGTGTTGATTAGTTTTAAGAAGTTTATCTAAAGGACCAAATTTTTGCTCTCTATTTGATCTTCCAAAAAAGGAATCTAAAAAAGGATCTTGTTTATATGTGAAGACATCATCGTTGTGTTCTGTAAAAGCATTAAGTAAGACTTTTTCTTCCATAAAATCAGCTATAGTTTTTAAAATTAGTTTTTTAGAGATTGATGTTGTTTCAATTTTTAGTTTTAGATTGTTTGGGTTGTGCGTATAAGAGCCATTAAAGTTAATTATTGGTCCATCTAGTTCCATATAATGATATAACTCTTCACTAGCTTTATATGCTCTTCCAGTTGCAATTACAACATCGTGTTTTTTATTTAAAGTTTTTAAATAGTCCATACTTTTATAGTCGTATTTAGTAAAGTCTTTAATTAATGTACCATCAATATCAACTACGATTAACCATTTGTCTTTTTTCATATTTTTTCACCTGCTTAGGATAATTGTATCATACTTTTCCTAAAAAACAAAAATGAAAAAGTTATCATAAACTAGAGATTGAAAAAAAGATGTATTTGTATTATAATATATTAAGAAGCAAATTAGTTAAGAAAGGACATAGATATGAAAAAGAATTTTTTTATTCCTCGAATTGAAGAAAAAGAAGAAGAAAAAGAAATTGTGGAAGAAGAAAAGAAGGAGCAAGGTTTTACTTCCCCTTCTGGGACTAGACAACAAAACAAGATTGTTTATTCTTCAATAAGTTATGGTAATAAAGGAATGCAATATGAAAGCTACCGCGATAAAGATAAAAAGACAGAAAGCACAGAAGAGATTAATCGTCGTTTTTTAGAAACTTACGGTAGTCAATCTAACTTGATTCAAAGTGAAAGAAAGAGTCAAGCTAATGCATCTAAAATTCCATCTTACTTACAAAGAGAAGATATTACTCCAGAGGATGTTAAAAGAAAAAGAGAATATAATGTAGATTTACCTCATGAAGGTGAAGTTGTAAAGGCAATTGATCGCTCACTTCTTTTTAAAGATGAGGCCAAGAAAGATACTGAACCAAAGCCAGATTTACGAGCAATTGAAAAAGAATATTTTGAAGAGTTAGAGCCTGTTACTAGTCTTTCAGAAGAAGGTAGAGTTAAAAGGCCAAAAGTAGAACCAAAGACTGAACCTAAAGATCAAGAAGAAGGAACATCAATTATTTTAGAAGAAGAAATTAGAAATCAAAAGGTTCGTGAGTTTAAAACTGAATATGAAGAAAAAACAACTACGAAAAGAAGACGTCGTCGTTATCGTGCTCCAAGTTTAGATCTTTTAGATCAAGGCCGTGGGCACTTGCAAATAGACAAAGTTGCCTCGCAAAAACAAATTGATACCATAAACCAAACTTTAGAAGAATTTGGTATTGAAGGTAAAGTTGTTAATTATGTAAAAGGCCCTGCTGTTACTCAATTTGAGATTTCTTTAGGTGGGGGAATTAAAGTTGAAAGAGTGCAAAATATTTCTAAAAACTTACAAATGAATTTAGAGTGTAAGTCATTAAGAATTGAAGCTCCAATTCCTGGTAAAAGCACAGTAGGACTAGAAGTACCTAATCCAGTGCAAGAGATTGTTTATTTAGGAGATATGCTTCGCGATAAAGCTTTCTTAAATGATGGCAATCCACTAAACGTAGCTTTAGGTATTGCAATTGATGGGACTCCAATTCATTTAAATATTAAAGAAATGCCTCATGCATTAATTGCTGGTACTCCTGGTTCAGGAAAGAGTGTTTGTTTGAACTCAATTATTATGAGCATTATTTATAAAGCTGATCCAAGTGAAGTTAAGTTAATCTTAATTGATCCTAAGTTTATTGAGTTTTCTAATTTTGAAGATATTCCGCACCTAGCAACACCAATTATTAATGAGTCTAAAATAGCTCAAGGTAGTTTAAGGTGGGCAGTAGATGAAATGGAAAATCGTTACTTAAAATTTAAATCAGCTAAACGTAAAAATATTGCAAGTTACAATGAATATATGGAAGAAACTGGTGGCGAGAAAATTCCATACTTTGTTATTATTATCGATGAGCTTGCTGACTTAATGGCAATAGCAGGTAATCAAGTAGAAGAATACATTCAAAGAATTGCTCAAAAGGCTCGTGCAGCTGGTATTCATTTAATTATGGCTACGCAAAGGCCATCAACTGATGTTATTAAAGGTACAGTAAAAGCTAATATCCTAACAAGAATTGCTTTTGCAGTTACATCACAAGTTGACTCATTTACGATTTTAGATAAATCTGGAGCTGAAGAATTACTTGGTAAAGGAGATATGCTTTATACTGATGGTGTTCATGAATATCGAATCCAAGGTGCTTATATTTCAGAAAAAGAAATTATTAGAATTACTAGTTTCTTAAATGAAACATATGAACCAGAATATTTATTCAACCAAGATGACTTAAGAGAAAAGATCGTTCAAGAACATATGGCTGATACTGATCCAAGAAATGATGAACTTTTTGAACCAGTAGCTAGGTATGTAGTGGAGATGCAATCAGGTTCAATTAGCTCAATTCAATCACGCTTTAAAGTTGGCTTTACACGTGCTCAAAGCCTAATGCATGGTTTAGAAGAATTAGAAATCGTATCAGAAAATAAGGGTACAACATCTAGAGATGTATTAGTTAAGACACTTGAAGAATTAGAAGAAAAATTAAAAGGAGATCAATAATGGATTTTCTTCAATATCAAAGGAGAATTAATCTTAAATCATTAGAATTTATTATTGCATCTATTTTAGCTATGACTTTTGTTTTGTTTAAAGGTTATAGATTATTAGTAATTAGTAATATTTTGCTAATGATTGCTTTGATTATTTCTTTAGTTATAGTTATTTTAAACAGCCTTTTCTCTTTCGCTTCGTGGAAAGAAATAGCTTTAGATGTTTATTATAAAGCCGTTGATTTGCTTGCTACATTGATGATTATTTTAACTGCTATTGTTTTTCTAACAACTTATCTTGTAAATACAGCTATTGTTAGTGGTGAATCAATGAGCCCAACAGTAGAAGATAGTGAGAAAGTTGTAATTTTTCCAAGTAAACAAGTTAAAAGATTTGATATTGTAGTTTTAGAAGTTGATGAAGATAATATTGAAGCATCAGGTAATTATTTGCAAAATGGAGAGTTATTAGTCAAAAGACTAATCGGACTTCCTGGAGATCATTTAAAATGGGAATATGGCTTTCTTTATATAAACGATGAAGTTGTAGATGAAGATTATTTTGAAAATAATGGTTTAAGAAAATATAATTTAAATCTTGATGCTATTTTTCCTTATCATGATTATGAAATAACTTTGGGAGCTAATGAATATTTTGTTTTAGGCGATAATCGCCTAAGTAGTTTAGATAGTAGTCATCTCTATGGAGTTGAAAGAACTACGGGGACTTTTAAGAAAACGCAAATTAAAGGTGTTGTATTATATACGTTAAACGGATTGATGTTAAAAGAAATTAGGTGATAGGTATGATTCAATGGTATCCTGGCCATATGGCTAAAGCTAAAAGAGAAATAGAAAAGAATTTAAAGTTAGTTGATATTGTTTTGGAACTTGTAGATGCGAGGATTCCTTTATCTTCAAGAAACCCAGATTTAAAGAAACTTTTAAAAAATAAACCTTCTTTAATTTTACTTACTAAATCAACTTTAGCTGATCCACAAGATAACCAAAAGTGGCTTAATGAATTGAAAAGCCAAAATGAGAATGTGTTGCTTGTAGATGCGATTACAAATTATAATGTAAATAATATCGAAAAAGAAGCAAGAAGGATTTTAGCTGATAAAATTAAGGCCGATGAGGCTAAAGGAATTAAGAGAAATACAATTCGAATGATGATTGTAGGGATACCTAATGTAGGGAAAAGTACTTTAATTAATAGTTTAGTTAAAAGAAAAGCCCAAGAAGCATACAATATGCCTGGAGTTACTAAAGCAGTTAAATGGATTAGAATTAATGAGAATCTAGACTTACTTGATACACCAGGGATTTTATGGCCAAAATTTGAAGATCAAGATGTTGCTAAGAAGTTAGCAATTACAAGAGCAATTAAAGATGAAATCTATGATGAGCAAGAGTTAAGTGTTTATTTACTAGAGTTTTTAAAAGAATACTATCCAGAATTATTAATTGAAAGATATGATGTTAGTTTGGAACTTTGTAATTATGAGATTTTAAAAGAAATTGCTTTAAAAAGAGGATTCTTTAAAGCTGATGAAATTGATTATGATAAGGCTGCAGTAGCGGTTTTAGCTGATTTTAGAAATATGAGAATAGGAAGAATTACCTTAGATAAATGACAAACAAATATGATGAAAAACTTCATAAAGAAGGCTATAAAGTAATAGTTGGTTTAGATGAAGCAGGTAGAGGGCCAATGGCTGGACCTTTAGTTGTAGCTGGTGTTGCCCTACCAGAAGGTATTGTTATTGAAGGTTTAGATGATTCTAAAAAACTCTCAGCTAAAAAACGTGAAGCTTTAAGTAAAGAAATTAAGGAAAAAGCCTTAGCTTACAAAATAGTTTTTATTTCTGAAAAAGAAGTAGATAGAATTAATGTTTTAGAAGCAAGTAGAAAAGGAATGATTGAAGTTTTAGAAACAATTGAGATTAGCTATGACTTATCTTTAAGTGATGCCGTTGAGCTTCCTTTTGAAAACAACATTGCTTTAATTAAAGGCGATCAAATTAGTTATAATATTGCAGCTGCTAGCATCTTAGCTAAAGTTGCAAGAGATGATTATATGATTAAGCTGGATCAAAAGTATCCAGAATATAATTTTAAAAAACATAAAGGCTATGTGACTAAAGAACATCTTGCTTTATTAGATAAATATGGGCCGAGTGATGTTCATAGGCTTAGTTTTAAACCCGTAGCCAAAGCAAAAAAGTAGCTATTTTAGCTACTTTTTAAAACCCCTTACATTAAATATATATTTGTGTTATAATAAAATTAAGAGGGAGTACACTAGGTAAGTAATAGTGTCCATTAATTTTTTGTAGACTTAATTTAAGAAACCAAACATAATATTGGGAAATTGATGGCACTTTAATGTATCATTTTATATTTATTTTTATAAAATTTTAAAAGGAGGTGAAAATAAGTATTTTTTAAAGATATTACTTATAAAATCGACTTTAAAGTGATGTCAAAAAAAGTAAAAGGAGGAAAAAATAAAAAAAATTATTTTATCGTTAATTATTTTATGCTTTGCATTATTGCTAATTGGCAATACAGTTGATGCTAAAGATGCTCAAAATAATGATATATTTGAGTATCGTATTTTTGAGGAGAGAGATAGTAATAAAAATATCGTTGTTATTAATAAAGAGAAAAAGTTTGATTATTTAAATACAACTATGAGAAATTACCAAATTAAATCTGGAACTATGTTAGAATTAAGTGAAATTTATGGATTAAATTATAATAGTTTAGTTAAATCTCATTCCATTATAATTCAAACTGAATATTTCAATGAGAATAATAAAGCAGGTTCTCGTGCAATTGTGGGACCACCTATTGATGATGGTGGCGGTGCATCACCTGGACCTAATATGATATGGGAGGATGAAGAAGGGTATATTAAAATTACAACAATTGCTTATCATTTGGGATATACTCAATCAAACGAAAAAATATATGAGATTTCTGGAAGAGTAGATTATAAAAAGCAATTTGCATGTGATTATCAAGATAGATTATTCATCACTCATAATAATGATTCTCATTTTTATAGTAATTATCATAATTATATGTGGGCTACTCATCATGCTATTGAACAAGGAATTAATTCAACTCCAAAGAACATTTATAATCATATAAATCCAGATTATTCAAACATCAATGGTGTGGATTATGCCTTTGATTTAATTCCGAAAAGTATTTTTAATCAAAATAGAGATGTTTTTGTTCAAGGAAATTATTATATTGTTGCATCTGGAACGACTACTGTTCAAACGGCATATATACATAATGAATGTGTTTTAGGTAATAATTTGTCAATTTCTATTTCAGCATCTTATTACATTGGTTTGGGGCTGTCAATATCCGGTGGTGCTCATACAGCTTATTACTCTACACCACTTACATTATTGTATTAATATTTTACGAAAGGAGTGAAAATAAGTGAAGATAGTAAGAATAATATTTGTAATTTTATTTAGTTTGTTAATAGTAACTGCATGTTTTGCATTATATACAGTTATTTATGAATTTTTTTATCCAGGATATAATGCAACATTGCAAATGTTTTCTTTAGCAGGAGTATTAGCTATTATATTGTTTTCATCATATATGGTCGTGAATATGATTATGAAACTTTGTAAACACAAAAATAATAAATGTGAAGAACACGAATAAACACACAAGATATTTTTAGTAGAAAAAAGAACAGTTCTAAAGTAATTATATGAAATAAAAAATTATTTATATTTGTGTAATTTACTTTAGAACTTTTTTATATAATGAAAATATATAAA
>DUOW01000048.1 GCA_012838635.1 Acholeplasma sp.
CAAGTTCATCGCATCTCTCTTGTGATATAGGCAAGTCTACACAGGTTTCTGCAACTTCGTTATCGTTAGTTCCGCGTATCATCTTATATGTGATATGTACTTTTCTTATTATATTCTTTTTCATTTTGTCCTCCTATTATTTTAAAAATCTGCTCTTAGTTGTTTTACTATATAGTTTTTCAGTGCCCATCTCGCATTGTTGGTTAGCTGTCTTTGCCAAGCGCCTTGTGATGGCGACCACTTAAATCCGTTGCTTTTTAATACCTTCCTTGTTTCCTCATCTGGTTTACCTTCAAAGAACAGTTGCAGGCGCATTATCTCTTTGTTTTCCTTCACCGTGAACCCTAGGTCAGAGCAGTCATAATCGACATCACCCATTGCCTTTTCTGCCTTCAGCCTTTCGAGTCTATCTCTTGTCTGTTTTATTTTTCCATTGTTGTTTGTGAGTTTGTAAGAGGGATAAGGCCTTTGCTCCCACGAATAACCGTTAACTATTGCATTGTCAAGTTTCTCAGCTTCCTCGTCTGTAAGTTCCGCATAGCCTTTCATGGTTTTATTTTTTCGATAATAAGCATTAGCCGATTTCATTTCCTCTTGGAATTCCGTTAGGTCAGCAAGTTTTATTTCTAGCTTCTCTATGGCTAAAGCATCTCCCGAATAAATCGTTTTGTTCAGCAATATGTTTTCTATCTTCTTAAAGTAGTAATTGTCCGTAGGCGAGAAAAGGTCTCCGCATTCCTGCCAAAACTTGTCCATTGCTGCGTTTTGCTTTTCTTTCTTCCTAGTAGGGAAGTTAGCGGGTCCGCATATCATCACTGACGGACAACTTGCGCGGATTGTGTTCTCTCGGTTGATGGCGTTTGCTAGTTTGTTCGCATACTTGCCTATATAATAATCTACTAGCTCTAATTTTTCTTCGCGTTCTGCGTCCAGTAAATTAGCGCGCTTTTTTAGTGTTTCTACTGCTGTTTTAAACTCTGCTACAAGCGTTTTATACTGTGCGGTTGCGCTTCCTTGCTTGTAGTCTCTAAAGCTGTTTAAGTTTTGGGCTGTTTCTGCTATTTTTTCATTGATTGGGTTTTTCATTATTTTATCCTCCTGTATCTTTAGTTTTTTATTGCCTTGTCTGCTCTGCTTTGTTAATCTTTCCAATGTATAATAAAGCAATCCTCTATAATCGCACTGCCTGTCGCGCTGTAATCGCCTACAATCGCGCCACTATCGTTGTAAATGTTGCCTGCGTAACAATCACCGCATAAAGTGCCGTGCGGGTAAAAATATGCGTCTGCGCGGTATTGCTTCGCCTTGTATTTATCGTGATACCACATATCAATTTTTATTTTTTCCGTGCCCCATTTCATTCTTTTAGTAATAGTTTTTACTTGCATTTTACATTCTCCATTGTTTGTCATTTCGTTTTTCCTCCTTTTCGTGCGTTCGTTTCTATTATCTTACAATTTGAAAAAATGTATATCCTAAATACTTAAATTCAAATATGTCATCTCTTTTGGATATATTTTCAACCCCTAAATCATTCGCTAGATTTTCAATACCACG
>DUOW01000009.1 GCA_012838635.1 Acholeplasma sp.
AACCCTAGCCCAACAACTTCTCCGCCCAACTTTTCTACAAGTTCAGCAGCTGCTTTCATTGTTCCTCCAGTAGCTAAAAGGTCATCAATAATTAAAACTTTTTGGCCTTTTTTGATACCATCTTTATGCATGCATAAAGTACCAGTGCCATATTCTAAGGCATATTCAACTTCAATTGTTTCACGCGGAAGTTTACCTGGTTTACGTACAGGAACAAATCCAATACCTAAATCATAAGCAATTGGACAACCAAAAATAAAACCTCTTGATTCTGGCCCTACAATTACTTCTGCACCTCTTTCAATTGCATATTCTTTTAATAGCTCACAAGCATGATGAAATGCTTTACCATCAGCCATTAAAGGAGTAATATCTCTAAACATAACTCCTTCAATGGGATAATCTTTTACTGTTGCAATATAATCTTTTAATTTCATAAATCCTTCTCCTTTATATTAGATAGATATATTATATCACATTTTATCTCATTTTTAAATAGATTTAATTTTACATTCCCTGTAAATTATGATAAAATAATATAGAGGTGGAATATGGAACCATTAGCATCTAAAATTAGACCAAAAAAGTTTAGTAATATCTATGGCCAAGACCATTTAATCGGTCCCAATGGACCTATTTTTAAAATGGTTAAAAACAATAAACTTCAATCAATTGTTTTATATGGTGAGCCAGGAATTGGTAAAACAACGATGGCTATTGTTATTGCCAATGAATTAAATCGTCCATATCAACTATTCAATGCTTCAAATGATAACAAAGCTACCTTGAAAGAGATTATTGATAACCATACTGATTCTATTTTAATAATTGATGAGATTCACAGAATGAAAAAGGATATTCAAGACTATCTATTGCCTCATTTAGAAGATGGAACAATTACAATTATTGGTCTAACAACAATCAATCCTTATCATTCTTTAAATCCACCCGTAAGATCAAGAACTTTAATTTACCGTCTAAAACCATTACAATATCAAGATTTAGAAAAAATCTTCTATGATGGCTTAGAACATTTAGATTCAAATCACAAATTTTCTAATGATGCGAAAAAGTATCTTATTTCTTGTGCTAATGGCGATGTAAGATCATTACTTAATTATTTAGAAGCAACAGTAAATACAATTGATACAGAACAAGTAAGTCTAGATGATGTGCAAAGAACAATTCAAATTGCCTCTGTTTCAATAGACAAAGATGGAGAAAATTACTATGATACTTTAAGTGGCCTGCAAAAATCAATTAGAGGATCAGATGTTGATGCAGCACTTCATTATCTTGCAAGATTACTAATGGCTGATGACTTACTACCTTTAATTAGAAGACTTTATGCGATTTGTTATGAAGATATAGGCCTAGCAAACCCTGGTTTAGGCCCAAAGGTCCATGCAGCATGCCAGGTTGCATTAGATTTAGGAATGCCTGAAGCTAGACTTCCACTAGCAGTTGTGGTAATTGACCTTGCATTATCACCAAAATCAAACTCAGCTTATTTAGCAATTAATAAAGCAATGGAGGATGTAGAATCTGGCAAAACAGGTCCAATTCCTTTACATTTAAAAAATACCTATTCTTTTGATCCAAGCCAAAAGAGTTATTTGTATCCCCATGATTATCCCGGATCTTGGGTCAACCAACAATATCTACCAGATTCAATAAAGGATGCAAAATATTACGATCCAAAAGAAACAGGGAAATATGAAAAAGCCTTAAAAGAAAGATTAGAGGCTATTGAAAAAGCCAAAAAGAATTGATAAATTTCTTGCTTTTTCGGCTCTTTTATAGTATAATATTATAGATTTACAGGAGGATATTATGAGAGTAACATTTATCTTAAGATGTACAGTTTGTGGAGAGGAAAATTATCTATCAGAAAAAAATAAAAAGAACACTCCTGATCGTCTTGAAGTGAACAAATACTGCCCTAGATGTAGAAAGCAAACATTACATAAAGAGAAAACAAAGAGATAAAAGATATTGTTTCAATATCTTTTTTTATGAAAGGTGATAAAATGAGTAAATATAACGTCTTTACTTCTACAATCAATGATATTACTGTTGTAGAGGTAAAGCCAAGAAAATTAACTAAAGAGGAAGCAAAAAAACTTCGTGGAATCAGAAGAACTATTACTGGTGAATATAATGGGCCAAGAGCTGCTCGTTATTTAAAGATAACTACAAGACAAGTTCGTAACCTAAAAAGCGCAGTTTATGCTTATGGAGATTATGGTGTAATTCATAAGAATAGATTCCACCGCCCACCTATTGCTTATAGTGAAGAAATTAGAAAAGAGATTGTAGACATGTATCGTAGTAAAGAATACCGTGGTATGCTAATTAGTCATTTTGCAGAAATGCTAATTGATGAATTTAATTATGATATGGCTCCTTCTACTATCTATAACATCCTAAGAGAAAATAGAATTAGATCTCCAAAAAGACATAAGAAAAAAAGGAAAACAAAAAAATGAGAAGAACAAAAAAAATCTTCATTGGGAATAAAGAAATTGGTGGTAATAGCCCTATTCTTATCCAAAGTATGACTAACACAAAAACTTGCGATGTTAAAGCAACTGTTAGTCAAATTTTAAGTCTAGAACAAGCAGGCTGTGAATTAATTAGATGTGCTGTTACTTCTAAAGAAGATGCTTTAGCCCTAAAAGAAATCAAAAAACAAATTCATATTCCCCTAGCTGCTGATATTCAGTTCGATTATAAGTTAGCTTTACTTGCAATAGAAAATGGAGCAGATAAAATCAGAATCAATCCTGGTAATATAGGCACTAAAGATGAAATTGGAGAGATTGTTGAAAAATGTAATCAATATAATATTCCTATTAGAATTGGCATTAATTCAGGTTCAATTGAAAAAGATCTAGCAGAAAAATACGGTAATTCTAAAGAAGCTCTAGTTGAAAGTGCAATTAGAAACATTCGTATTTTAGAATCATTCCATTTTCATAACATCATTCTATCAGTCAAATCTACAAACCTAGAAGCTACAATTGAAGCATACAGAATACTTAGCGCTAACTATAGTTATCCATTACATATTGGTATTACAGAATCAGGTCCAAAGCAAATGGGTACAATAAAATCTAGTATAGGCCTTGGCATTCTTCTTTATGAAGGAATTGGAGACACGATAAGAGTATCCTTAACAGCTGATCCAATTGAAGAAATAAGTGTTGCAAAAGACATTCTTGCAAGTTTAGATTTATATAATAAGCCAATCTTAATTAGTTGCCCTACTTGTGGGAGAACAGAATATAATTTACTAGAAGTTACTGAAGAAATCGAAAAATTCCTTAACACTTTAGGTAACGTAAAACTAACTGTTGCAATAATGGGTTGTGCTGTTAATGGCCCTGCTGAAGCAAAAGATGCCGATATTGGAATTGCTGGTGGTAAAGGTGAAGCCCTACTATTTAAAAAAGGCCAACCAATTAGAAAAATCAAAGAAGAAAATATTATTAAAGAATTTAAAGAAGAAATAAATAAAATGATAAAAGGAGAGTATTAATGCTCTCCTTTTAATTTTGGATTAAACTTTTTCATTTTAATCATTTCTATTTCTTCCTTATATGGGGCCTTGCCATCTATATAAGGAGTTTCTAAAATTTTCGGTATTTCTTTAAATCTTTCATCATAAACAAACTTAAGTAAAGTTTCAAAGCCAATATACCCATAGCCGATATTTTCATGTCGGTCTTTTTTTGATCCAATAGGATTCTTAGAATCATTTAAATGAATTGCTTTAATACGCTCTAAACCAATCACTTCATCAAACTCTCTTAAAACACCATCATAATCATTAACTGTATCATAACCAGAATCAAAAGTATGACAAGTATCAAAACAAACATTAACTCTTTCTTTTGGTAAACCTTCTAAAAGAAAAGCTAATTCTTGGAAATTTCTGCCAATTTCTGTACCTTTTCCTGCCATAGTTTCTAATAAAATCATCGTCTTCGTATCTTTAGTATTATCTAATAGCTTAATAAGTGATTCTTTTAAGTAGTTAATTGCCTGTTCATCCCCTAGTGAATTACCAGGATGAACGACAATTTTTGTAAATCCTAACTGCTCCATAAGCAATAACTCACTTGTTAAGAAATTAATAGCAAACTCTCTTTTTTCAGGATCAGGATTAGCCATATTTATAATATATGGAGCATGAACGATTATATCATCAATATTCATTTGATGCTCTTTTAATAACTGATCAAATTCATCTTTTCTAAAACTTGCAAAACTTTTGCGATAAGAGTTTTGTGGTGCTCCTAAATAAACCATAAAACAGTTTGCGTTATAGCTAGCTGCTTCTAAAACCGAACCTACTAACATCTCATCGCCTTTATTACTAACATGCGAACCTAACTTAATCATTCTTTGCCTTTTTCTTATAAATATCTTCTACTCTTTTTCTTTTGATTTGCTTAGTTTCTTTCGCAATCTTTTCTTTTCTACGTTTACGATAATTGGGTTTTACTTTTGGAGGCATTGGATACTTTACATGAAGAACTTCAATTTCTTCATCGTATTTATTTTTCTTTCTTGGTTGATATTTTGTTTCTTTAAACATACCCTCTACAATTTCCCCAAAATATAAATCTAACCCACGACTATAAAGTTTACCTAAATATTTTTCATCATCAAAATCAAGTAAAGAAATTACTGTTCCTGTATCTTTAAATCTAGCCGTTCTACCACTTCGGTGAGTATAATACTTAATATCTACAGGCAGTGAATAGTTCACAACTAAACTAACACCAGTTATATCCATACCACGAGCAGCTAAGTCACTCGCAACTACATATTGATATTCACCTTTTTTAATTCTTGATAGAACATTCTTTCGTTCTCTTGGTTTAAGTGAACTATCTAGTTTAGCATTTGGATATCCATTATTACCTAAAAACTTACTTAAATCATCAACTTCTTCTAAAGTATTGGCAAAGATTAAAACTAAATAAGGATTCATAATCTTTAATAAATCAAGTAAAACTTTATTTTTATCTTTGTTTTTCGTTTTAATAAAAACATGTTTAATAGAATCTTTACTAATTTTCTTACCACTTAAATCAATATTCACTGATTTATTTAAGTACTTATCTACAAATCTACTTAACTCATCGGTGATTGTGGCAGAAAAAACTAATGATTGAATATCTTTTTTAAATAAAGCAAATATTTGATCAATACGATTAATATCTTCGGGAACAAAAACCATATCTGCCTCATCAATAACAACTTTATCTGCTGTATGTATTTTAAGTAAATTTTCATTAAACGCAAGATCTTCTATTTTACCTATCGTTCCAATAACGACTTGTGGTTGTGATAGTTCCAATCTTTTAATCTCATCATCACGTCTACCACCACCTACGTATAACCTTAAATCAATATATTCAGGTGAATATCTTGTAATTTTCTTTAACTCATCATAAATTTGTTGTCCAAGTTCTCTTGTTGGGACAATGATTACGGCTTGAACTTCTTTCACATTTGGCCTTAATTCATTAGCGATGGGAATTAAAAAACAATGTGTTTTCCCTGTCCCAGTTGGACTTTTCCCAACGATTGACTGACCTTCTAAAGCCTTGGGAATAACCTCTTCTTGAATCGGAGTTAACTGATGAAAATTTAAATCAACTAATGCATCTTGAATATATTTCTTAATTTTCAAATTCTTAAACTTCAATAACTTCTCCTTTCCCTAAAGGATAGCCTAACTCTACAAGTCTTACTTTCGCAACTGATCCTACTTTACCTTGAAGATCTTTAAACGCTACTTTTAAGTAATTACTTGCATGACCAAAACAAATACCTTTTTCATTTTTCTCAATAACAATTTCTAATATTTGGTTTAAATATTTTGCTTGGTACTTTAAGGCTAATTCTTTATTTATACTTAATACTTCATTTACTCTAGCTTTTTTTAAATCACCTTTAAGATCTTTTTTGGCTTCGTAAGCTAAAGTCCCTTTTCTTCTTGAATAAGGAAAAACATGTATTTCCCCAAATTCAACTTTCTGAATAAATTCTTTTACTTTTTCAAACTCTTCTTTTGTTTCATTATAGAAACCAACCATTAAATCAGTAGTAATATTAATTAAAGGGAAATGTTCTCTTATCTTTTGAATCTTTTGAAAATAATAACTAGTATCATATTTTCGGTTCATTTCTTTTAAGACAACATCACTACCTGATTGAAGTGGTATATGAAGGTGATTACAAAAATGACTTGGATACTTCTTAATTACCTTTAATACTTCATCAGTAATTTCAGTAACTTCAATTGAAGAGATTCTTAGCCTGCCTAAACCTTTAACTTTTAAAACTATTTCTTCTAAAAGATCAGCAAAACTATAATTTTCTAAATCTTCACCATAACTTGCTGTATTAATACCCGTTAACACTATTTCATAAACTCCGTTGTTTGTAAGATCTTGAATTTCTTTAATTATATTATCTTTATCTCTACTTCTTGATCTTCCTCTAGCATAAGGTATTCGACAATAACTACAAAAGTTATTACAGCCATCTTGAATCTTAACAAATCCTCTTGTCTTATCTACAAAACGACTTAACTTTAACTCTTCATAGTCAACAATTTCTAAAGGATCTTCAATATCAATAAAACTTGTCTTGTTTTCTAATGCTTTAATTACATAATCATATAATTTACTTCTATTACTAGTACCAATAATAACTTGAGTTACGTCTTGATCTACTATCTCTTTGTAATCTAATGCCACAAAACAGCCCATGATTGCTAATACTTTAGGTTTATTTCGTAATGCCTTATGAATCATTTGTCTTGTTTTTTGATCAGCAGTATTCGTAACTGTACAAGTATTGATAATTGTCACATCAGCTTTTTCATTAAAACTTACAAGTTTAAAATCATTATCAATGAACTCATTTAAAACTGCTTCTGTTTCATACAAATTAACCTTGCAACCTAAAGAACAATAATTAACTTTCATTAGCTTTGCTCACTTTCATAAGCAATGATTGCCAATATTGCAAGTGGTGCTGTTTCAGCTCTTAAAATTCTTTTCCCTAAAGAGACCATTTTAAAATCATTAGCTTTCAAAACTTCAATCTCTGCCTCATCAAATCCACCTTCTGGTCCAGTTAAAACTAAGATTTTTTCATATTTTTCTTTTAAAAGTTTCTTTAAACTGTTTGTGTTTTTCTCAGCATCTTCGTAACAACAAATCTTTAAATCATAGTCTTTACTATACTCAATTAGTTCTTTTAAAGATTTTGTTTCTTCAATCAACATCAGTTTTGATCTTTTTGATTGTTCTGCTGCTTCTTTAACAATCTTTTCCTTGCGATCAAGTTTATCATCAATATGCTTTACAACACTACGTTTTAACTTAACAGACAAAAACTTACTTGCTCCAAGCTCTACTGCTCTTCGTAAAACTTCTTCTGTTTTATTACGATTTACTAAACCTAAAGCTATTGTAACTTCTACATCAAATTCATTGTTTTCTTTTAACTCTTCTTCAATAGCAACGATTACTTGTTTGTTATTTAAATCTACAATTCTTCCTAAATAGAGACAACCTTTTAAATCTACAATCTCAATTAAATCATCTTTTTCCATTCTCATAACATTTTTAATGTGATGATAATCAGCATCTTTAATTGTAATTTCTTTAGTCATAACTACTTGGTCTATAAAATATCTTTGCATAAATCACCTTATATATATTATATCATATTTACTTTAAATAAACTATTGATAACTATAAGAAAAATGCTCACCTTAAAGGTAAGCATTATTCATATTATTTCTTAAACCATTTTCTAATCTTATCAAAAATAGTGTCATTAGACTCATCAGTTTTGGAAAGTTTTCTAAATAAGTCTTTTTGTTCTGAGGTTAGTTTTGTTGGGGTAATTAGTTTAACTGTAACATATTGGTCACCAATTTTACTTGACCTTCCACTTTTAATCCCCTTATCCCTAATTCTAAATGTAGTCCCTGCTTGTGTCCCAGCTGGTACTTTTAGATTAACAGCACCATAGATTGTCGGTACTTCAATTTCTCCACCTAAAGCAGCTTGACTAAAAGTAAGTGGCATTTCAAGTAAAATATCTAAACCATCTCGAGTAAAGATTTCATGTTTTCCAACACTTACATAAAGGTATAAATCACCATAACCTCCACCGTTAGTTCCGGCTTCTCCATAACCTGAAAGTCTTAAACCTTGACCATCATCAATTCCCGCTGGAATCTTCACGTTGATTGTAGAAGTTGTTCTAACTCTACCAGCGCCGTTACATTCTGAACATTTCTTTGTAATAACTTTACCAGTTCCTCCACAATTTGGGCAAGTAGTTTCAGTTTGAAATGTGCCAAAAAAACTACTTTGAGTTGTTACAACTCTTCCACTACCATTACATTGAGGACAAGTTTTAATATCTTTGCTACTTTCAGCACCTAAACCATTACACTTTTTGCAGTTATCTAGTTTTGTGATTGCGATGTTTTTTTCTGTCCCAAAGGCTGCTTCTTCAAAAGTAATTGAAATAGACTTTCTAATATCAGCACCAACTCTTGCTTTTGAACCTCTGTTAGATCTTGACCCACCAAAGATTCCCCCAAACATCTCATTAATGATATCATCAAAACTAGGGAAACCACCACTATATGTGTATCCCCCACTAAAACCTTGATTAGCAGCGCCGGCATGGCCAAATTGATCATATTGAGCTCGTTTTTGGGAATCACTAAGTACTTCATATGCTTCTTGTATTTCTTTGAACTTTTCTGTAGCATCAGGATCTTTGCTTACATCTGGATGATATTTTTTTGCCATTTCACGATAGGCTTTTTTAATTTCATCTTGTGTTGCATCTTTTTTGATTCCTAATACTTCATAATAATCTCTTTTAGCCATACTTTACCTCGTCAATCTTAGTCTTTCTTTTCAGTATAATCTGCATCTACTACATCGTCAGCTTCTACTGTTTCACCATCTTTGTTTTTATTTTCTTTTTCTTTAGCAGCTTTTTCATATGCCTTTACAGCAATGTTTTGACTTGCTTTAAGTAATTCATCTTTTTTAGAATTAATTAAATCAACATCATCACCATTTAACGCATCTTTAAGTTCTTTAATTTTTGCTTCTACATCTTTCTTTTCGTTTTCGTCAACTTCATTACCTAAGTCTTGAAGAGATTTTTCAGCTGCAAAAATAATATTTTCACACTCATTATGTAAATCTACTTTTTCCTTACGTTTTTTATCGTCTGCTTCATTTTCCTTAGCTTCTTTAATCATACGATCAATCTCTTCTTTTGATAAGCTTTCGCTACTCTTAATTGTAATAGATTGACTTTTACCAGTACCTAAATCTTTCGCACTTACGCTTACAATACCATTAGCATCAATATCAAATGTTACTTCAATTTGAGGAACACCTCTTGGTGCTAGTGGAATATTTCCAAGTTGGAAACGACCTAATGTCTTGTTATTAGCAGCCATTGGACGTTCACCTTGTAATACATGAATATCTACTGCTGGTTGATTATCGGCAGCTGTAGAGAAAACTTGTGATTTAGATGTTGGGATTGTTGTATTTCTTTCAATTAGTTTTGTAAATACACCACCTAATGTTTCAATACCAAGTGATAATGGAGTAACGTCTAATAATAGAACATCCTTTACGTGATCTGATAATACTCCGCCTTGAATTGCAGCACCCATAGCTACAACTTCATCTGGATTAACACTCTTGTTAGGTTCTTTTCCAAGTTCCTTTTTAACTGCATCTTGAACAGCAGGAATTCTTGTAGAACCACCTACTAATAATACTTCTTGAATATCTTTAGCAGTCATCTTAGCATCACTTAATGCTCTTCTTACAGGAACTAAAGTTGCATCAACTAAATCTTTTGTTAGATCATCAAACTTAGCTCTTGTAATTGATAAGTTTAAGTGTAAAGGTGTGTTATTTCTATCAACAGTAATAAATGGTAAGCTAATATCAGTTTTTAAAATACCGCTTAATTCCATCTTGGCTTTTTCTGCTGCTTCTCTTACTCTTTGCATTGCCATTTTATCTTTAGATAAATCTACTGTTGTTTGTTTCTTAAACTCTTCTACAACCCAGTCCATAATTCTTTGGTCAAAGTCATCTCCACCTAGTCTATTATTACCAGCCGTAGAAATAACTTCAAATGTACCGTCAGCTAGAGAAAGAATCGATACATCAAATGTACCTCCACCTAAGTCAAATACTAAGATATTATGCTCATAATCTGTCTTATCATAACCATAAGCAAGTGCTGCGGCAGTTGGTTCGTTAATAATTCTCTTAACATTTAAACCAGCAATTGTACCTGCATCTTTTGTTGCTTGACGCTGTGCATCATTAAAATAAGCTGGTACTGTAATAACTGCATCTGTAACTTTTTCCCCTAAATAAGCTTCAGCAGTTGCTTTTAAGTTTTGTAAGATCATCGCCGAAATTTCTTGTGGCGTATATTCCTTACCATTAGCTTTATATTTCTTATTTGTTCCCATATCCCTTTTAACTGAACTAATAGTTTCAGGGTTTGTAACTACTTGTCTTTTCGCAATCGTTCCAACTTGAATTGCTCCATCTTTAAACGCAACTACAGATGGTGTAGTTCTTGAACCATCAGCGTTTGTAATAACTTTTGGTTCATTTCCTTCCATAACGGCAACACATGAATTTGTTGTCCCTAAATCAATTCCAATAATTTTACTCATTTTTTTCTTCCTCCTTATTATCTTCATTATTTATTTTATTTACTACTACTAAAGCAGGTCTCAAAATCCTGTCTTTATAGTAGTAACCAGTTTGTCTTTCTTGGACAATTATATTATCTTCTTTTTCTTCATCATTTACAGTTTCAACTGCATGATGCACTTTCGGATCAAAAATTTTACCTAAACTTTCAATCTTACTTACCCCTTCTTCTTCTAAAATATCTTGGATATTTTTGTTAATCATTTGAAAACCAATTAAAAAGTTCTTCAGCTTTTCATCATCGACATTAGAATTAACTGCTTTATCAAAAATATCAGTAACATTTACTAATTTTTCTAATAAAGATTGACTAGCATATTTTCTTTCTCTAGTTCTTTCATCATTAATTCTCTTTTTAAAGTTTTCTGCATCAGCTAAAGTTCTTAAATATAAATCACTTAATTTAGCAACTTCAGCTTTAAGTTCTAAAATCTCTAAATCTTCAGCTTCTTCTTTTTTTGCTTTAGCTTTCTTTTCCTCTTTCTTAGTTTTTACTTCAACCGTTTTTTCTTTTTTCTTGTCCTTCTTTTGTTGTTCTTCTTCTAATAATTCTTCTTCACGATAACGATTCATTATTCACCTCACTTAATCTTGTCTATATTTCTAGCAATATATTCAAGTAAACTAATTACTTTGTGATACTCCATTCTTGTTGGTCCTAAAACCGCTATAGCTCCAATTTCACCACTACTTGTTTCATAAGGAATTGAAATAATTGTACAATCTTGCATTGCTTTAATTTTATTTTCTCTTCCAATCGTAACACTTAAACCTTCACTATCAATGTCAATGTCTTGGAATATCTCTCCACTTTCAATTAAATCAATTAATGATTTAGCTTTAGAAACATCACTAAACTCAGGTTGATTTAAAATCTGCATTCTTCCTTTGAAATAATAACTATCCTGAGCCATGTTTGTAAATACCTGAACAAAACTAGAAATTATTTCATCATAATAATCTAGATAATATTCTAGACTTTCCTTAGAAGTTTCTTCTCGTAAAACTTGATCAATTCTCCAAATTGGAGTATCTTTCAAAGTATAATCTAAATAATTGATTATCCTTTCAAGTTCTTGATAACTAATACCTTCAGGAATATTAATTTTTCTACTTTCTACATGTCCCGTATCAGTAACCATTAAGATAACAGCTAAATCACTAGCTAATCTAATAATACTTAGTTTTTTGATTTTACTATTATAACCTTGATTACCTAAAGCCATAGTAGCATAGTCAGTTAAACTAGTTACAAGATTTAAACTTTCACTTAAAGCTTTCTCTTTCGTAATATAACTTCTTGAAAAGATTTCATCTAATAAAGGAAATGATTCTAACTTTAAGTTTTCTTCATCTTCAAGTAAATTACTTACATATTCACGATAACCAGCCTCTGATGGAACTCTTCCACTAGAAGTATGTGTCTTCATAATTAAACCCATGCTTTCTAGTAAAGCCATATCATTACGAATTGTAGCGCTAGAAACATCTAAATCATATTTCTCATTATTGATTAAAGAAACAGATCCAACAGGTTCATTAGTTCTTACATATTCTTCCACAATCGCTTTTAATACTTCTCTTAATCTTCCTTCCAGCATTTCTTCCTCCTTTTCTTTATTAACTATATACATTATACCATAAAAATTAGCAATGTCAAGAGTTAAGTGCTAATTATTTAGAAAGAAAACCGTTTACAATAAAAAATACCTATTTTTAAATAGGTATTTCTTTATCTTCTTTGGCGATTCTAAACGAATCTCTAATTTTTTGTTTCAACATTTTAAGAGTTTCTTGGTCCAACTCTTTAAAATAATATTTAGTATCTTTATTGTAAATATAAAACTCACATAAAGCCCAAGCTTTTGCCATCTTTACATAATAGTGATCTACATTAGTATTAATAACTAATTTTAACGCTTCTTTGTAATAACAATCATTTACATAATAATTTAAAAGAAAAACCAATCCTAGCCTAATCGTAAAAGGTTCATATGATTTTAATAATTTCTTTATATACAGCAAGCCTTCTTCTTGATTAGTTTTAAAATCTTTTAACGAACTTGCTAAAGTATCTGTATTAGCCCAGTTAGTTACTTCACCTTGACTAATAATTAAATCGACATATTCTAGTTTCCTCTTAAAAGGAATTTTAGTTTTTCCTAAAACAAAAGCTTTTAAGATTCTAATTTCTTGAACATTGCTTGGTTTTCCTAAAATAGATAAATCTAAACCTTTCGCAATTTCTCTTAAATCCTTAGTTCTTACGCCAATAACTTCAACGCTATCATCATTTAATAGTTTGCTTGTAAAATCTTTATATTGTAAATCTTGTTTTTGTAATAATAAATCTTTAATCATTAAGCAACCTTTTAATAAATGAATTATTTCTTAATTCATAATCTAGCGTAGTACTTCTTCCATGGCCAGGATAGATTGTTTCAATTTCAAAAGTTGTAATTTTTTTCAAACTTTTCTTCATATCGATTTCAGACCCAGAGGCAAGATCCATTCTTCCAATTGATCTTTTAAACAAAAAATCACCTGAAAATAAGTTTTTCTCGATTAAATACGATGTAGAATCAGCAGTGTGACCAGGAGTTAAAATTGCTTTAATTTCTAAATCTATTAGTGAAAACTCTAAATCTTTTTCAATTAAAAATAACTCTTCATTACTTAAATCCATAACTATTTCTTCTTCTAAATTACCTCTTGAAGCATTAATCTCAGGGTTTTTTAAATATTGAAATGTTTTCTTGCTCATAACAAACAGTAACCCTTTATTTAGATAACTCTCTAAAAAAGATATATGGTCATAATGACAATGAGTAATTAAAACTGCCTTTAAATTATAGTCTTTTACCTCATCATAAGGGATAACAGGCTCAATTAAAATAGATTCATTATTATTAGTAATTAAATAAGCTTTATTATCCCAGTTATAGACCCCATATTCAGTTAATGTCTTAATCTTCAATTTTTATACCTCCTGATGACGAACGGCATAACTTGCGCCATAAATACCAGCTTTGTTTCCTAACTCTGCTAGTTTAAAATCAGTATTTTCAATTGTATAAAAGGCGTAACTATAGAATTTCTTTTCTAGTTTATCAATCAAAAACTGACCTGCTTTACTAACACCACCACCAATTACAAAAGCCTCAGGGTTAATAACACTAGATACAATTGATAAACCTAAAGCAAGTTTATGGATCATCTCATCTACAACTTCTAAAGCTACTTCATCTCCTTCTTTCGCTAAATCAAAGACTAATTTAGAAGTAATCTCTTCATCGCTATAATCATTTATTTTTGTATTTCTTCCAATACGCAATTCATTAGCAGTGATAACTACACCTGTAGCCGAAGCATATTGTTCTAGGCAGTCAAATAAGCCACAAGCACATTTTCTTACATTGCCAATATTTACCTTTAAATGGCCAATTTCACCAGCAGAACCTGACACTCCTTCAACTAAATGATTTCCTACCATAACGCCACCACCAACACCAGTTCCTAGCGTTACTAAAACAAAACTAGAGTATTTTTTACCACCACCATAGGCCCATTCACCGATTGTAGCAGCATTAGCATCATTTAATACTTTAATCTTTACTTTTGGATATTTAGCTTTAATAATTGAAGTAATATCAAAACGGCCCCAACCAAGATTTTCACATCCTAAAATATGACCATCAACAACTGGTCCTGGAATTCCTAGTCCAATACCTTCTAGTTCATCTTTTTCTAAAAGCTCATCAATTGCTTTAAAAACATCATCTAAAATGTATTTACCTTTATCAGCTTTGTTAGTTTTAATTCGCATCTCTTTTACAAGCTCATCACCGTAAAACTTACCTAATTTAATATCAGTACCACCAATATCAACACCAACAGTACACTTCATTATTTCACCTCATCTTCTAATAATCTCGGTAAATCTTCCCAGATTTGGTCTAAAGCATATAATTCTCTTTGTTCTTTAGAAAAAACATGAACGATAATTGCTCCTAAATCAACTAAAACCCAAGATGAATCACCAGGTCCTTCAACACCACGAATCTCTAAATTTGGTTCTTTCTTTAAATGAAGCGGTACTGCTTGCATTTGTCTTGAAGACGATGCGGTAGCTACAATCGCATAATCATATAAAGGTGTTGAACCTCTAACATCATATATTTTAATATTGTTTAATTTAATTCCTTCTAAAACATCTTTTACTTTTAATAATTCTTCCAAATTGTCCTCCTTTAGTAAATATTTATAATTGTTATACATTGCAAGTGTATAAGGATGAATTTCCATTTGTCTTTTTTTAAGTACTTGCATTTGGTAATAAGCAGTTAAAACAGCTGCTTTTTTATAGTCTTTAAAAGCAAGTTTTCTTAACAACCCAGCTTCTTTATAAGGTCTTCCTTCTTCAGTAAGGTCAGCTAAATAGATAATAAAATCTAAATCACTCATCTTTTCATAACCTGTTGTATGATATTTAACGGCATTTAAAATCTCTTGATCTTTAATTCCTAGCTCTTCTTCTATAATATAAGGAGCTAAAAGTGCATGCCAGATTTTATAATTAGTCTTATGATAAAATTCCAAATCAAGATGATGTTTTTTAATTACTTCTAAAAATTCTTCTTTGCTTACATTCTTACAATAATCATGAATTAGAGCTGCAAGTTTAACTTTTTCTAAATCAATATTTATCTTATTTTTCAAAACAATTTCTAAAGCCATATCTTGTGTTCTCAAAGAATGCAAATAACGATCATCATCTTCTTCATTTAGCTTTAATTTTAGTTTATCTTTAATTTTCTCTAATTTAATCAATTTATCAACTCTTTCAATTCTTCATAAACATGAGGGTGTTTTTTTTTGATTCTTTTATATATTCTTTGTTCGCGGGCACGATTAAATTTTGTATACCATTTTTCATTTGTTTTTTTGATTGCTTTAACTAAAATAGTATCAATTTCTAGTTTATGAGCACCATAAACATCAGTCATAATCTGATCCCCAACAAGCATCACTTCACTTAGATCCGTAACTTCAAGTAGTTTAAGCGCCTTTTTAAACCCCTTTTTTAAAGGTTTCATCGCCCTAAAAACAGATAAACAATTGAGAGGTTCAATAAACTTATCAACTCTTTCTTTAGAATTATTCGAAATTATTAAAATCATAAACCCAATTTCTTGTACTTTCTTTAATAACTGTACTACCTTCTCATCACAAACTTCTTGATCATAAGGTGCTAGAGTATTATCTAAATCAAACATAATATATCTTTTACCATATTGATAATATTTTTCATAATCAATATCGAAAATAGTTTTATAATAAGCCATTGGAACATATTTATAAATTCTTCCCATACTACTACCTCATAGATACATTTTACCATATTTCACTTAAAAAGTAAAAATAAAAAGCCAGTTAAGGCTTTTTATTATAAGATATTAATTTTATTTCCTTCTAAAATTTTTAGATCTTCTTCATCCCAAAGTGATGCTTGAACCTCACCAATATGAATCTTATTAAGTAAAATCAAACAAAGACGAGATTGGCCAATTCCTCCACCAATACAATAGGGCAATTCTTTATTTAAAACAGCTTGATGATAAGGAAGTTCCAATCTTTCTAAAGCATTACTAGCCTTAAGTTGTTTAAGTAAACTTGCCTCATCTACTCTAATTCCCATTGAAGATAGTTCAATTGCCATATCTAGTTCATCACTCCAAATTAGGATATCTCCATTTAAATCCCAATCATCATAATCAGGTGCTCTTAAATCATGAACTTTACCATTATCTAAAGTCTTACCAATCTCTGATAAAAATACTAATCTTTTTTCCTTGCAAATAGCATTTTCTCTTTCTTTAGGACTTAAATTAGGATACATCTTATATAAATCATTACTAGAAATAAAGTACAAATCTTGTTCTAATGATTTATTGACTAAACCATATTTCTTATTTAAAACAAAATAAGTTTCCTTTAATGCTTTAATAATTAATTCTACAGTTTCTTTTAAGTATTCTTTATTTCTTTTATCTTTAGAAATCGCCTTTTCCCAGTCCCATTGGTCTACATAAATAGAATGCAAATTATCTAAATCTTCATCTTTACGAATCGCATTCATATCTGTGTAAAGTCCTTGATCTAATGGAATATTGTATTTTTTTAAAGCTACTCTTTTCCATTTTGCAAGCGACTGAACGATTTCAACTTTCTTGCCATTTGCTTTCATCTCAAAACTTACTGGGCGTTCAACTCCGCTTAAATTATCATTTAAGCCTGTTTCAGGATAAACAAATAAAGGAGCAGATACTCTTAATAAATTTAAGTTTTCAGAAAGTTTTCTTTCGAAAGTATCTTTTGCATCTTTGATTGCTTTTTGTGTCTCAATTAAAGAAAGTTTGCTTTTATAGTTTTTTGGAATATAAACACTCATTATTTAACACTAGGCATACTTGCAGCAGTTTCAGATTGTCCTACTCTTCTTGTAGCCTCATCTGGCAAAGCAACAGTAATATGGGCTAGATGTGGATATTCTTCTTTAAATACTTTATTACAAGTATTAGTGATTTGTTCTCCACCTTTGCCACTTACAACTCTTCCCATTAATAATACATGTTTAATTTCATAAAACTTCGCATAGTAAGCAAGTGTATATGCTAAATAAATACCAATATCAGTGAAGATTTGTGCTGCAAACTCATCTCCTTCATCATTTAATTTTTGAATAACTTTAAGTTTTTGGGCTGGAGTTAATCCTTCTTCAAATTTAAAGCCATTATCTTCAGCAAGTTTAATAACCCCATCTTGAGAAAAGTATTTAACACCACAGCCATAGTCTCCACTCCATTCATCAACCATAGCCTTAGGATTTAAGTCAACAGGTACAAAAGCAAGTTCAGATAAATATCCTCTTAAGTTACCATTTAAGTCTACATAACCAACAGCTTCACTAGTACCCATCGCAATACCTAAAACGCCATTATCTTTTAAGCCACGAGCTCCAGCTAAAGCAGCTACATCTCCATCATTTGCAACTGTAAATGGAATATCACCAAATGTATCATGAACTGCTCTAATATAAATATCTTTTACATATTTTTGGAAGTCTTCATCGCCAACTTTGATGAAAAGTGATGCTACCATAGCTTTTTTATTAATATAAATACCAGCACTAGAAATACCAACAGCATCTACTCTTCCACCTAAATGCTCTTTAGCTTTTTTGAATGAATCTACAATACCATCATAGTGATACTGAGGATTAGAATTTGTTTTCGGATTCCAAACAGTTTCAGTTGCAAAGACAGTTTTACCATCAATAACTGCTGATACTTTACGGTCAGACCCACCAGCATCAAAGCCAATACGATGTCCAGATAAGTCACCTTGAACTTCAATAACTTCTTTATTTTCTTTCAATTTTCCAGGACATCTTTCATATCTAACTTCAAACTTTTCTTCATAAACTCTTTCCATAAAGTGTGTATCGAAATCTCTTTTACCACCATATGAATATTGTTTCTTAAGTTCATCAGCTAAAACTTTTGATCCACCAATAATAACTTTAAAGCCACCACTTAACCAAAGTAGCGTCTTAACAACTCTTTCTAAAATTAGAATTGTTTCTTCATCATGGCCAGTATTATCTTTAAAAGCTGGCACTTTGTAAATATAATTGTAACCATCATTTCTCTCAACACAAATTGTAATTTCGTGTTTACCTTCTTTTTTAGCTCTTGCTACATAATCATCTAATTCCACCCCAATTGGGCGAAATCCTGGGTCTAATTTTGGTGCATACTTCTTCATTCTAAAATCCTCCTATTCTATACTTAAAATTTTAATTCTTTGTTCTGAATTAGCTTCAGTCTTAATAACTTTTTCATCTCCAACTTTAGCATTTAAAACTGCCTTACCAATTGGTGCTTCAGCAGAAACTTTCATATCTCCTGCTTTCATTGAAGATTCTAAATTACTACTTACTAAAGTAAAAGTAAATTCTAAATCTTTCTTTTGCTTTGCATTTTTGTAAATCTTGATTGTAATTTGCTTTCCTAAATTATCTTTATCTGAAGAATTAATAATCACAGCATTTTTTACAATCTCTTCCAGCTCTACAATTCTAGCTTCAATACGAGATTGTTCATTTCTTGCTGCATCATAATCAGCATTTTCTGATAAATCCCCTTGAGCCCTCGCATCAGCAATAGCTTGGATAATCCTTGGCCTTTCTATATTTTTTAAATTATCTAATTCAATTTTAAAGTTTTCTAAACCTTGTTCAGTTAATTTGTGTTGCATATAACCTCCTTATATATATTGTTTCTATTATATCAAATTTCCCCACATTTTACCAGCATTATTTTTTTCTCATTAAAGTTCCTTCTTCTAACATAAAAGGAACAGTAAAGGTAATAACTTCTAGTGGATGCGGCGCAACTTCAATTCTTTCCCCTTCTTCATTTTTCATCTCATCAATGATAAAACTAACAGCATCTTTATGAGGCATAATGAACTCAACTTCATCACCAATTTTAAAATGATTTCTTTGTTCCAAAGTGACTTCTTTAGTTTTAGGATTAAAATCTAAAACTTTACCTAAAAAGTTTTTAGGCGCATTTTCTAACTTAGGATCAAAATATTGTTCATCTTGTTTAACATCGCCTTTTAAAAAGCCTGTTGCTGTTTCTCTACTTTCTACATACCTTAATTCTTCTTCATAAATCTTAAAGTCATTAATTTTACCTGTTTTTAAATATTCATCAATTAAAGCCCGATAAATTCTCGTTATTGAAGCAATATAATAAACAGATTTCATTCTTCCTTCAATTTTTAAAGAATCAATCCCAATATCAATCATTTCTGGAATTAATCTTAAAGCGCATAAATCTTTAGATCCCATAGTAAAGTTTTCTTCCTTACCCGAATCAAGCTTAAGTGCATAATTCCACCTACAAGAATGAGCACAACCACCACGGTTAGCATCACGGCAAGCCATATAATTACTTAAAATACATCTACCGCTCAAACCAGCACACATTCCCCCATGAATAAATACTTCTAGTTTCAGTTTAGTCTTTTCTTTAATAACCTTTAGTTCTTCTAAACTTAATTCTCTACCTAAAACGATACGATCAACACCTAAATCTTCATAAAACTTAATCGCCTCGCTATTGATAACTGAGCATTGCGTACTAATGTGTTTTTCAATATTTTTCGTATATTTACTTACAAAATATAAATAAGCAAAACTTGAAATAATAAGGCCATCAATTCCTATTTCATTTAAAGCAATTAAATATTCTTTTAAGCCCTCAAAATCTTCATTATGAGGAACAATATTCAATGTAACATATACTTTCACATTATGCTCATGGGCAAACTTAACTCCTTCTTTAATATCACTTAAAGTAAAGTTAGATGCCTTAGCCCTTAAACTAAAACTCATTCCCCCAAAATAAACAGCATCAGCTCCATACATAACAGCATACTTTAATCTTTCTAAATCACCAGCAGGTATCAGTAATTCTACTTTTTTCATAGTCCTACCTCACTTATATAGTTTTCTAAAAGCTTGCTGTTTTCTTCAATATTTTCATTTAAAAGTAAGTCATTATATTTATCTAAAACAAAACCAATGTCTTCAATAAAAGTCCTACCTACTTTCAAAAACTTAAAATTATTTTTAATATCTTTTAATTCTTTATATAAATACTTTATTTTTTCTAAATAAACAAAATACTCGCCTTCTTCTTCATAAGCTAAATATATATCATCTTTTTCTTGCAACTTATAAACTTTATTTGTAAGGCTTTCTTTAATATTTTTAAATTCTTTAAATAACGAAAGAATCGGCCTTTTAGAATAAAAGATCCTTTCATAACCAAATACTTCTAAAAGCGCATTATCTAAAGTACTAATTACTTCTAGTTCTTTTTGTTTAAGCTCGCGGCTTAAAAAAACAGGTAGCTTTTTACTTGCAAAAAACTCTAACTCCTTTTTTGAAGTAACCATTGTCTTTCCATCATAGATCAATTTATCAGTTAATCCTTTTTCTTTAAAATAAGTATAAACTGCAAAATCATGGAAAATTAAATAATCAAAATCTAAAGTTACAATTTGATCTAATAAGCATTTTAAATTGCTTAAATCTTTTTCTCTAACTAAGGCATCTAAATTTAAGAAAACTAACTTCTTTTCTTTTCTCATTTTCAGAATAATCTTTTTAACCTCATCAAAAGTAAAACGATATTTTGGAAATAAAGAAAAAGATTTAAAGTTAATAATGAAACCAGAAACATTAAGCTTTAGATCTTCTAATTTTGTATATTCAGTAATCAATTTACTCATTTTTTTACACTAACTCCTATACCATCACCAATTTGAAAAAAGTAAGTTTTAAACTCTTCATTTTCTTTTAAGAAAAGATTGTATTTTTTAAGCTTACTCGTCAGTCCTTTCACATTCTTACTAACATTTTCCTCAAATAATAAATTATGAAAAAGAAGATTATCACTTACAATAATCCCACCTTCATTCAATAGACTCTTAAATTTATTAAAAAACTTTTCATATTGCGCCTTAGCCCCATCAATAAAAATCAAATCATAAGTTTTAAGTTCGCTATTATCAATTGTAAGAGCATCAGCTAAATATAGATTAATTCTTTTTTCTAAGTTAGCTTCACTTACATTTAACTTAGCTTTAGAGAAAAGTTCTTCATCTCTTTCAATACTATCTACAATTAAATCATCATCAAAACTAGCTAAATTAATCGCACAATAACCAATAGCTGTGCCAATTTCTAAAACTCGTTTTGGTGTTTTTAAGTCTATTAACATAAATAAAAAACTAAGACTGTCTTTACTAATAATAGGAACTTTGTTAATCTTAGCATCTTCTTCAATTTCTTCAATTAATTCTAATTTAAGGTAAGTATTTAAATACTCTAAATAAGTCATCTTTTTCACCTATATTATTATACACCAAAAACCAAACTTTATCAATAAAAAGGGCAATAAGCCCTTTTATTTTTTAATAATTTTTATTTAAAATAAACCGCCAAAATGTAATTCTTTTAGTCTAAAATATGATGCTTTATATTTAGCTTGACTTTCTAAGATTGTAGCAAACTCATAGTTATAAAAACGATCATATAAAGAATAGCGATGATTAGCAATATAAGGAAAAATCTTATATTTAAGCTCATCTAATAATTCATCATTACTAGCACCATTAAATTTAAGTCGTAGGTAATTAATAAAAACTTCATGAACTTCATCTTCTTCTTTAACACTTAAGTTTTCTGTAAGATTTAAGAACAACTCACTAACTTTTGGAACTCGATTCAAATAAGCACAAATCCCAATAATAGCCATAAAACGCGGTTGTCTTTGTTTATCAGCTTTTAAGACCTCATCAGCTATACCATAACGATAAATGTTTTTTAAATCAATTAAAGTTTTATAATAAAACAAATCATCTTGAATTTCTAAAGAAAAAGCAGCGACATTTTCTTCCCAAACACTAGCTTTTTCAGAAACATTCATTTCATTTACAATAATCCTCACATAAAGCATTTCTAAAATCATCATTTTATCAATTGGATTATATAAATAATTCCTTTTTCTTAAAGAATCATAACTATGAAGAAACATCGGAATATTACCTAAATGAAAAGCATAAATAGCTTTATAATAGTTAATTAACCATAAAGTATAATTATCAGTAATTTTCGCACTATCTAATTCAGTAAATAAAAGATCTAAATCTGCTGTTTGATGTTTTGATAAATCCATTCCTATTTTAAGTAAAGTAAGTAAAATCTGCTCTTTTCGGGAAATATTATTGACAATATCTTTCATTTCAATAAATATTTTTCTTAATCCATCATAATCTTTAATCATTAATAAATAATAACCTTTTACAATCCTACCGGTTGCAGAAAAATCTAATTCATCAAAAGCATCACTTACTTCTTTAATTGGCTCAAGATCATTCTTCAAAAAATGGATCAACAAAGAATTTAATATTGTTTCAATTCGAAGCCAATCAACTTTTTTAAACTCAATTCCATAAATTCTTTCAATTTGTTTTAAAAATCTTGTTGGTGGAGTTACGAGCATATTTTCAAATTTACTCATATAACTCAAACTACAAACTAATTTTGATGCCTGCTCTAAAGTAAGGCCTAAGCTAACACGTGCTTTCTTTGCATAATAAGCATAATACATTTGCTTTAAACTGTGTTCAGGGGTTGGTTCTTTAATTTTAATATTCATTATCATAATCTTCTCTCCTTCAATATATATATTATTGAAAGAAAACAAAATTACTCTTTTTTATATAAAATACTATTGAAAAAAACTAATTCTTTTTCTCTTAGCCGATGATTAAGGATTATTTTTTCTAAAAAATCATGAAAAGATTTATTATGATTATGAAATTTAAAATGTAAAAGCTCATGAACAACAATATATTCAATTAAATTATCAGGAAGAATCGCCATAAGATCATTTAAAACAACTTCTTTTTTCCTAAAATAACATACTCCCCATCTACTTTTATAATATTTAAAATTTAAAATTGCATCTTTAGGTACAAAATCTAATTTTGTTTTGTAATAATTAAAGATCTTTTTTACTTTTTCTATTACTTCACCATAAACTTTTTTATAAGAAAAGTTTTTGGAAATATAAATAGCATTATCTTTAATTAGGTGATTGGTGATTTGTTTATGATTTGGGATTAAATCATAACATTTACCATTAAGCCAAATAACTTTACCTTTTTTAAAATCTTCTACTTTTCTTTGATTATAAAGTTTTTGTTTTTTGCAAACTTCATTTTTAATCCAAGATGAAGCTTTTTCAATAATCTTTTTGAATTCACTTTCACTTATGTTTCTTGGAGAACTAATGATAATTTCAAGATTATCGTTAACACTAAGCGATGTCTTAATTCTTTTACTTCTTTTTAAATAAACAGGATAAATATTTTCATTTATTTTTAATTCCATCATCTTTTTCATAAACTCTTCATCATTCCTTTCTCTAAAAAACTATAATAATTACCCTTCCCAATAATCAAATGATCAACAACAACTAAGTCCACCGTCTCTGCAGCTTTAATAATATCTTTTGTGGCAGCAGTATCTTGCCTTGAAGGAGTTGGATCACCAGAAGGATGGTTATGGACTAAGATAATAGCAGTTGCTGAATATTTTAGTCCCCATTTAAGAATATTCTTAATATCAAAAACAGTTAAATTAACAGCTCCAACCGAGATAGTTCGCATTTGAATTAATTCGCTCTTAGAATTTAAATAAAGAGCAATTAAATATTCTTGATTCAAATTTTGCAGTTTCTCCTTTACAAAGTTATAAACATTTGTGGGATTAGTTAATGAAACTTGCGATCTTTTAGGAATATTTATTCTCTTACCAAGTTCTATAGCTGCTAAAAGTTCTACTGCTTTAGCCTCACCAATTCCCGGTACAGTTTTAAGTTCTTGAATTGTTGCTTCACTTAGTTCATTTAAGTCTTTAAATTTACTTAAAAGATTTTTAGAAACATCTAAAACACTATTTTTCAGATATCCAGTTCGTAAAATAATCGCTAATAATTCATATGTAGCTAGAGATTGGGGACCATTTTTAATTAACCTTTCTCTTGGTCGTTCATCTCTTGGAATCTCTCTTAGCATTATATTTTTCTTAATTTCAATCACCCAAAAGTATATTATAAAAATTAAAAGCAAATTATGCTTTTAATTTTTTAATCACTTCTGATACATAATATAAACTTCCTGTAAATAAAATCAAACTATTAGGATCAGTATTATTAATTTTTTTAAGTTCAATTTCTTCAAAACTAGCAATTCTTTTGTTTTTAAGATGTGAATAGTCAATTAAATTAATTGCTTGATCACTTCTTTGATAATGAAATTCAGAAAAGACAATTTCATCTGCTACTTCATCTAATTTTAAAATCATTTGATCTTTAGCCTTGTTTGAACTAACTGCAAAATAAACAATGACTTTTTTATCACCTTTAACTTCTTTGATAAAGTTAACTAAGCTTTCAATACCACCAATATTATGTGCACCATCAACTAAAATTAACGGATTTTCTGAAATAATTTCTAATCTTCCCGGCCAGTACGTCTGTTCTAAACTTTTTTGCACTTTTGCCTTATCTAAAGAAATTAAGCCTTTCTCTTCCATTGTTTTTGTGGCAAGAATTGCTAATGCTGCATTATAAGCTTGATGATATCCTAAAAGTTTTACTTTATAAGAATTTGCTAAATACTCAAACTCAGTTACTTCTAAACTAACTTTTATCTCTTTAAAATCTTCTTTTCTTACAAAAAATAAAGGAACATTTTTCTTTAAGGCTTCTTCATAAAAAATATTCTCTAATCCTTCTTGAAATAAAGCAATGTGAGGTACACCTTCTTTTAAGATTCCTAACTTTTGCCTAGCAATTTCTTCAATCGTTTCCCCTAAAACATTTTGATGATCTAAAGAAATACTTGTAGTAATTGTAAGAACTGGCTTTTCGATAATATTAGTTACATCTAGAAGTCCACCAATTCCTACTTCAATAATGGCATAGTCAAGATCTTTTTGTTTACTAAAATAAAGAAATGCTAAAAGTGTCATAAATTCAAAAAATGAAGGTTTATAAATCTCTAACTTTTCCATTTCTTCAAATTTACTAATGATATAATTACCATATTTAAGTAAATCTTGATCAGAAATATTTACGCCATTATATGCAATTCTTTCATTAAAAACTAAGACATAAGGAGAAGTAAACTTCCCAACATTATATCCGTTTTCTCTTAAGATATTTTCAATATAACTTGAAACAGAACCTTTTCCATTTGTTCCCGCTACATGAATAATTTTTAAGTCTTTTTCAGGGTTTGAAAAGAAATCACATAGCGATTGCATGTGATTTAAATTAGTTTTCTTTTTTAGTTTTTTTAAGTTTTCAATATAGTTTATTAGTTCAATTACATTATCAAACATCTTAACTAAAACTCTTAATCAAATCTAAAACATCGTTTAATTGCTTTCGATATGATTCTAATTTATTCCTTTCTTCTTCAACTTTTGCTTCTGGTGCTTTCAAAACAAAGTTAGGATTATCAAGCATCTTAAAACAACGATTAATCTCTGCTTCTAATCTTACCTTTTCTGAAAGTAACCTTTCTTTTTCTTCTTCAATATTTATTAAATCTTTTAAAGAAATAGCGATTGTTAGATCTTCTAAAACTCTAAGTGCTTTATCTTGAGAATCAATTTTCTCTGAAAATTGAATCTTGCTATAATTACAAAATCTCTTTAAATATGCCTCATTTTCTTTAATGGTTTTCTTAAATGCTTGATTGTTTGTTTCAAATTC
Source organism: Acholeplasma sp. (assembly GCA_012838635.1). Taxonomy (GTDB): domain Bacteria; phylum Bacillota_I; class Bacilli_A; order ML615J-28; family CAG-698; genus DUNF01. The sequence goes on from DUOW01000009.1 coordinate 26,249, forward strand.
TAGGTCAACAGGCTTAGAATTGCCAATTTTATATTCAGCTCGAATATTTCTTACAGCAGTAATTATATCAAAAATTATATTAATTCTGTTAACACCTCTAAAACTAAATTTTGGATTTACTTCTGGCCATTTACTAATAACGATACTTTCTGAATAATAACTTTCATAGATTTCTTCAGTAAAGAAAGGCATAAATGGGTGTAACAGTTTTAAAATTGTCTTTAAACCATAATTTAAGACAGCACAAGTATTAATTTTCTTATCTTTGCTTTCAGATTCTGTAAAGACAACTTTAGTCATCTCTAAATACCAAGATGCAAAATCATCCCAAATGAAACGATAGATAACTCTTCCTGCTTCCCCAAAACGATATTCTTCTAAATGCTTATCAGCTTCTTTAATTACTTTGTTTAGGGTTGTTAAGAACCACTTGTCTAAAAGACTTAGTTGATCTTTATCAATTTCTTCACCATTATATGATGCATTATCAAATTGGATCTTAATATAACGAGCAATATTCCAAATTTTGTTGATATAGTTCCAAGCAGCTTCTACTTTTTCTTGAGAGAATCGAATATCGTCTCCTAAAGTAGATGCTGTTGCAAGAAAATATCTTAAACTATCTACACCATATTTATCAATCATCTCTTCAGGCACGATACCATTACCTAAAGATTTACTCATTTTTCTTCCTTGTTCGTCTCTAACTAAGCCATGAATTAAAACACCTTTAAATGGCCTTTGACCTAAGAAATGTTTAGATTGAAATACCATTCTTGCAACCCAAAAGAAAATAATATCATAAGCTGTTACTAAAACATCAGTTGGAAAATATCTCTTTAAATCTGGAGTCTCTTCCGGCCAGCCCATTGTACTAAACGGCCAAAGGGCACTTGAAAACCATGTATCTAAAACATCAGGATCTCTTGTCCAGCCTTCTTCTTTAGGTGCTTTTATCCCAACATATATCTCTTCTCCCTTATACCAAACGGGAATTTGGTGTCCCCACCATAACTGTCTACTAATACACCAATCTTGAATATTTTCAAGCCATTGTTTGAAAGTACGTTCAAAACGTTTAGGGAAAAAGTTAACTTTCTCATCTGCTTTAGTTTGCATTTCTAAAACATCAGATGCTAACTTATCCATCTTTACAAACCATTGTTTTGATAACCTTGGCTCAACAACTACCCCAGTTCTTTCACTATGACCAATAGCATGAGTAATCTTTTCAATCTTTTTAAAGTAACTTTCTTTTTTAAGATCTTCTAGAACCTTTTTTCGACACTCAAATCGTTCTAAGCCTTCATATTTACCAGCTAAAGCATTCATCGTGCCATCTTCATTCATACATAAAGGTTGAGCTAAATTGTGTCTTCTTCCTACTTCAAAGTCATTAGGATCATGAGCTGGAGTAACCTTTACAACACCAGTACCATAATCAATATCAACATAGCTATCTACAATTACCGGAATTTCAATATCTGTTAAAGGAACATAAACCTTTTTCCCAACATACCCTAAATATCTTTTATCTTTAGGATTAACCATTAAAGCTTGGTCAGCAAACATTGTTTCTGGCCTTGTTGTGGCAATAACTAAAGAGCCACTTCCATCAACTAAACGATATTCATAATAGTATAAATAAGCATCTTCTTCTTCATAAATTACTTCAATATTTGATAAAGCTGTTTTACTAGCAACATCCCAGTTAATAATTCTTTTACCTTGATAGATAATACCTTCTTCATACATTTTAGTAAAGACATAATTAACCGCATGATTTAACCCTTCATCTAAAGTAAATCTTTCTCTAGTATAGTCTAAAGATAAGCCAATCATTTCCCAACTATGGCTAATTTTACCGGAATATAACTCTTTCCATTTCCAACATTCTTCTAAAAACTTCTCTCTTCCTAAGTCATATTTAGAAATACCTTTTTTACGTAACATTTCCTCAACTTTAGCTTGAGTTGCAATCCCAGCATGATCCATTCCTGGAAGCCATAAGCAATCAAACCCCATCATTCTTTTACGTCTAATAATAATGTCTGGAAGGGTATTATTCATTACGTGTCCTAAATGTAATTCACCGGTAATATTTGGTGGTGGAAGCACGATTGAATATGGCTTTTTACTAGTATCTCCAGCTGTAAAATAGCCTTTTTCTACCCACTTCTTATATTTTCCTTTTTCCACTTTTTTAAAATCATATTTTAAATCTAACTCTTTCATTTCTAACCTCCATAAAAAAAGTCCTTAAAATTAAATTTTAAGGACGAATTATCGCGGTACCACCTTAATTCATAGTAAAAAAACTACTATGCACCTTCATTAGTAATTAACGCTTTACCTACGAAACTAGCTACTACTATTTCACTAGTTTAGCTCCAAGACTACTTCAATAAAGGTTACTTATAATCTTCCACCAAAACGATTACTCTCTAGAAAATAACTGCTTTATTTACTCCTTCTCTTCCTTGCCAATATGAAAATATTATAACTTATTTTTCTAAAAAAGTCAATTAATTTCCACCTTTTTGGTAAGGTACTCCATTAGCCCTTGGGCCTTGATTAGTTTTAGAAAAGAAGATTAATACTACTAATGTAGCAATAAATGGTAACATCTTTAATACTTCATTCGAGAAGCCTAAGTTTTCTAAGAAAGGAATATAAGCTATTCCACTTGCAAGGACAGTTAAGAATGAGAAGAATGCAGCTGCTAAAGCAATCTTGAATGGTTTCCAGTTACCAAAAATCATAACTGCCATTGCTAAGAATCCATAACCTGCTACAGTTCCATTATATACTGTGTAAATATTAGTAATTAACATATAACCACCAATACCAGCTAAAGCACCACTTGCTAGTGTTCCAAAATATCTTGTTTTATAAACATTAATTCCTACTGAATCTGCTGCTTCTGGGTGTTCACCACAAGCTCTTATTCTTAAACCTAAACGTGTTTTATATAAAACAATATAACTTGTAATTAAAATAGCAATTCCAATAAATACACTTAAGTTAGCATCTTTAAAGAATAAATCCCCAATAAATGGAATTTTTGATAAAAACCCCATTTCTTTAAATCTAAACAAAGCATATGGAACTTCAATTTCATCTGATCCTCTTACCTGACCTAAAGATAGTGTCATTGTTAAGAAAACAACTAGTGCTGGTGCTAAAGTATTAATCGCAGTTGCACTAATAATTTGATTAGCAGCGAGGTTAATCGAAGCAAAAGCATGAAGAAGAGCAACTAAGATTCCAGCTACAGCTGCAATTAGCATACCAAATAAGTAAACTCCTTGAATTAGCCACATTGAACTATCTGCATTCATCCCAACTGCTTTTCCAAGATACTTAACAACTAATACCCCACAAAAAGCACCAAGGATCATAATACCCTCTAAAGCAATGTTTGTAACTCCGCCTTTTTCACTCATCATAGCTCCAATTGCTACTACCATTAGAGGAATAAAACTCATTAAGAATAATCCCATAAAATTATAAAAATTAGACATTATCTTTCACCTCCAATTGTTCTTCTTCTTTTGGCTTTTTCTTGAAAAGCTTTTTAAAGAAACCTTTATCTAAAACAATAGAAATAATCTTAGATAAAGCTGCCATAAAGATAATTGAAGCAATAATTACACTTGCAATTTCTCTGTTATAACCTACAATTTGTAGCGTCTCGGCACTGTTTTTCAAATAACTAATAAAAACACTTGTGAAAATTATTCCGATTGGATGACTATTTGCAAGTAAAGCTACACTCATTCCCTCAAAGCCTTGAGGTGGAACGCTACTCATACCTGACAAGAAGAGAGGACTTTTTGCTAAATAAGCAAATACTCCACCTAAACCAGCAAGTCCGCCCGCAATAGCCATTGAAGTGATTATGTTCTTTTTATTATTAATACCAGCTGCTTTAGAAGCAGTTGAAGAATAACCAACAGCTTTCAACTGATAACCTAATGTTGTCTTCTTTAAAATAAAGAAAATCAAAATCGCAACTATGATGGCAATAAAAATTCCTATATCTATCTTAGATCCACCAAAGATTTTATCTAATCCTATTACTGGCGTCCAAGCAGTTGGGTGATTAATAGCAATACGATTATATAATGAATCAAATACTGGCGGATAAACTGCCATTATTGATACTAGATAAATACCAATATAGTTCATCATAATTGTTCCAATAACTTCACTCACATTAAAGAAAGCCTTGAGAATTCCTGGTATTGCCCCCCAAATTGCTCCAGCTAAAACTCCTGCTAATACACACACTAGCCAATGAATAACAGGCGGTAGTGTAAGAAGCCTTGCTGCATATAATGCAAAGACTGCCCCAACAATAAATTGACCTGATGCGCCAATATTAAATAAACCTGTTTTACTTGCAAAAGCAAAAGCAAGACCAGTTAACATAATTGGAACAGCATCAGCTAAAACATCACCGATACTTCTCTTACTTCTAAATCCACCAATGAATAATCTTTTTAATCCTTCTAATGAAGAAGAAGGTTTAGTAATTACCATAATCAAAAACCCTAATAAAATACCTATTAAAATCGAAATAACAGCTACTTTAAATGATTTGTAGGTTGGGGATTTACGAACCTTAGTTACGAATTCTTTAAAGTCAAATTTTTCTTTTTGTTTTTCTTCTTTAGGTTCAACTTTTTCTTCTTCCACAATTTCTTTTGACTCTTCTTCTTTTGATAATTCTTGAACTTCAGGTTGTTTCTTATTCTTTTTTGATCTAGGATAATATTTTTCTAAAATAAATTTCAAACTAATTATAAATAGTCCTAAAATAAACAATGAAATAAGAATTATGAATAAAATTTTAACTGTAGTACTCATTATGATCACCTGCTTCTACTTTAGGAAGATTGCGTTTTGTTCCTAACATATACATACCAAGCTCAGCATGGTTAGTTTTCTTCGGATCAAGTGCTCCAACAATTGCACCTTCGTAAATTACTAAAATACGATCAGCAAGATCAGTAACTTCATCAAGTTCAAAAGAAACAACAAAGATAGCATTTCCTTTATCACGTTCTTTAACAATTGTCTTATGAACAAACTCAATTGCCCCAACATCTAGTCCTCTAGTTGGTTGACTAGCAATTAATAAATTATGTGGTTTTGCAGTTTCACGAGCAAAAATAGCTTTTTGTTGGTTACCACCAGATAAACTACGAGCTTTAGTTTTTGCTCCTTCTCCAGACCTAATATCATACTCATCAATCAACTTGTTTGTATAGTCTAGTATTTCTTGTTTTTTCAAAATACCTCTTTTAGAAAATCTTGGTTTGTAATATTGATTTGTAATCATATTATCAGCAACTGAATACTCTAAAATTAGACCAAACTTTTGTCTATCCTCTGGAATATGACTCATACCATCATCAATTCTTTTTCTTACAGTTGACTTAGCAATATCTTCACCATTAAAGACTATTTCACCAGTAAAATCAATATCAAGGCCAGTAATTACATTAACTAATTCACTTTGGCCGTTACCATCAATACCTGCAAGACAAACTATTTCACCAGCTCTAATATCAAAATTTACATTATTTAATACTAATTTATCTTGACCTTTTAATTTCTTACTTAAGTTCCTAACTGATAATACTACCTCTTTTGGCTTAGATTCAGCTTTTTCAACTGAAAAATCAACTACACGACCTACCATTAACTCAGCCATTTTATTAACTGAAGTTGTAGGAACGTCGATTGTTGTAATATATTTACCTCTTCTAAGAATTGTACAACGATCTGCTACAGCTTTAATTTCATTTAGCTTGTGTGTAATTAAAATAATCGTTTTACCTTCTTCAGAAAAGTTTTTCATCGTCTTCATTAGAGATTCAATCTCTTGCGGTGTTAAAACAGCAGTTGGTTCATCAAAAATTAGAATTTCTGCATCACGATATAACATCTTTAAGATTTCAACTTTTTGTTGTTGCGAAACAGTTAAATCTTTAACATAAGCATCTAAATCTACTTCTAAACCATATCTCTTTGATAATTCTAAAACTTTTACACGACACTCCTTTAAATCTAAAAAAAGACCTTTTCTTGTTTCTTTTCCTAAAATGATGTTTTCCAAAACAGTGAAAACATCAACTAGCTTAAAGTGTTGGTGAACCATACCAATATTGTAGTCATTGGCATCATTAGGATTATTGATTTCAACTTCCTCACCATTAATTTTAATGATTCCACTATCAGCTTTGTAAAGACCAAATAAGACTGACATTAAAGTTGATTTACCGGCCCCGTTTTCACCTAAAACTGCATGAATTTCACCTTTTTTTACCCTTAAAGTAACATTGTCATTAGCATACAAACTACCAAAAGTTTTAGTTATGTTCAGCATTTCAACCGCATATTCAATTTTATTTTTTACTGCTAAAACTTCCTTTTCTTGCATTCATCTCTCCTTTTTTTGAAATAAGAGGGATGTTTCCATCCCTCTTTTTTTTACCTTCCTAATTATTCAGAGTCTGGTTGTGTAACGTTTATTAATGCTTCAACTCCAGCTGGGTTTCCACACTTATCTTTTAAGAAAGTTGCTAATTCAATTTTAGTAGTTGGTGCTGCAAAACCGTCTGCTTTCATAAGAGTTAATAAATCTTGATATTCAGCTACAGTATATGTTCTCCATCTCCAAGAATTTGTAGCAGTTGGAAGTCCAACAGAATCTTGATGAACACCTTTGCTTAAAGCTTTTCCACCATTGAATGCATTGTCAATAATTAAAGCTGTAAGTTCTTGTTCTACTGCTTGAGCTAATAATTTCATTGATGATGAAATAACTTTTGGACTTTGAGCTTCTTGGTCTACGTCTACACCAATAACCCATTTGTCTGTTTTACCTTCAGCGGCAACGAAAACTGAGTTTCCTGCTCCACCTGCGCAAGCAAAGATAATTTCAGTACCAGCATCATACCAGCTAGCTGCTTTTGTAGTATGGTTTGGATCTGGTGCAAATGAGTTTAGATATTCGTAACGGTTAGCTGGGAAAGTAATTTCCTTTGACATTTCATTTGCTGCATAGTATGCACCAGCAACATAGCCAATTCCAAACTTAACAACAGCTGGAACTGGAGCTCCACCTAAGAAACCTAAATTAGTGAAACCATCTTTTACAGCTGCATAGCCTGCTGTAAATCCAGCTTCTTCTTCCTTAAATAGGATTGAACATACGTTCTTTGGAATATCCATTGCTGCACCTTCGTTTGTTGGTGTTCCATCAATAAAGATGAATGATACATCTGGATATTTTACTGCCATTTCACCAATAGCATCACTGAAATAATATCCAGGAGTTACAATAACATTAGCACCTTCTTCAATATTTAACTCAATTGCTGAAACATAAGCAGCAGTTGCTTAATCTGAAGGTTGATAATATTGATAATCAACTTTGTCTTTATGTGCATCACCAAATGCCTTAACTCCTTCCCAAGTTCCTTGGTTGAAAGATTTGTCGTTAATTGTTCCAACGTCAGTAATCATAACAATTTTTGTTTTGTCTTCTTTGTCGTCAGTACAACTACAACCAACTAATAGTCCTAGTCCTAAAACTAGTACAAGAAATGTAATAAATTTTTTCATATTTTCCTCCTTTACGAAAAAATCAATCAAAAGGTATTTACATAACCTCTATGGTTTATTATAGCAAAAAACGATTACGTTTGCAATCGTTTTCTGGGTTTTCATTTATTTTCATTTGGTTTATTCATATCACCTGGAAGTTGAAAATTTTCTATACTTAAAGATACATCAAAAACTTTAACACCTTCAGCCATATTATAACGTTTATATTGGCTAGAGATAAATCTTCGATTAAAGTTATTTACATATTTCAAAGCTTCTTCTGTGCTTAATTTATGAACATAGCCTAATAAAGATACTAATTTTTCATCAGTTGCACCATTAACTAGCTTATGATATAAAATAAAGTCATTAACCTCATAAGATCCTAAGATTTCCTCTGTATATTGTTTTCCTGGTAAAAGTTCAGGACTTACAGGAGCTTTTAAAATTTGTTTGATTTCTTCTTTAACTTCTTTATAAATTGTTTGATAATGTTCTAAAAGTCTTCTTACAGCTGTTTTAGGAATGCCTGAGTTAATAGCATACATTGATGAATTATCACCATTGAATGTTGTAAAACCTAATGCTATTTCACTTAGGTCACTTGTACCAATAACAATGCCTGAAACTTTATTAGCAAGATTCATTAAAGTAAAAGTACGGTATCTAGCTTGAATATTTTCATAAGTTGTATCTAACTTTTGATGATCGATTAAATCTCTTTGATAGTTTACTGCTTCTTCAATATTCAAATCTAAAGCATCAATACCTAACTTTTTCATTAAAGCTAAAGATAATTGATAACTTTCTTCTTTAGTATTGCTTGTTGGCATTGTAACACCTAAAATAGTATTTCTAGGTAAATTATACTCATCACACATCTTAACTAAAGATAGTAAAGCCAAAGTAGAATCTTGACCACCACTAATACCTAAAACTAACTTCTTTGACCCAACATGAGTAAATCTTTTATAAACTGATGCCGTTTGAATACTAATGATTTGATCTAAATACAAATCATCTTTAGGTACAAATGGATTTTTATCAATCTCTCTTGTTAGTTTACATTTATCAGCGTTTTTAATTAAATCTTCATGAACTGTAATATCTGAAGATAACTCATTATTTGCTTTCATATACGCTTGTTTATAATATGAGCTTTTTCTTCTCTTATAGCGAAGTGTTGCAATATCAATTTCACTTACAATTACTTTTGATTCAAATGCTAGTTTATCATCAATTTTTAAAGTTTTACCGGCTTCACAAATAATTAATTCTGAACCAAAGATAACATTACTTGATGTTTCACTGGCACCAGTTGAAGCATAAACGTATGCACCACTATATTTATAAGTTAAGTTATTAATAATTAACTCGCGTTTTTTAGTTTTATAAATTCTTGCTGGTGAAGATGAACAATTAAAAACAATATCAGCTCCTTTTAAGTATAACTCTTCACTAACAGATTGTGGCGCCCACATATCTCCACACACTTCACAACCAAAAGTAATGTCACTATTATAAAACTTAAATAACATCTTACCAAAAGGAACAGGATGGTAATAATTATCATCTTTGCCATCTTTGATTGTAAAGAAATCTAAATAATCTATTCCATTAAGTTTTTTACCAAACCATCTAGTTTCTTCAAATTCTTCTGAATGAGGTAAATATTCTTTAGGGACAACTCCAATAAGTTCATCTTCTTGAACTACAAAGCTACAATTATAAATGACACTATTTTGGAAAGCATAAGCACCAAAAATCACAACACCATTAAAGGGGTTGTTATTAAGCAAATATTTAATTGCTTCTTGTTGCTTCAAATATAGATCTTCACTATAAAACAAATCCCCACAAGAATAACCAGTAATTGCAAGTTCAGGAAAAACAATAATGTCAACATCTTTATCTAACTTTTTCAAAATGTTAAGCATTTCTTTTACATTTTCTAATGGCTTTCCTAAAACAATTTTGGGGCTTGCAGCTGCAACTTTAATAAAATCTTTGCTGTACATATTTCCTCCTAGTACAAATTGTTTTCTTCAATATATTTTCTAACCTTTGGAAGTACTAATTTTTTATTTTTAGTTTTACGATACTCAGAACTTGAAACATTTAGTTTCGGACAATCTTCTAGAATCGTGAAATTTTCTTGATACTTGCTCATAAAATCATCATTTTCTAGTATTTCCATAATATCAATATTATCTCTTGGAACAATTAAAAACTTATTTTGCATAATAATGTTTGGATAGTTAATCCATTTATTCATATAAACTAAGTTATCTGCTCCAAGCAAAAAATATGATCCTGGATAATGAGCTAAAGTATATGTTGTGCCATAATAACCATCTAGTTTAATTTCAAAATCAGAAACTGATGCCCTATCACCTAACTCTTTTGCCACTAATTCTAGCATTGCTAAACGATGAAAATCAGTTGCTAGTTCATCTTTATGATAAAGTGAACTTGTTGGCATAAATATTATTTCTGAATCTTTATATTTCTTAAGTAAATATTTTGCAATCTTATAATGGGCAATTGTTGGTGGGTTAAATGATCCACCATAAATAATCTTCATACGCATCTCCTACTTACATATTATACCACATTTTAAAAGTAAAAGACAACTTTAAATATAAAAGTTGTCTTTTTAGAAAAAATAAGTATAAAATAAGGAATTATATGTGTTTACAAAAATTTTTGTAAATATATAACTAATCTATAAAATATTGTTATCTTGGTAATACCGGTTTTGGTAAAGGTCTTAAGTTTGTCATTTTCATATCTCCTATAATTTTTGAATGATTCTTAATTTTGCTGAGCGTGAACGACTATTTTGTTCTAGCTCTTCCGGACTTGGAGTTATAACTTTTTTGTTAACTAAAGCAAACTCTTTTTTAAGCTTATAATCTTGAATTGGAAGATCTTTCGGCATATTGTCTTCTGTAACTTCTTTAAAGACCTCTTTACAGATGCGATCTTCTAAAGAGTGAAAGGTTATCACGCAACATCTCCCATTCGTATCTAGTAAATCAAGGGCATCTCTTAATGATTTTTCAAACACATTTAACTCATCATTAACAGCAATTCTAATTGCTTGAAAAGTTTTTCGTGCTGGATGAGATGCTTTTCTACGGTAATGAGCTGGAACTGCTTGAGTAATAATTCTAACTAATTCCGTAGTCGTTTCGATTGGTTTAACTTTTCTAAAATAATCTATTTTCTTTGCAATACTATTTGCATATTTTTCTTCACCATATTCAGAGATAATTCTTCGTAATTCTTCTACTGGATATTCATTTACGATATCGTAAGCAGTTAAAGCTTGATCTTGGTTCATTCGCATATCTAGTCTTGCTTCTTCATGGAAACTAAACCCACGATCTTTATCATCAAGTTGGAATGAAGAGACACCTAAGTCATACAAGATTCCATCTACTTTATAAACTCCTAAACTATTTAATTGTTCTTTGATATTTACAAAGTTATCAGGAATAATTGTAAAGTTATTACTAATCTTAGCTAGTCTTTCTCTTCCTTCGCTGATTGCATATTGATCTTGTTCAAAACAGTAAAGTTTACCATTTACAAGTTTTTTTAAAATGATGCTTGCATGACCAGCTCCACCCATCGTACAATCTACGTATATTCCGTCTTCTTTAATAGTTAGGCCTGTAACAACTTCATTACGTAAAACTGGAACATGGATAATTTCAGTTCTAATCATTGAACTTGGTCTTTGTCTAATCATCAAAATCAATTCTTTCGCTAATTTCATCAAGTGTTGCTTGACGTTCTTGATAATATTTTAACCAGGCCTCTTTATCCCAAATTTCTATTCTTTCACCGACACCGATAATTACGCATTCTTTGCTTAAACCAGCGTACTCTACTAATAACTTATCGATAGTAATTCTTCCTTGACTATCCATTTCTTTATTATAAGCACCTGACATAAACATTCTACTAAACTCACGGTTTACTTTTTTCGTAAATGAAAGAGTGTTTAATTTATTAACAACTTTATTCCATTCGTCAGTTGGGTAGACGAAAAGACAGCGTTCGATCCCTCTGTTTATAACTAGCTTATCTTTCAATAAAGATCGAAACTCAGTTGGTATAAATATTCTATTTTTGTCATCTAAATTGAAATGATATTCACCTATAAACATCGTTTTCTCCTTTCTCCACTTTTCCCCACTACTACCCACTTGAATTGTACTACAACTTAATATTAAATGTCAAGCCTTTTTTTTAAACTTTTTTGTAAAAAGTTAATATTTTTTAGTTTTCCACGTGGAAAATAAAAAAAGCACTCAATTTAAAGAGTGCTTTTCTACATTTAGAGGACCTTGCCTCTGTTTTTAGTTTTAGATCTAGAGCTTTATAGCTTATTTGTCTCCATCTGCAGCGCCAGCTTTAGCTTTAATTTCTTTTACTTGTTTCTTATTGTAGTATCCACAATGAGGGCACACAACGTGTGATCTTACCATTTCACCACATTCAGGACAAGCAATAAGTGCTGGTTTCTTTAAAGCATGATGACTACGACGCTTACGCTTTCTAGTCTTTGAAACTCGATTTTGTTGAGCAATTGCTCCCATATTCTTTCACCTCTATCTCTAATTTTAAAGTTAATTAGTCACTATTACTAACTCGCATTGGTTTATGTAAGATTATATTAATCCAAACGAGTTCGTCTAAATCTAAAGTATTCTTTTCTATCAAGTACATATCTTCTTCAAAATTCATTTGCGTATCGCAAATCTCTTCACATTCTAAAGCAATTGGATAATCAATTCCTTCTAAAGTAACAGCATCTTCTAACACTAAGACTCCTTTGATTGTGAAAAGAACTTCGAATCTATTAAAAGAAATTTCTTTAATCGAACCTTCTACATGTAAAGACTTTATATCTAAAACATCATGAGTTTCTAAAGCTCGATGTTTCAAATCAGGCTCATAAGAGAAATTATAAGCCTCATTATTGAATTTCTTCAACTGTTGTAAAGACCACTTCATAGTATCCCTCTCAACTTTAACAATACTTATAAATTATACTATATTTTTACTAAAAAGTCAACATGATTAATTAATGAAAAAACTACTAATAAATAGTAGTTTTAGTTAATGTGATAAGTTGTAAAAATTTTAATGTTCTTACCAATAATACGCGAATAATCAACTTCTTCTGATGGTTCTGCTAATGTAATAATAAATTTCACAAGAACAGGATCACCATTTAAACTAATATTCTCAGGCGCTATTATCTCAATTTTCGCAAGCTCAGAATACTCAACCGCACCTTCGATAATAGCCGTGCTAAAAACATTTAATGTACCACTAACATTAATATTACTATCATTTCCACTTTCTTCGGCCCAAGAAACAGAAACCTCAAGAACAGCTTCTTCTACAATCTCTCTACCATATCCTGTACTTAATTCCTTAGTACCTGCTGGTACTAATGCCTTATTTTCTAATGAGTTTAGTTGACTAAGATCAATGATTGTATCAATAGATTTTCCACCACCGATTATAACACCACTATCGTCTCCAGTTGTACCTCCTGGTTTACGAACTAAACCTTTTCCACCTTGCATATCAGAAAATAGCATTAAATGAAATATAACGAACGCAAGTATAACTAGTAGAATTAGTAAGAAAAGGCTGTAACTTAACGCTCTTCTTTTTTTACTATCATCTTTATGAGATCTAACCATATTATATCTCCTTTTTTATTTGATTTTGAATTACTTCAATAATTTCCTCACGGCCAGTTTTCTTAAAGAATGATGTATAAATAATACTTTCATCGGTTAAGTTTAATTTGTCTTTAATTTGTTTTTTTGCTTTAGCTAGATTACTATGGTTAACTTTATCAGTTTTTGTAGCGACAACCATAATTGGTAATTCTAAATAAAGCAAATATTCAAACATTAAAAGATCATCATTGGTTGGTCCTACTTTAGTATCTACAAGTAAAAACGCAACTTTGATATTCAGATTATCTGTTAGATAATCTTCTAGATACCTACCAAATTTTTGTTTATCATCTTTGCTTCTACGAGCATAGCCATAACCTGGAACATCAACTAAATAAAAACTATCATCAATATTATAAAAGTTTATCGTTATAGTTTTACCAGGTAAAGTAGATGTTCTAGCAAGCATCTTACGATTGGTAATTAAGTTTATTAAACTTGACTTCCCAACATTACTTCTTCCCAAAAATACAATTTCTGGTCTATTATCTTTGTTTGGACTATGCTTACTACTTACAATACTTGTAACATATTCACATTTTTCAAACATTTAAGCCTCCAAAGAAAGTCCCTGAAAACAGGAACTTTTAGGTAAATATTCTATAAGCCTTGTTCTGTACTCCTTCAGAGCGGTAATCATTTATCTCTAATCTAATTAGCCTTAAATGAATTGAATTATCATTTAAAGTTCCCCTACCAAATTTGGGTTTCTAGCTTGAGGGGTTTACCCGTTCCACTTTGTCATTTCTAACAAATTCGTCTCTGTCGCACTTTATGATTTTAACCATATTAAAAACTTAGGTTAATTAATCGCCGTTACTACTTTTAATAGTACCCTAACTTATGCTTTCGTTAGGCTCAAACACTACAGCATCTCAGCTGTGCTAGCAAGGACTTTCCTAACAATTATTTTAAAAATAATTGCTCGATTACCCAAATATTTTACCTTCGTTATTATAACACGTTTTCAATTAAAAAGCAAGTAAATTATTAATAATTTCAGTAGTAAATCTAGCATCTTCAATAACCCAAACAAATACTAAAATTACATTAACTACACTAATAGCACCACGAACAATCGCAATAATTCCTAATATTTTTGCAGTTTTGGCATTGCTTGCATTTGGTTTCTTCGAAAAAACAATAGCTAAGATTCCCAATACGATTGATCCTAAAACAAGACCAATAATTCCTAAAGTTACAGCAGCATTGCTTTGTTTAGCTGGTTCTTTTTGTTCTAGATTTTGCTCTTCTCTTTCAATTTTTTCACCACAAACACCACAATAATAATCATTTGGATTTACTTGACTTTCACATTTTTTACAATTCATATTTTCTTCTCCTTTTCTGTAAATTAAAGTGTTCTTTTTATTTCTATTATGAATTTAAAGATTTATATTTTTTAAAACAATATAATTCTTCATAGAACTTTTGTCTCTATTTCCTCCTTTTAAAAAATTAATTACTAAACAAAGAAGCAATTACTAGCACAATATTTAGTCCCCATAACATAATTGCTATAATCCCAAAAACTTTAGCAGCTGATTTAGCAGCTGTATTTGGAGCTTTAGATTTAGTTATCGCAATTATTCCTAAAGCTAAGGGAGTTGGTAAATAAATTGATAAAATTGCCATGACAAAAGGCCCCTCATACCCCAATGCTGATCCAGTTGCTACTTTAATTACTAGACCAATTAGCAATACTAAATAAACAAATGGAAAAATTAATGGTAAAACCGTACCAATAATTCCACAAACTAAAGCCGTTTTGCTTTTCTTAACTGGTTTATTTTCAATCTTCAAAGTTTCATCTTTTTTTATTTTTTCGCCACATTTAGAGCAAAACAATGCATCTTCTCTAATTTCTGCCCCACACTTCTTGCAATTCATAATTACCACCTAAATTATTTGTTTAAAAGCAATTTAAAAAAATTAATAAAATATCCGGGATTGCGATACGTATCGCGTAATTCATATAATAAATCAATGACGTTAAAGAATAAAAAGATAGAATAAGTTCCACCAATGACAGTTGCTGCTATTCCAAATCCTAATGAACAAACCATCATAATGAGAGCTGGTATTGGTACACTTTGAAAAGTTCCAAAAAATTCATTCATAATGCTTCCTGAAATAACAATAAAAAGGGGAATAGCAAAAGAAAGAATTGAAAAGATAAGAGCTTTCATGCCATTCTTTTTCACTATTTCATCTGCTTTTAAAATAGCATTTGCTAGTTCTTCATTTTTTTCGCCACAAACATTGCAATACAAACTGTCAACTTTTATTTCATTGCCACAATTTTTACACCTCATTTGTCTACCTCTTACTTTCATATTTTATCATTCCTCCTAATTTTATTCAATCTTTTTATCATAACTTGTATATTATCCAAAATAAAAAACTCTAAAGTAAAAACTTTAGAGTTAATTTTATTTAAATTATTGTTCTTTTTTAGGAAACTTGCGACGAGGACGTTTTGGTTTATCTTCTTCTTTACCTTTATTAGGGTTTTCCAAAGTATCTTTTCTTGATAGGTCAATTCTTCCTTTATCATCAATACCGATAACCTTAACTGCTATTTGATCTCCAATTGCTAGAACATCTTCTACTTTTGCTACTTTTTCATGAGCTATTTTTGAGATATGAAGTAATCCTTCACAACCTTCCCATAGTCTTAAAAAGGCGCCATAGCTTTCAATTCTAATTACTGTTCCTTCGTAAATTTTTCCTACTTCTGCTTCACGAACGATATTTTCGATAATCTCAATAGCTTTATCAATCCATTCATATTCTTGATGCATGATAAATACTCTACCATCTTGTTCAATATCAATCTTAACATTATTAGTTTTTTCAATAATTTCGTTGATAACTTTTCCACCAGAACCGATAACATCTTTAATCTTATCTGGATTAATTCTAATCATCTTAACTTTAGGTGCGTAAGGACTTAATTCTTTACGAGGTTCACTAATAGTTCCAAGCATATGATTTAAGATTTCTAAACGACCTTTTTTAGCTTGAGCTAAGGCTTCTTTCAAAATTTCAGCTGTTACTCCAGAAATCTTAATATCCATTTGTAAAGCAGTAATACCATCTTTAGTACCAGCTACTTTAAAGTCCATATCACCAAAATGATCTTCCATTCCTTGGATATCTGTAAGAATTGTATAGTCTTTACCATCCATAATTAATCCCATAGCAATACCTGCAACTGGAGCTTTAATTGGTACACCAGCATCCATTAAAGCAAGTGTACCTGCACAAATAGATGCTTGAGATGAAGAACCATTTGATTCTAAAATCTCACTTACAACTCTAATAGTATAAGGGAATGTATCTTCATCTGGAATAATGTTCATTAACGCTTTTTCACCTAAAGCTCCATGACCAATTTCTCTTCTTCCTGGACCACCATAACGACCAGTTTCCCCAACACTAAATTGAGGGAAGTTATATTGAAGCATAAATCTCTTTGATTCTTCACTAGTTAGGCCATCAATAATTTGACTTTCAGCAAGACTTCCTAAAGTTACAGTAGTAAAAGCTTGAGTTTGACCACGAGTAAACAAAGCAGATCCATGTGGTCTTGTAACAACATGAACTCTTGATGATAAAGGCCTAATTTCATCAGTTTTTCTACCATCAGGTCTAATTTTCTCTTGAGTAATTAATCTTCTAACTTCACCTGCTACAATATTCTCACATGCTTCTTTTGCAATTCTTTCATATTCTTCAGCTTCTTCAGCTGGAGCTAAAGCTACAAAATACTCAACAGTTTTCTTAGTTAACTCATCAATTTTAGCTGCTCTTTCTTGCTTCTCTACAATCGATACAGCTTTTCTTAAGTCTTTACCAATATAGTCTTCTACCTTAGCAACTTTATCTTCACTAATTAAATCTAGATAAACTTCTAATTTTTCTTTTCCAACTTCTTTAATAATTTCTTCTTGGAAAGCTACTAATCTTTTAATCTCTTCATGACCAAAAAGTAGTGCTTCAAGCATTACATCTTCAGAAATGTTTTTAGAACTAGCTTCTACCATATTAATGGCATGTTTAGTACCAGCAATACTTAAAGCAAGTTCAGAATTTGCTTGTTCTTCTTCAGTTGGATTGATGATAAATTTACCATCAACTAAACCTACTTCAACACCAGCAATCGGGCCATTAAATGGAATATCAGAAATCATTAATGCTAAAGATGAACCAAGCATTGCTGCCATGGCAGGCGAATTGTCTGGATCACTACTTAAAACCATATTGATAATTTGCACTTCATCTTTAAAACCTTCTGGAAATAAAGGTCTAATTGGTCTATCGATTAAACGAGCATTTAGAGTTTCAATTTCTGAAGATCTTCCTTCTCTTCTTAAAAACCCACCAGGAATTTTACCAGCTGCATATAGTTTTTCTTGATAAACAACAGTTAATGGGAAAAAACCTGCATTAAAGTTATCACTATTATGAACAGCAACAGATAAAACTGTAGTATCTCCAAAATTAGTAACTACAGCTCCATTTGCTTGTTTAGCAACTTCACCTGTTTCAATAACAAATGTTCTACTTCCTTGTTTGAATTCGAATGTTTTTTTCATATTTTCTCTTCTCTCCTTATTTTACATTAAAAAAGGGTAAATTAATTACCCTAAATCCTATTTTCTTAAATTCAGTTTTACTAAAACTTCACGGTAACTGTTTAAGTTTGTTCTCTTCAAATAATCTAAAAGATTTCTTCTATGACCAACTTTTTTAAGTAAGCCACGGTTAGAATGATGATCTTTTGGATGAATTGCGAAATGTTCATTTAAACGGTTAATTTCAGCCGTCAAAATCGCAATTTGTACTTCTACAGAACCAGTATCATTTTCATCTTTACCGAATTCTTTTACTAATCTAGCTTTTTCTTCTTTTGAAATACAAGACATTTTTTTACCTCCTTATTTAATTAACTCAAATAAACCAAGTAGAACGTTGGAGTATCGCACAACCTAGTCTAATGATAATATATTATAACATATTTTGTTTATTTTGTAAAGATAATTATATCGATAAATTATCTTCACTTGCAATATATTTTCAATACAAAATGAATATCTTTTAAAAACTTATTTATTAGCTTTTTCACTGCCTTCACTTACTTTAAAAATTAAATATAAAGAATTCATTATAACAGCTAACAATATAGCAAGCATAAATACAAATGCACCATCATTATATTGAGAATAGTTAAATTTACCATCAATAACTAAAAATAATGCAAATATAGCTAAACAAATCACAAGAAATCCTAAAATCTTTATTACAGTTTTCTTCACTTACTATTTCTTCTTTCTAATTTTCTAATAATCTCAATCAATTGGTGTTCCTAGGAATATACAATGTATTTACTCCATTTAAATTATAATATAAACAAAAAGCAGTTTGCTTGTAAAAAACAATATTTACAACGATAAAACTAGCTTTAAAACAAATTCACTGCTATTAACAATTGCTTTTTTATAGTGTTCAGAATACTCATTATAGCTAGTTTCGGGAACTAAATCAGAAATTGCTCTTACAGAAACAAAAGGAATGTCAAGTAAATAGGCACCATGAGCAAAAGCAGTACTTTCCATATCAAAGATGGCAATATTATCATTCTTAAAATGTTCATCGATAATAGCTTTTACTTTTGGATAATTATCCCTATCTACAAACGTATCACTTGTATAACAGTTTGCAAACTTATACTCATCTTGAGAAAAGTTTTTCTTAATTGTTTTCTTTAATGAACGATCTAGTTCAAAATAACGAGGAGCTTTACTAACACGTCCATATTCATATTCATCCTTTGGTAGTTCTACATCTCCATAAAAATACTTATCAACAACAACTAAATCAAATAGGTCAACTTTGTCTTTAACTCCACCACATACCCCAACATTAATAATTAAATCAACTTCATAAAAACCAACTAATAATCCCATTAAAAGACCAGCATTAGTTTTTCCAACGCCACTTTGAACTAAAACAATATTTTTATTTCCTATTTTACCACAGTAAAAATCAATATGATAAAAGCTTTCTACTTTTAAATCACCTATTTTTTCTTCTAAATATTCAATTTCATCTCTCATCGCACCAATAATTGCAATCATTTTTATTCCTCCTTTAAAATACTTTTAGCTAATTTAATATCAAGATCTATTTGTTTTTTTAATTCCTCTTTTGAGGAGTAAATCTTCTCTTCTCTTAAGAATTCAATAAACTCAACCTTAATTTGTTCGCCATAAATCACTTTATCAAAATCAAATAAATGAACTTCTGCTCTAGCTTTTTCTTGATAGTTAAAACTTGGGTTATGACCAATGTTACAAATTCCTTGATACTTATTTCCATCATAACTAACTATGACAGCATAAACACCTAATTTGAGACTATAAAACGAAGAATCAAGGCTAATGTTAGCAGTTTTGTAGCCTAAGGTAGAGCCTATTCTACTTCCTTTATTTACGATACCCGTAATATAATAGTTTCTTCCAAGTAAGAAATTAGCTTTACTAACCTTACCATCTTCTAAATATTGTCTAATTAAATTAGAACCAACCTTTACTTGTTCGTATTTAATTTCATCTACAACTTCTAAATTATATTTTCTTTTTAAAGTTTCAGTGCTCCCTGTTGCAAACTTCCCATAATGATAATCAAATCCAACAATCATCTTTTTAATATTCAAATTGTCTAAAAATTGTTTTTCATATTCTTGATATGGCAAACTAGCAACTTCTTTAGAAAACTTTATAACAATCAAATAATCTAAACCTAAATCAGCTAAAATCTCTTTTTTTTCTTTTAAGGGCGTTAAGTAACCTTCTTTTACTCTTTTTTCTAAAACATAGTCAGGATGAGGATCAAAAGTAATTATGGCTGATGAAACATTTAAACTCTTAGCATCACTAATAACTTTATTAATAATATACATATGGGCATAATGTAAACCATCAAATTGACCCATACCTAAAACAATCGGCATTTTAAAATCAATTTTATTATCTAAACTAACTTTAATTATCTTCATTATTCCAAACCCTTCTTGCTTTATATAAGCTCCCATCTTTTTCATAAATACCAACTAACTCATTTTGGTATTTTAAAACGACTATTTTTTCTTCTAGTTCTAAATTAATTTTTCTACCATGTTTTACTAAATTATACTCATCAATACTTAATTCGTATTGTTTATAATCACTTAAAGCATCTAAATTAGAAATGATTTTTAAGTTATCTAAACTTAAATCTTCAAACTTACAAGCATCATTCACATCAAAATTACTAATTTTCGTTCTACGTAAATTACTAACAACAGCTGGATAGTCTAGTTTTTTACCTAAATCATTAACTAAACTTCTAATATAAGTCCCTTTAGAAACAGTTGTAAGAAACGAAAAAATAGCTTTATTATCTTGGTAGATAACATCTCCTATTCTTTCAATGCTCTTTATTTCAACTAACCTTTGAGGTAAATCAACATTTTCTCCGCGTCTTGCTTTTTTGTATAACCTTTCCCCATCCATAGAGATAGCAGAAAAAATAGGTGCTTCTTGCATATATTGACCTTTAAAACTACTTAAAACAACATCAATTTCAAGTTTTTCCTTAACATCTTTAAAAGCATTAACCTCACCATCTATATCATATGTATTAGTACCAACACCAACAGTTACTTCTACTAAATACTCTTTATCTAAATTAAGTAAATAATCTGATAGTTTAGTACTAGAGTTAACTAAAACAATTAAAAGACCGGTTGCTAGAGGATCTAATGTGCCCGCATGACCAATTTTTTTAATATTTAATTTTCTTCTTACTCTTTGAATTTCATTAAAAGAAGAAATACCTTTTTCTTTATCAATTAAAATTATTCCTGATTTAGTTTTCATATGTAATATTATACCATAAACACTACTTAAAAAGAAGACCAAAAGCAAGCTTTTGGTCTTTCTCTTTCTAATATATTTCCTTAATTAAATCCTCTAAGTTAGCGTACATATTTTCAAACACGAGGGCAAATGATAAATGAGCGTTATTAAGACTTCGCTTATAAGTAATTGAAGGTGTAAATTTATATTCTAAATCAACAACACAAGTTTCAATTTTCTCACCCACATCACTTTTTAAAACAGTTAATGAACCTTCTGTAAAATTATAAGCTTTGCCATTAATTTTAATTGGTGCTATACCATAGTTAGAAATATTATTGGAATCACGATAATTAATAACAAACTCAAATTTATCGCTACTTTCAGTACATTTAATACCATTAAGTTCCGGTTTAACATAAGCCGTTTGCGCTACTCCTTTTTGTTCTAAATTAAAGGTTAGCGAATTACTATCTTCATATGATAGAGCATATTCATAATTTGTTCCTGGTTGCAAACGTTCAAATGTAGCTTTACCATCAATAACTTCTTTCTTTTCGTTGTTTAGGGAAATAAATAGTTTTTGCATATCATGACCAGCATTATCATTTAAGTTAACTTTTAAATCAATCTTTCTAATTTCAGGTTTAGTTTCAATTTCAATCTCTGGTCTTTTAACTGCAATTAACACACAGTTACCATCAGTTCTTTCAAAACCATCTGAAGGATAGTTCTTACAAGATAAGCTTCCATCTGGTTCACGTATGATCATTGTAACTGAACCACCACCATCTAAGTTATAGCCACGAACACAGCCATATCTTCTTAATAAAGCACCCATTTCATAGCCATCAAGTCCATGTCTTCCTTCATCACCATTACGTCCATCAACAACAATAAAGCAGTTTGTTCCATCAGGTTTTACACCAATAAATGTACGTGGGAAACGTTGTCCGGGTTCAAATCCTAAAGCAACACCATCTTCCATAACTCTAGCTCCAAATACACTTAAAGCATTCTCAACATAAGCAAATTCACCACTATAAACTCTTTGGACTCTTACCTTTGTACCGATAGCTAAGGCTGCTTTTAAATCAGAATTCATTGTACAGATTGCAAATTGTTCTTTTTGTAAAGTAGATAAACTACTTTTATCTGTTGTACTAATAATACCTTTGCCATAAAAGTCTCCTTCAGTATCATTAGGAAGCCAAATTTCTGCTTCTGCGACACCAAAAAAGGAAGCATTAGAATCAACTTCTTTTGGGTAAAACGTATAAGCATTTGGTTGATTCGTAAATACACCATAATAAATACTAGTCTCACCTACATTAGGTGCTTTATTGTGATGTTCAATATTATATCGAGCAATAATATTATCATTTTCATCATAAATATCAACAACAGTTATTAATGAGTTATTTACTTGATTAGCATCAAGATAAGCAAAATTACTAATATCTTGTCTACCATCTCTAATAAATCTCATAATTCCCCAACCACTACTTTTAGATTTAAAGAAGTTTCCTTCACTAATTGTAGCCCCATTTGATTGAGCAGGAAAAGCAAGGTTTCTTCCAATATCAAAACCATCACCATTAACAGCAGCCATTACATGCCATTCTGGATTCTTAGCTTCAAAATCTTCAATAAAATTTCTCACAGTAGTTAGATTCCACTTATTTCCTGTATAGTTCATCCATGGAATAATCTTAATCCCAGTTGTGGAAGGAACCTCCAAAACATTTACGTGTTGGGCATAATATTGACCAGCTTTAACTGTATCATTACTACCTTGATAACCATCAACATCTTTACCAACCATAGTTGTTGAAGTGCTCTCACCAATATGACGATAGTGAACTAGTCCATAAGGCATATAGTTGATTTCTTTAACTTCATTTACCTTATAAGTACCTGTTTTCCCAGCATCTCCTGAATCAGTATAGGCAGTATCAATTGCTTGAACTTCTCTAGCTGGTAGTAGCACTACTATAAATACCAAAACAAAACTTAACACAGTTAGTAAACCAATAATTCTTTTCCAATTTTTCATTTTTATCTATCTCCTATTCATTATCATTATAACACAAAGCAATTATAAAAAAAAGACCAAAAATTATTTTGGTCTTTTAATCTTATAATTAATATATATCCTTAATTAAACTTCTACATTAGCATACATATTCTCAAAAACAAGTGCAAATGGTAAATGAACATTATTTAACATTCTGTTATATGTATGCGTAGAATTAACTTGATACTCAAGCTCAACACTACATGTTTCAATAACATTACCAACCTCATTTTTTAAAACAGAAACACTTCCTTCTACAAACTGATATTCATGTCCATTTACAATAAGTGGTGCTACCCCAAAGTTAGAAACATTACTTGGATCACGATAGTTAATTGTAAAATCAAAGGAATTATTAGTTTCAACGCAAACTATACCTTTTAATTCAGGCTTATTAAAATTAGTCTGCTTAAATCCTTTTAAATCAGTAACAACATTGATACCATGAGAATCTTCATATGATAATTGATATTCATATTCAGTACCAGGTTGCAAACGATCAAATGTAACTACTCCTTCTACAACTTCTTTTTTTTCGTTGTTTAAAGTAACATATAACTTATTGATATCATGATCTAAATTTTCTTCAATATTAACACGTAAAGATAATTTCCTTGTCTCTGCTTTAGCGGCAACGTTAATTTTAGGTTTTCTTACCGCTACAAATAAACAATTTGAATCTCTTCTTTCACCACCATCACAAGGTGTATTCTTAACAATAATGTTTCCTTCTTCGTCTCTTATTAGCAGTGTTGAAGAACCTCCACCATCTAAGTTATAACCACGAACACAACCATATCTTCTTAAAACAGCTGCCATTTCATAAGAATCTAAACCATGTTTTCCGTTATTTCCATCTCGACCATCAACAACAATTAAGCATAAAGTACCATCTGGTTTTACACCAATAAAAGTACGTGGATGGCGAATATTTGTATGGAACAAACCATCAGCTACATCATTATAAAGGATTCTATTCATAAAAACACTTATGGCATTATCAACATTTGCATAAGAACCACTATAAACTCTTTGCACTCTTACTTTAACACCTACAGCTAAAGCTGCTTTTAAAGCTTCATTTGTAGTGCAAATTGCAAATTGTTCTTTTTCTAAAGTAGCTAGGCTATTTTTATCAGTTGTACTAATAACTCCTTTGCCATAAAAATCACCATCAGTATCATTTGGAAGCCAAATTTCTGCATTTGCAACACCATAAAAACTAGCACTAGAATCTACTTCTTTAGGATTAAATGTATATGGTGCTGGCTCATTAGAAAAAGTACCATAATAAACACTTGTTTCCCCTAAATTAGGAGCAGCATTATGCTTATTTACACTATGACGAGAAATAGGATTATCATTTTCATCATAGACATCAATTATTGTAATTAAAGAGTTGTTTGCTTGTGATTGACTCATATAAGCAAGAGCACTTTCATTTTGTCTGCCATCTCTAATAAAACTCATTACACCTGGACCACTACTTTTTGATTTATAAAATTCTCCTAAACCAATCGTAACACCATTTGATTGTTCCATAAAAGGAAGTAATTTAGAAACATCAAATCCATCATCATTGATTGCGGCAATTACATGCCATTCAGGATTTTTAGCCTCAAAATCATAAATCATATTTCTAACAGTAGTTCGATTCCACTTATTGTCAGTATAATTCATCCACGGAATTAACTTAACCCCTGGAGTTGAAGGCACTTCTAAAACATTAACTTGTTGCGTGTAATAAAGCCCCTCTTTCACATAAGCATTAACTGGTCCTGCCCCATCAACATCTAAACCAATCATTGTTTTTGATGTACTTTCACCTTGATGACGATAATGAATAACACCATAAGGTAAATGGTTAACTTCTGATACCTCATTTACTTTATAACTTCCTGTTTTATTTTGATCTCCAGAATCAGTATAAGTAGAATCAATTGCCTGAATTTATTGAGCTGGTAATAGCGATAAAGCTAATACTGAAACAAAAGAAAATATCATAAGTAAGCCTATAATTCGTTTCAAATTTTTCATTTTCTTTTCTCCTTTGACACCTTTAAGTATAGCAAAAAATTGCTATAAAAAAAGACCAAAATGGTCTTTTGGTCTTTTGTTTTTTAAAAATTAATATATATCTTTAATTAAATTCTCCAAGTTCGCATACATATTCTCTACAGGAAGCGCAAACGGCAAGTGAGCATTATTTATTGCTTGTTCATAGTTAGCAACGGCATTTACTTGATACTCTATTTGAAGAACACAAGTTTCAATTTTCTCGCCAACTTCACTTTTTTGAACTGAAACAGCTCCATCTACAAGTTGATATTCATGTCCATTAACAATAATTGGTGCTGTTTTAAAGTTCGAAATATTGTTTGGATCACGATAATCAACCGTAAAATCAAACTTATCAGCACTTTCAATACATTTAATGCTCTTTAATTCTGGTTTATTGTAGTTTGTTTGAGCTTTACCTTTAATATCCATATTTAAGGCAATACCATTACTATCTTCATATGATAATTGATAATCATATTCAGTTCCTGCTTGTAAGCGATCAAAAGTAACTACACCATCAACTACTTGTTTTTTCTCATTATTTAATGAAACATATAATTTATTAATATCATGGTCTAAATTTTCTGTAACATTAACACGTAAAGTTATCTTTCTTGTTTCTGCTTTTGCAGTAACATTAACCTTAGGTTTTCTTACAGCTACAAATAAACAGTTACCATCTGTTCTTTCCCAACCATCAGAAGGTTGGTTTTTAACAACAATATTTCCCTCAGCATCTTTAATAATTAAAGTTGATGAACCACCACCGTCTAAGTTATAACCACGAACACAGCCATATCTTCTTAAAATAGCAGCCATTTCTGGGCCATCAACACCATGCATACCAATTAAACCATTACGTCCATCTGCTATAACTAAGCAAATAGTACCATCAGCTTTTACACCTAAGAAAGTACGAGGGTGACGAGTTCCAGCTTGGAAACCATCAGATACGCCATTATTCAAAATTCTTCCGCCAAAGACACTCATTGCATTATCAATATGAGCATAAGAACCACTATAAACTCTTTGAACTCTAACCTTTACACCAACAGCTAAAGCATCTTTTAAATCTGCATCCATTGTACAAATAGCAAATTGTTCTTTTTGTAAAGTAGATAAACTACTTTTATCTGTTGTACTGATAATACCTTTACCGTAAAAGTCTCCGCCTTGGTCATTTGGAAGCCAAATCTCTGCGCTAGCAATACCATAAAAATATGCATTAGCATCTACTTCTTTTGGATAAAAAGTATATGAAGCAGGTGAGTTTGTAAATGTACCATAATAAACACTAGATTCACCAACATTAGGTGCGCTATTATGTTTATGAATGCTATGACGAGAAATAATATTATCATTTTCATCATATACATCAACAACAGTAATCAATGAATTGTTTGCGGCAGATGCTCCTAAAAAAGCAAGTGATCCTTCGTTTTGTCTACCATCTCTAACAAAACCCATTACGCCATTTCCTGTAGTTGTTGATTTAAAGAAATCTCCATTACTAATCGTAACACCATTAGATTGTGCTGGGAATGGTAACTTTTTATTAATATCAAATCCATCACCGTTAATACCACCAATAACTGTCCACTCTGGGTTTTTAGCTTCAAAATCTCTAATAAAGTTTCTTACAGTAGTAAGATTCCATTTATTACCAGTGTAGTTCATCCATGGAATTAACTTAACACCAGGTGTTGATGGTACCTCCAAAACGTTAACTTGTTGTGCATAATATTGTCCCTTTACAAATCCTTCAGTACTTGGTCCATAAATACCATCTACGTCAGATCCAGCTGCAATACTATCTGATGTACTTTCACCTTGGTGGCGATAATGTACAACACCATATGGTAAATGATTAATCTCTGATACTTCATTTACCTTATATCTACCAGTTTTCGCAGCATCTCCTGAATCTGTATAAGCAGTATCAATCGCACTGACTTCTTTAGCAGGCATTACTGCTAATCCCAAAACTAAAACAAAACAAAATACAGTTAATAAACCTATAATCCTTTTAATATTTTTCATAAAATTCTCCTTCTTTGTATATTATATCACAATTATTTTCAAACAAACATTTTAATTATAAATCTTAATAATTTCATTATCAGTTTCTATTTGAGCATCATTTAAAGTTCTAAAACTTAAAAGATGCGGGTTATGATAAACAATTGTTCTTGATGGAAGAGGCCCTGCTGCCCCATCATAGTCAAATGTTAAGAAGATAACAACAGTATCAATTTGAGGAACAGCATCAGTTTTAGGGACTGCAAAATCATAAACACCAGTTTCATCATTCCATACTAACAAGAAATCAACCGAGAAAGTATTAACCCTTCCTCTAATACCATTGCTATCAATAATACTATCTACATTATCAAAATCAAGTTCGAGGATAAACGATTCACGAATCTTACCATAGAAGTCTCTGTCCCCTATCCGTATATTCATACCATTAATTTTAAACATGTTTTTCAAAGTATAGAAATAACCTTGAGTTAACAAATTCGTTTCGTTCCCCAAACTGTCTTTATAACCAAATTTATAGAAATAATAACTATTTGAATTTAAATTAGCAATTGTTACAGTCTTTTCCCCAGCTGGATAATAATATTTTTGATTATCAACTTCAACGAACAATTCAGTAATATCGTGGCCATTATTATTAAGTACATCAGCTCTAATTGTTACTGAATTTTCAGTAATATTTTCTGTTTGTGATGCTAAAGTAGGATCTTTAGCAACTATCAAAATACAGTTTCCATCTGATCTTTCTTGGCCATCTGAAGGCGAGTTTGTTACTTGAAAATCTCCATCTTTTTTAATAAGTAATGTTGAAGAACCACCACCATCTAAGTTATAGCCATCAACACAACCATAATATTTTAATAAAGCTGATAAGCCAGCATAAGATAAACCATAAAATCCTTTACCAAATTGACGTCCATCAATTACAAACATCATAATTGTTCCATCAGCTTTTTTACCAATGATTGTTCTTGGATGAACATCTTCGTTTCCAGTTGAAGGTGCTTCACCATCTTTAAGTAACACAGCGCCAAAGACACCAATCGCATTTTCAATATCTGAGTATTCTCCACCTAAACGATATTGAACACGAATACGAGTATTTAAGGCTAATTGATTATTTAATTCTTCGTTATTTGAAGCAATAGCAAATTGTCCAATTTGTAAATCAATTTGATTTTCATTACTAGCAATCGTACCTATACCATAAAAATCATCAGCACTATTAGGTAAAGCTGTTTCAGCTGATTTTACAACCCACGATTTTAATCCATCAAAGTTATAAGCACATGGCCTATAAACATGGTTAGCTTCTGTTGTGTTTTCATACATTCCATAAAATAATGCTATTTCTCCATCACCTGGAGTTTGATTAGATTTTTGAATTACATATGATTTTAAAACTGTTTCATTTTCATCAATAATTTCTAATGTTAATACTCTTTCAGCTGTATTTGGGATATTAACTAAGGTATCTGTTGTACCATCATGTCTAAAGCCAATGACCCCACTAGCATCACCTAATGATGATTTAAAGAAGTTTCCAAAACCTGCTGTAATATCTTGAGGTTGTTTAGGGAAAGGTAGTTTCGAATTAATATCGAACCCATCACCATTAATTGCCCCAATTACCTTATACTCTGGATATTTACTCTCAAAATCAGCTGCTAAAGCTCTAACTTTTGTTAGCGCCCATTTATTATCATCAACTTTAGCCCAAGGTACAAATGCTACATTAGCATCTTTAGAAATCTCTAATGAGTTTACTTGTTGTGATAAATAAGTGTCAATTTCTGGAACACTTCCATCAGCTGTTTTTTCATGACTATAGGCCCAATCTCTTCGGTGAACAATACCATAAGGTAACTCGTTTGTTTCCAAATTTTCCTCCACAAAGAAATAAGCACCATCTGCATAGCTTACATCATCTGGTACTGTATCAGGTTTAGCATTTAAAATCACAGTACCAAAAAAGACAAAAATAAAACTAAATAAACCAATTAATATTTTTCTTACTTTCATAAATTTCCTCCTTAAAGTAATGGTGAAAATATCTTTAAAATTACAAGTAAAATTCTTTTAAAAATATTGTTCTTCTTTATATTTTTAGCTTCAATTTCTTCCGAAATTGCAAATGTTTCAATAAAATCATTACGTAGATCTTTAACACTTTTTGTTTTATAGATTAAACTAATATCTTCATAATGCAAGTAGAAACTACGAAAATCAAAATTAGATGTTCCAATAGTTCCAATAATATCATCGGCTATAACAGCTTTAGTATGATTAAATCCTGGAGTATATTCATAAATCTTAACTTCTGCTTCAAGTAAAGGTTTATAGTTTTCTTTAGTAAGCAGATTCACAAACACTTTATCTGGCTTTTTGGGAGCAATAATTCTCACATCTACCCCTCTAGCTGCTGCTATTTTCAAAGCAAGTCTAAGCTCATCATCTAAAATTAAATATGGAGTAGAAATATAAACATATTTTTTAGCTGTATTAATCATTGTTAGATAAACTTCATGAATTACGTGATTGTAATTTAATGGCCCATCTTGAAAAGAAATAACATAACCATCATCTTCTTTATCTTCCTGGTCTTTAATAAAATCTTTAGGATCTAAATGCTCTTTAGTTAGTGTCTCCCAAACATTCAAGAAGATTAAGACAAAGTTAGTAACACCTTTGCCAACTAATCTAATGCCTCCATCTTTCCAATAGCCAAATCTAATTTCACGATTAATATATTCATCACCAATATTAATACCACCAGTAAAAGCTATCTTTCCATCTACAACAACAATCTTACGATGATCGCGATAATTATAAGAAATATTTAAAATAGGGAAAATACGATTAAATGTTTTAATTTTAACTCCCATTTTTCTTAATTTCTTTTTAAACCCAAATGGTAAATCAATTGAACCACCAAAGTTATCATATACAAAGTAAACTTTAACACCTTCTTTTAGTTTAGCTTTAATAATTTCGATAATCTCTGATAACATCTTCCCTTTTCTTACAATAAAGAATTCTAAGAAAATATATTCTTTAGCACTTAGTAAGGCTTCTTTCATATCTTCATACATATCCTCGCCTCGAGTATAAATCTTCGTATCAGTTTTATCCCAAGCAGGTAAGTGACTTCTTGACCTTACTAACTTTTGAATGCTATTAAAGAAAGAATCAACATCATACTCTTCAGCAATTTCATCTGTAACTTTTTTTATTTTATCCGAATTAATTTTAAATTTCTTTTGTCTTGCTTTATAAGATAAAGTATTAGCCGTTAAAAGATAAAATAAGGGACCAGCAACAGGAATAGTTGCTATTAGGACAAGCCAAGCGATAATGTATCTTGAATGATACTCTTTTCTACTAACTAAGGATACAATAGAAATAGCTACTAAAATTAAATGGATACTGGCTGTTATAATAACTGTAGTTCCTTCACTCTGACCTGCATAAAAAGTTACCAAAGTCAATGCTACAATCTCTAAAAAGATTATAAAAATGAACAAAGCCCATTTATTTAAAAACATTTTAAGAAGTTTCTTAATCGTATTCATAGCATTCTCCTACAAATATATTATACCACAAATCAAATAAAAAATGCCTTTTATTTTAAAAAGCATTTTACTTTTTACAAACTATTTAACTAACTTTTTTTCTAACTTTGCAAATCTTGGTAAACCTTCATCTTTCTTAAGATCAGGTTCTCCTTGAATTAAAGGTAAAGCATATTCAATAAACTCTTTTGTAACTCCAGTATGGTCTTTCTTAATCCATTCTAAAGGAACTTTCTTTTCCGCGTTAGCGATATGTTCCAAATCTAACATTTCATAAGAAATACTATATTCCTTTCCTTCACTACGTTTAAAAGTAATCATTTTATCAGTATGGCCTTCACAAGCATATTCTACAGCCTTTTTACCAGCCATAAATGCTTCCCAAATATCTGTATTACTTGCAATGTGCGCTGCACATCTTTGCATTAAACTAAATTCAATATCTCTAACTTTAATTCCTGTATGAGCATTAATATGATTTGCAAGAAAAGCTGCAAGTCCTCCTAATTGAGCATGGCCAAATGAGTCACGGCTTACTGATGATGCATATTCAGAAATATATTTACCGTCTTTATCTCTAATACCTTCACTAACAGCAATTAGAACTTTACCTTCTTTTCTTCTCGCAACTTCTTTTACTTCTTTTGTAAAGTCGTTTAAATCAAATGGTGTTTCAGGTAGATACATTAAATCTGGTCCATAACCTTTGTATGTAGCAAGTTCAGCTGCAGCTGTTAACCAACCAGCATTTCTACCCATAATCTCAACAACAGTAATTAGTGGAGTATTATAAACATGTGTGTCTAAATATAATTCCATCATTGTAGTTGCTACATATTTTGCGGCACTACCATATCCAGGGCAATGATCAGTACCTTCTAAGTCATTATCAATAGTTTTAGGTACTCCCATAACTCTACAAGCATAACCTTCTTTTTGAAGATATTTACTGATCTTATTACAAGTATCCATAGAATCATTTCCACCATTATAGAAGAAATAACGAATGTTATACTTTTTAAAAATTTCTAATAATCTTTTATAGTCTGTATCATCTTTTTTATAATCAGCAAGCTTATAACGAACTGTACCTAAAGCACTTGATGGTGTGTTCATTAATAACTTTAACTCATCTCGATCTTCTTTTGAGATATCAAATAATCTGTCATCTAAAATACCTTTAATTCCATACTCAGCTCCATAAACATTAGTAATGTTTTCTTGGTTCAATGCTTCTAAGAAAACTCCAGCTGCACTTGAGTTAATAACTGAAGTTGGTCCTCCTGATTGACCAAATAAAGCTGCTCCTTTTAAAACTTTCATATAAATCCTCCTTCAAATATCTTATATATTATACTATATTTCCTTTACTTTTTCAATCTCTTTCTACCTATTTACTCTTTCTTTCTAAATAAGTAAGTAATTCTAGACTATTAGTATTAGGAAACATATCAAATGCTTTTATCTCTTTTACATTATAATAATCTTTCAATAATCCTAAATCTCTTGCTAGGGTAGCTTCGTTACAAGAAACATAAATAAGATGTTTAATGTCTTTTTGTTTGATTGTTTCGATTAAAGATTCATCTAATCCTTTTCGTGGTGGATCAACTACTAATAGATCAATGTTATTTATTTGCTCTAATTTTTCTTCTGTTTTACCTAAAATAAACTTAGCATTTTTAATATTATTGATAGCTTTATTGTTATCAGCATTCTTAATTGCTTCAAAAACAACTTCAATTCCAATTACTTCCTTAACATATTTTGCTAAGAGTAAACTAATTGTCCCGACACCACAATAAGCATCAACAGCCCTTTTTACTTTCAAACTCTTAACTTTTTTAATAATTTCTTGATATAACATTAACATTACATCATAGTTAATTTGGAAAAATGAATTATAAGCAAGTTCAAATTTTAAACCATTAATTTCTTCAATAAACTTTTTCTTAAAATATAACTCTTTTGTTTTAGAACCTAAAATGACATTTGTAGATTTACTATTGATATTTAAATGAACTTGAATAACTTCTGGATGTTCTTTTATAAGCTCCTTGATGATTCTATCTAAATTAGCTATTTTATTCTCTTTTGAAATTAAAACAACTACATATTCACCTATCTGGTTATTTCTAATTAAAACAGCACGTAAAAGACCTGCTTTAGTTTTCTCATTATAAATTGGAACTTGATATTTATTTAAGATCTTATCTAATGAAACACTAATTTTACTAGCTGTATTTGTTTGTAAGAAACATTCTTCTAATTTAAAAACATTATGAGTTTCTTTTTGGTAAAAACCAGAATAAACCTCTTTATCTAAACAATAAAACATTTGAACTTTATTGCGATAATGGTATTGATCTTTACCATAAATACCATTAATTTTTAAATCAATATTACCTAGTTTTTTAAGTGTCCTTTGAGCTGAATCTAGTTTATGTTTTAGTTGTGCTTCATATTCTAAATGAAGTAAGGAACAGCCTCCACACTCATAGTAATGCTTACAAACAGGTTCAACTCTATCTGGAGACTTTTTCGTAAGCTTTTGGATTTCCCCAAAACAATAATTCTTTTTCACGCTAATTAATTTCACATCAGCTTCTTCATCTTTTAATAAATAAGGAACAAAAACAACCACATTGTTATGCCTTGCAACACCATAACCATTAAAGTTTAAATCTGTTGCCTTTAATTTTAACACTTCATTTACTTTCATATAAACCTCTTTTACTTATATATTATATAAAAAAAGGTCTACTTATTCAAGTAGACCTTGATTTATTGTTTATTATTTTTGGTGAACGATGTACTTAGCAAGTCTAACCATTTGAGCAGTATAGCCCATTTCGTTATCATACCAAGCAAGAACTTTCACTAATTGACTTCCATCTGCGCCTTCAATAAGACTTGTAGATAAAGCATCGAAAACTCCACCATGTGTATCGCCAATAACATCGCTTGAAACGATTGGATCTTCAGTATATCCGAACGAATCATTAGCAGCTTTCTTAACAGCTTTGTTTACTTCTTCTACAGTAACTTTTTTCTTTAACTCTAAAACTAAATCAACAGCTGAACCTGTTCCAGTAGGAACTCTTAAAGCGATACCGTCTAATTTTCCAAGTAAACTTGGAATAACTTTACCAACTGCTGATGCAGCTCCTGTTGATGTTGGAACGATATTTAATGCAGCAGCTCTACCTCTTCTACTATAAATTCCTTTTTTGTGAGGAACATCTAGTGTAACTTGGTCACCAGTGTAAGCATGAACTGTAGACATAAATCCTTTTTCAATTCCAAATTTATCTTCTAAAATTTTAGCCATTGGTGCTAAGCAGTTTGTAGTACAAGATGCTGCTGAAATAACTTTTTCTGAGCCGTCTAAAATACCTTCATTTACACCAAATACAACAGTTTTTACATTTGGTCCTTTTCCTGGAGCAGAAATAATAACTTTTTTAGCACCAGCATTGATATGTTTCATAGCGCCTTCTTCTTTAGTAAATACGCCAGTACATTCCATAACAACGTCTACATCTAATTCTTTCCAAGGTAAGTTTTCAGGATCTTTCTCTGCATAAACTTTAATTCTGTCTTTACCAATGATAATTTCATCTGCATCGTGTTTAATTTTGTCCGCTTTATAACGTCCTTGTGTTGAGTCATACTTTAATAAGTATGCTAATTGTTCTGCATCTGTTAAGTCATTAACAGCTACAATTTTGAAGTCTGGATCACCATACATTAATCTAAATGCAAGTCTTCCAATTCTTCCAAATCCATTAATTGCAACTTTTACAGCCATATTTTTTTAATACCTCCTTATATGGTTTTTTTCTTTTCATTAATATTATATCATATTTTCAATCATTTTCAACAATGAAAACACTTTTTATTTTCATGTAATGCGTTTTACAAAAAACAATCAATAGCCTTTTTATAAGATTCAAATCCTAAACCAGCTATACTTTTAAAACAAACATCTTTAATTACGCTTTTCTTTCGAAAATCTTCTCTTTTTGTTGGGTCAGTAAGATGAACTTCAATTACCTTTAATGGTTTAACTGCTAAAATCGCATCATATAAACTATAAGAATAATGAGTTAATGCTCCTGGATTAAGAATAATCCCATCATACTTTTCCAAATATCCTTTTTGCATATAGTCAATCAACTCACCTTCATAATTAGTTTGTTTAATTAGAAGTTCAAAATTATTTTTAGAAGCATAATCTTTTAAATAATTTTCTAAATCTTGATATGTTTTATTGCCATATATTTCTTTTTCCCTAATCCCTAAAAAATTAAGATTGGGTCCATTTAATACCATTAACTTCATTGTTATTCTCGTCTAAAGTAACTTAAAATAATAAAAGCAATTCTTAAAATTTCAATATAAATCCAAATTAAAGTGAATGTTAAACCAAATGCAGCATACCACTCTGATTCTTTGGGAAATCCGCCTTCAACTACCATATGAATATTCTTTAAATCCATAAATAAATAAAGAATAGCTAAAAATAAAGAAATACTTCCAATTAAAACTACTAACCAAAGATTAATTTCATAGCCACTAATTAAAACGAAAATCCACATTACAAAACTACTAATTAAGAAACTTAAAGAAAAGATAATTAAGAAATTTAAAAACTTATTAGTTACCTTTACTACACCAGTCACATACAAAGCGGTAACAACTAAGAAAACAGTTATTGTTCCAATTAAAGCAATTGGCACAGCTCCTTGAGTAACTGAGCCGAAAATGTATGAAATTGATCCAACTAAGAAACCTTCAAATAAACAATATAAAGCCCCAGTTACTTTTGTAGTTTTAGGAATCAAGTTAGCTAGTAAACTAAAGATAAATGTACCCACTATAGCAGCAATTAAAATAATAATATAAGCATCGATAAACTCATCAGAGCCACCAGAAATTGATTTTAATAAAGCTACGCTAACTCCTACTCCAACTAAAACAAACAGAAAGAAAAATAACACTTTCCCTGCAATCCCTTTATAACTAGCAGTTTGTCTTTCTTCTGTAACTAAATTTTCCTGTGCATCTTTAAATTTACGAAACACCGGATTTTTTGTCTCAAATTTTGCCATATTTTCACCTCTTTTCCTAATATATTATAATTTACAATATTTAAATGAATCTTAAAATAGATTTATTTGATCATCCTTAGGTAAATGATCTAAAATACCTAATTTTTTCATATGATCAATAATTGTTTTTGATATTTTTGTTCTTTGTCTTAAATCAGATTCAGAGCTAAATCTTCTTTCACTTCTTGCTTCGGTAATTGATTGTGCTGTTGTCACACCTACCGATGGTAAAGCACTAAACGGTAAATACATACTATTACCTTCGATTGTTAGAGCTTGAGCTTCTGATTTATCTAAATTAACTTGTTTGAATGTAAAACCTCTAGCAGTTGCTTCTAATGCTAAACTTAAAGTATCAATTAATGCATCAAGTTTTACATCGATTTTTCTACGTTTTAGATTTTCATCCTTTTGAAGATTAGCTTGCTTTAATGCTTCTTTAATCGCATCATATCCTAAAGGCATTGCCTCAACATCAAATGCTTCTCCTCGTACCTCAAAATATACAGCATAGTAATATAAAGGCTTATATACTTTAAACCACGCAATTCTTAAAGCCATCATAACATAAGCTGCCGCATGAGCTTTAGGGAACATATAAGCAATCTTCTTACAAGCATCAATATACCACTCAGGAATATTATGCTCACGTAAGATTTGTTCTTGCTTAGCATTTAAACTTTTACCTTTTCTAACTGATTCCATAATTTTAAAAGCAGCTAAGCTATCAACACCTTTATTTACTAAATAAAGCATAATGTCATCACGGCAACCAATCAGTAAATCAAAGTCAACTCTACTATTTAAAGTATTTCCTAAATATAACTCTTTTTGGTTACCATTCCAAACATTCGTACCATGACCGAAACCTGAAATCTTAATTAATTCTGAAACAGTCTTCGGTTTAATATCATTAAGCATTTCTTTTCCTAAAGTTGTGTTAAACTCTGAAATACCTGTTGTTCCAATTTGTTCTAAAACTTCTTCTTCAGTAACTCCTAATGCCTTAACTGAATTAAAAATACTTAAAACTTTTGGATCATTTAAAGGAATCTCATCATATTCCTTAAAAGGAAATTCATCGGGATATTTCTTCACATATTCCATTAATTTGCTAATCATTGTTGGGTCACGATGACCTAACAAATCTAGTTTTAGTAAATTTTTCTCATATTTATCATATTCATAATGAATTGTTTTCCAATCAAAATCAGTCTTATCTGATGGATATTGAATCGCTACAACATCGGAATAATCAATGTTTTTCGGTATAACGACAATTCCACCTGGATGTTGTCCTGTTGTTCTTTTAACTCCAGTAATCTTTTCAATAATAATATCCATTTCTGTCTTTGACATCTTTTTATCATGACGATCTAAGAAGTTCTTGACATAACCATAAGCTGTTCTTCCTTGAACTGTACTTACAGTACCAGCACGAAAAACATTATTTTCCCCAAATAACTCTTTTGTATAATCGTGAGCTTTTGTTTGATATTCGCTAGAAAAGTTTAAATCAATATCTGGCACTTTATCTCCTTTAAAACCTAAGAAAGTTTCAAAAGGAATATCACAGCCATTACCAACTAAATCTTTACCACACTTTGGACATTTAGCAGTTTTTAAGTCTAAACCATTAGAAACTAAACTTAAGTTTTCAAGTAAATAATCAGGAATATTGCTTTCATATTTATCTTGATCAGCCACCGAGTATTTAAATGCACTATAATGACAATCTGGACAATAATAGTGAGGAACTAAACAGTTAACATCCGTAATATTCATACAATATGCTACAAACGATGACCCAACAGAACCCCTACTACCAACAACCGAATTATCATCTTTACATTTAGTAGTTAGCATATAAGAAATATAATAGATTGTGGCATAATTATTATCGATAATATTCTTTAATTCTTTCTTCAGGCGATCATTTACATATTTAGGTAATGGACTTCCATATAAACTTTCTGCTTTTTCGTAAGTGATTTTCTTTAATTCTGCTTCTACAGAGACAATACCTTGATTAACCAAGAAATCATCTTGAGGAGCAAAAAGTTTTTTAGGAAATAGCGATAATTGTTCAATCTTATCATTAATTAAATTACTATTAGTTACAACTATTTCATAAGCTACTTGTTCACCTAAAAACATAAAATGACTTAACATCTCTTCTGTTGTCATATAGTGTTGTGGTAAAACAATACCAGCTTTAGCAAGTTCGTGAATACCGCCACCAACTTGTGGTGCCTCAACAAAAATCTGTCTTAAAATTGTATCATCTTCGTTTAACTGATGAACATCTCCTGTTGCAACAACAATCTTTCCTACTTTACGAGCAACATTAATTATCTTTTTAATTGTATCTTTTATTTGCTCATCATATTCAGCACTAATTAACTCTAAAGCTTCTTTAATATCTTGCGAGCTACCTTCATTATCAATATCTTGTTTATCATAGTTTTTACTAAATAAATAAGAATATTGATATGGTGGTTGAATTTCAATATAATCATAATATTCCATTCTCTCTTCTAACTCTTCAATTGAACCATTATAAGCAATTGTAAAGATTTCACCATTTTGGCAACCACTACCAACTAATAATCCTTCACGCCTTTCATCTAAAACTTTTTCTAAAAGTCTTGGCTCTTTATAGAAATAATCTGTTAACGACAAAGAAACTATTTCATTTAAATGTTTAATTCCTTTACGGTTTGTAGCTAAAAGTGTTAAATGATAAGGATATACATATTTATATGCATCTTCAATTATACTATCATTTAAACTATTATAGGTTTTAATACCTTTTTGCTCTAAATCCTTTAGCATCTTCAAAAAGATTTGTGCTGTAGCACGAGTATCATGAATAGCCCGATGGTGTTGGACTAAATCTACATTAAACTCTTTTGCTAATGCTTTTAGATTAAATCTTGTTAAACGATCATTATAAAAGTTGTGAGCTAATTTTAAAGTATCAATTGTTGGGAAGGTAATATTGTCAATACCAATACGCTTCATATTTGCATAAAGCATTGTATTATCAAAGTTTGCATTATGAGCAACTAAAATATCATCACCAATAAAGTCTACAAACTCAGGTAAAACCTGCTCAATACTAGGAGCTGATCTTACATCATCATTAGTAATGCTTGTTAATTTTGTAATAAAATTGCTAATTTTAGCTTTTGGCTTTACAAATGTACTAAACTCATTAACAATCTCACCTTTGTATAATCTAACTGCTGAAATCTCAATAATCTCATTATAGTTACTAGATAAGCCAGTTGACTCTAAGTCATAAACAACATATCTTGCATCTTTTAGATTACGGTCAACATCTAGCTTTCCTGGTGTAATCAAATATTCACTTTCTTTGATAAAGTATGATTCTAAACCATAAATAGGTTTGATATTATATTCTTCACAATATGTATCTAAATCAGGTAAAGCTTGCAGACAATTAGTATCTGTAACAGCTATAGCTTGATGGCCAAAAGTGCTTGCTCTTTTTACATAATCTTTAATATCTAAGACACCATCTTGAGCACTCATTTTTGTATGAGCATGAAGTTCGACTCTTTTAACTTCGCTGTTATCTTGTAAGTGATCTTTAGTAACTACTCCTAAAGGAACATAGTTTACAAACTTCAAAGTAATACAACGACTATACTTATCATAATCTAAATACCCAATTACTTTTACAATCTTACCTTTGACTAAATCTTCTTCAAAAAGCTTTCTGTTTTCTTCTTTTACATAAGATTTAAGTAAAATTACTCCTGTATCATCTTGAATAATAGCTTCATAGAAATTATGAATACCACGATTAATAATTTCCGATTTAATGATTTCACCTTCAACTGCTACTTTTGATTCACCAAAATTAAGTTGTCTAAAACCAACTAAATCCATCTCATCAACTGGTAGATCCTTGATTTTTGATGGGGCTAGATTAACTTCTAAAGTTTTCTTTTTGGCTTTACTGCGATAATCATTATTGCTTTTCTTAACAATCCCAGTCGGTTTAGTTTTAGGCTCATTTTCATATTCTGTATAAATTCTACTAATATTGTATTTGATATCATCTTCCATTGGCTTTTCAAAATGCGAAATTACTGATTCTACACAAACAAAATCTAAAAAATAGTTTTTAAAAGCAGCTTCAATTTCTTTAAAAGCATTACTTAACGTAGCTTCATCTTCTTTACTTGCTACATAAAAAACAACTTTATTGTTACTAAAATTAGTATTGAAATTTTCTAAAACTTTGTATAAGGGTTTCTTATCAATGATTTTACCTAAAATATATTTATAGTATGTTTCAAGTGTTGCTTCTTCAATTTGCTTATTTGGATATTGAATAACAGTTTCAATTTCATTTAAATTAAATTGGTTCTTTAATTCTTTTTCACTTTGAGAAATAAACTCTTCTAAAAAATGAACATTAGGCACTTTAGGAAAAGAATATGTAAAAACGACCTTTTTTGTAAGGTCATTTACTCCAATACTATCTAATTTCCAGCCCTAATCTCATCACTAGTATTAAGACCTAATTTCTCTAAAATTTTAATTAAACCATTATTATTCATAACCAAATACCTCATTGTATTTTACCATATTCATACATATTTTTCTAGTGTAATCGTCAAAAAAAAGGATTTACTTGTAAAACAAGTAAACCCTTTTTTTGGAGAAGTATTAATTAACGATTTAGTTTAAGCCGATTACATCTCTACCAACGCCATAGAAATAGCCGTTAGCGAAAATAACACGGTAATTATTTAATCTTTCATAAGTATCAGTTTGTGCTACTTTATCTCCTTCAAATACCTTCCAAATTGAAATTGGAGTTTTGCAATTTGGATTAATGCATAGCATCATATAGCTCTTGTAGTGAACATATTTAACTTCTTCTGCTGATGTTTTAACTTGGTAAATTTCAATTGGCATACCGAATAAATGTCCTTCTTCAAAACCATAAACATCAATATACTCAAGATGTGATTGCGTTGAATTCCATGCTCCAATAGATTCATCACCTAAGTATTTACGAACCTCATAGTCAATTAAGAAGTCAGTACCAATTTGTGTTAATTCATCATCATTATTGTATAATGATAACTTATCTTGCCAGTTACCACCAAGACCAATTCCTAATAATATTTGTTTTTCTTCAAATACAATTGGATGTAAGTAGAAACTATATCCTGGAACTTTTAGTTCAGCTTCGATATAAGGTTGAATTCCATCTTTAAATAAGATTTTATATAGTGGATCTGTAGTACGGTATGTTACGATATTTAAAACATTAAGACCAGATCTTTCATCTGTATTAAATCTTACTGACTTAATATTTTCACCTGGTAGGCCAATGCCTTCAGTTAATGAACCAACAATTTCTAATCCTTTTTCAAATTCTTTTTCTTGAATTACATATACAGCATGTTTTGTAGGTCTTTCTTCATCAAACCAACCACTACGATTGCTGTTGGCAACAACTACTCTTAATCTGCCTTCGAATTCGTCCATATACCATTGATTTCTAACTTCACCTTCAACAAGTATATTCCCCTTTGCTACGATTTCGTTGCCAGAAAAATCTAATTTAGTAATTCTCGTTTTAGAAGTGTATACAGCAGTAGTATTGATACCATAATTATAAGTCCTTTCTGTATAGTATAGTGCTGT
Source organism: Acholeplasma sp. (assembly GCA_012838635.1). Classification (GTDB taxonomy): domain Bacteria; phylum Bacillota_I; class Bacilli_A; order ML615J-28; family CAG-698; genus DUNF01. The sequence goes on from DUOW01000009.1 coordinate 68,102, forward strand.
ATGGCTTACATAAACTGTTGGGCTACTTCCAAACCAGTGATAAGTATTAATCTTATAATCTTCATTTAAATCTACTTTCATAAAGATATTGAATAAACGGTTATAAGAGTCTTTATAGTAAGAGATTTGATCTTTTGTAATTGTTTCAGTTTTACTGTCAAATTCATATTGTAATTGAGGGATATTGCCATCAGTAATATATGAAGTTGAATTAATTAATAAAGCTTTATCAGTAAGTCTTAAATATTTTTGATCTGTACTTAGTGTTAAATAACCTGGCATAATAATTCTCTTGTTTGGTTCTAATACGCCTTCAGAACTTACTTTAATTTTTTCCTTTTCAAAAATTAAGATTTCAATATTATCTAAAAGCTTAACATCTGCTTTATCTGCTCTATACCAACTATAGAAACCAGTATTGTAGTTTACCACAACAACATGTGTCTTATTAGCTACTAAAGCTGTATTTAGATATCCAGTAGCAATAACATAATGACCAACCATTGCTGTAAAGCCTTCATTTAATTTCCAAATTTCAAAAACTGTTTGCTTTTGATCTTTAATCATTACATTTGGATGGACATAATAAAGTTTGTCTGCATCATATTTTAAATAGTCAGCTTCGTCCACCCCTTTAACTTGAACGTTAGCTTCTGATGTACCAGACTTATCAGTAGGTTGAGTTTCTACAATCGAATTAGCATCAGTAGTAGCTGTATCACCTTTTTCCGCATTTCCCGCGAATGTTGCACCTGGAAGTAAACCATCTAAATCAAAACCCATTCCACTTGATTTTGGCTCTTGTTTTAAAAAATCTTCAAATTCTGCCTCTGTTCTAAATGTTTGTGAATCGTTTGAATAACTTGCTGGTTTTAAAGTGTTCACACTAAAACCAATAAAAATTCCTAAGCCTAATAACAATAAGGCCATAAATCCCATATAAGCAAATCTAAAGCTAAATCTCTTTGTTTTCTTTGGTTCTTCTATACTTGCACTATAAATTTGCTTTCTTAAATCATTTTTCATTTCTGGAATTGCATTTTTAGATTTTCTAATTTTGTCATCTAATTTCATTTTTTTCTTCCTCCTCTTTTAAGATATTACGAGCGCGTTCTAATCTTTTCTTTACTGCAGCTTCAGAAAAGTTTAAAACTTCAGAAATTTCTTTTATACTTAAATTTTCATAATAGTATAAAATTATTACTGTTTTGTATTTGTCCGGCAAATTATAAATCATTTCAAAAAATCTTTTTTCTTCACTAAGATCATCTTGATATGGATAACTATTTTCTTCCATAACACTAACTTTAGTATTCCACGAAGATTTCAAAACATTCTTCGATTCATTAATCGTAACTCTAATTAACCAATATTTTTCATGATCTAATGATGCTAGTTTGTAATGATTATTTAAATACTTTAAAAATACTTCTTGGACAACGTCTTCTGAATAATTAACATTCTTTAAGTATGAATATGCGATTTTATAAATCATCTGAACATAAAGTTCATATTTTTCATAAAATTGTTCTTCGCTCAATCTTTTCATATTAACCTCTTTACATATTAATTATACCATAAATACATTCTCTCGATTCATCCTTTCTACCTATAATACAATTAACCTATCCTAAAAGTGACAAAGAAAATAAAAAAACTTTCTTTTTAAAAGAAAGTTTTAATTTTGGTGACCTGTATGGGATTCGAACCCATGAATGCAAGCGTGAGAGGCTTGTGAGTTAAGCCACTTCTCCAACAGGCCAGTAAAATAAAGCATTTTAAAATGCTTTATTTACCATATTTAAGTTCATCTACAGTCTTACGATCTAACTTTTTAATAACTGCTGTTAAAAGTTTAACTCCATTTTCATAATCATCGTAATGAATAACTCCTGAATGAGAGTGAATGTATCTTGTAGCTATACAAAATGAAATTGCTGGACTTCCATAATGAGATGTATGTAATGCACCTGCATCAGTTCCACCACTTGATAAATGATCAACTTGATAAGGAATCTTTTCTTCTTCAGCTGTCTTAATAATTAATTCTCTTAAAGCTTTATGGCCAATTGTTGCTCCATCATAAATCAATAAAACAGGTCCGTTACCAATTCTAACATAATTATCATTTTCTGGAAGATCACTAGGAATTGTTGTATCAGTCGCAATTGAAATATCAGGTTGAACTAAGTTACCAATAGTTCTAGCTCCTCTTAAGCCAACTTCTTCTTGAACAGTTGAACCAGAATATAAAATATTTGGATGATCTTCATCTTTTAAGTTTTGAAATACTTTTAATGCCATTGCACAACCAACACGGTTATCCCAAGCTTTTCCAAGTAAATACTTCTTGTTTGCAAGTTGTTCAAACTCCATAACTGGGGCAATTGGATCTCCTGGTTTAATTCCTAATTTTTCTGCTTCTTCTTTTGAATCAACACCAATATCTAAAAACATATTTTTTGTTTCAAAAGGTTTAGCTAATAGTTCTCTTGGAAGTACATGTGGTGGGATAGAACCCATAACAGCAGTAATTTTCTTACCTTCACTAGTTAAAATTTCAAACTTTTGCGATAACATTACTTGACTCCACCAACCACCGATAGTTTGGAATTTGATATAACCTTCTTTTGTAATTCTAGTTACCATTAGGCCAATTTCATCCATATGACCTACCATTAAAACTTTTGGTCCATTTGGATCTCCAACTTTTTTTGCTACAATCGAACCTAAACCATCATACATGATGTTTTCCTTAGGAACAACTTTTAAATACTCTTTTTCTAAGTACTCTTTTACTAATCTTTCATGTCCGCTTATCCCATGTAATTCCGATAAGTCTTTCAATAATTTTAAATCTTTCATTTTCTCCTCCCTTTACATCTTATCTTTAGCTTTAACACCGATTAAAGATAATGCATCTTTTAATACAATTTGTACAGCTTTTAAAAGATTTAACCTTTCATTAGATTCTACTTCAGAATCTGTTATGATCTTTACCTCACTATAATAGCTATGTAAATAATTAGCTAGTTCATAAGCATATTGTGTTACCCTATGAGGAAGTCTTTTAGTACTTGCTTCTTCAATTATCTCTGGATATTCTAATAACTTTAAAACTAAATCTTTTGATTTTGCAAAATCTAAAGTTTTAAATTCTTGTAATTCTTTATATTTTAAACCTTTATCTAAAGCAGTTTTAAATAAAGATGAAATTCTTGCATGAGCATATTGTACATAATAAACAGGATTATCATTACTATTTTTCTTTAGTAAAGATAAATCTAAATCCATTTGTGTTGATAGTGCTTTAGAGACATACATATACCTTAAAGCATCAGCACCAACATCATCAATTAAGTCTCTTAGAGTAATAGCTTTACCACTACGTTTACTCATTTTAACTTCTTTACCATCTTCTAAAACTCTTACCATTTGTAATAGTTCTACATCAAGTAAGCTACTATCTCCGCCAATCATCTCAATTGCAGCTTTTAATCTTGGAACATAGCCATGGTGATCAGTACCAAAAACATCAATTAAATGCGTATAACCACGATTTAGTTTATTATGGTGGTAAGCAATATCTGGTACTAAATATGTATAACTACCATCTTGTTTAATTAGAACGCGATCTTTATCGTCTCCATATTTAGATGTTTTAAGCCATAAAGCACCATCTTCTAAATAAGTAAATTTATGGTTATTTAAATACTCAATTGTTTTTTCTACATCTTTATTCTCATACAAACTTGTTTCACTAAACCAATGATCAAAAGTAACATTAAAATCACTTAAATCCTTTTTCAAAACAGCAAGTAAATAATCAACACCTATCCTTTTAAAGTCAAAATAGTAATCAGATTGCAAATATTTATCTTCATATTTATCCTTGATCTTTTTTGCTATTTCAATAATTTCTGGTCCATGATAGTAATCATCTTTTAATGCAAATTCTAACCCAAAAAGCTCTTTATATCTTTCATAAATCGAATGAGCTAAATTATCAATTTGGTTTCCCCCGTCATTAATATAGTATTCGCTATCAACTTTATAACCAGCTTTCTTTAAAATTCTAACTAAAGAATCTCCATAAGCCGCTCCCCTGCCATGACCAATATGTAAATAGCCAGTAGGGTTCGCTGAAACAAATTCTACATTATAATATTCACCTTCACCTACTTTTAAGTTCCCATAATTTTCTTTTTCTTTTAAAATCTTGAAAACTAAATTATGAATATAAGAACTTAGGAAAGTAAAATTAATAAAACCATTTACTACTTCAATTTTTTCTAATTTGTAATCTTCTTTATTTAGTTTACTTACAATATCAAATGCAATTAAATTAGGATTTTTTCTTAAAACCTTCGTTAACCTAAAAGCAATGTTTGTTGAATAGTCTCCCATTGATTTATCTTTAGGGATTTCAAATTCAACTTCAACGCCTTCTGCTCCTAAATCTTTAACTATATCTTCTATTTTAACTTTAAGATTACCTAAAAGTAAATCAAGCATATCCACCTCATTATAAAAAAGATCCAGAACGCCGATATTATTTTTAGGAGACCAGCTCCTTACAAAATTATGATCCCACATAGCCTTCAGGATTCTTAATCTATGTTAAGCTTTCGACACCAGCTATGCTTTGCTCATCTTAAAAATTATGTTCGGTCAGCATATAATAACTCTCGCACGCTCTAGATTATACTATATTATACCATATTTCTTTTACTTTGTAAATTAAATAAAAAGATTTTTTATTACTTCTAAACAAAAGGCTAGGTTTCCCTAGCCTTTAGTTTCTGTATTTATTAGCCTAGCAATGCTCTTGCTGCTACTAAATCAGCATATGTTTCATAATTATTTGTGTTACTTCCTTCTTTAGCACCTTGTAATTGTTCAGCAGTTGGAACTACTTTTACAGTTTCAGATGATCCAAAGAAGTTGTTATCAAATAATGTATCATTAGGATTTGTTGTTGCATCGTCTGTAGCATATCTTGTTCTTTGATAGAATTCTGGAGCTTCAGTATTAATGAATGCATTGTATTTAACTTCTGAAGTATATGTATATGTAATAGTAGATGCATAATTGTTTCTCATTGAAAGCGCCATAGCACAACCTAAGAAATCATTACCTTGGATTTTGAATGTAGCATCTCCAGATTCTTTATAGTTTCTAACAGCAATTGCTGATAGGCTTACTCCAGAAAGTGTTGACGCATCAAATCCACCTTTAGCATTATTACCAACATTGTCAAATACGTTATTTTCAATATTCATTGTACTTCCAGGTGCAGCACCATAGCCACGAGAATAGAAACCAAACAATTCACCATTCTTGAAAGTATTACCTTTGATATTGAATGTGCCATTTGTAGTACCCCAGTCAAGCCATAAACCAACACCATCATAAGTATCTAATTCATTATTATGGAATTCTATTCCTACTGGCATACATAAGTATACTACAGTATCAGCGATATTCTTGAAGTAGTTGTTTTTGATAGTGAAGTTAATCATCTTATCAGCCATAGCATCTCCGCCACCATGGATAAATCCAACACCACTATTATCTGCTCCAGATTCGTTAGTACCAAAGAAAGTTTCTTTATATATATTTGCAGGTTTAGTATATACTGGGTTTTCTACATAGTTATTCTCAAATACAAAGTTTTCTTGTTGTTTGAAGAATTGAACTCTTGCAGCTCCACCAAATGAGAATCCCTTAATTGTAACATTATCAGCTAATACATGAATTTGTTCTAAAATTTGTGAATTATCTGTAGCTTCAAGTGAGAATTCAAAGCGATCTGATGCATCGTTAGGATCCCTATTACTGTTAACTCCTAATAAAGTAACTCCATTTGTTTTAATTTCGACAACTTCTTCATTTCTAATATTTAGAACATTAATTACTTGGTTTGTTTGTGCATTAGCCATCATTTCTTTTAATGATTTGAATGCATTGTATCCAACATGATAAGTTTTCATATTAACTACAACAGGATCGCCTTTTGTACCTGCAAGTGCTGGATCAACTAAACCAATAGTTTTATCCCAGTCAACTTGTGAATAAACATTTAATAGAATTGATGCTGTTTTTTCACCTACAGTAGCTGTAATAGTAACTTCACCTTGAGCTACTCCAGTAACTAAGCCTGTTGCAGCATCTACAGTAGCAACTGCTTCAGCTGATGAAGAATAAACTGCTCCTTCTAGAGTTGCTCTAGTTTGAAGTGTTTCACCTTCATATAATTCCTTTGCATCTGCGAAAATGTATAATGCAGCATCTGCGCCTAATTCAACTCCTCTATAATAATCAAATTCAGCTTCATTTAAGAAGTAAGATGTTTTATCTCTTCTTACATTAGTAAACATATAATCTTCTGGTTTTGATTGATAGAAGTTATTTGCTACATAGATTGGATGTTGATCTTCAGTTGCTGTAACGCCATTATAGTATCTACTAATTACATAGTCTTCATGGAAGTTTCCTAAACCATCTTCATCATCTGAATCTGGATAGAAGTTATGTTCAGTTAACCATTTGTTCCATTGAATATCAATAATTAGATTATCTTTTAGACATTCAGAAGCATCGATTCTTAATCCGTGCCAATCTCCAGAGAACATAAAGTCATTATATTTAATATTATAAACTCTTTGAGTTCCTTCAGGTCCTTTTTGGATGTTAGTAAACATCATCGTACCATATGAATATACACTTTCAGCGTTTAATTTAATTACATTGTTTAGAATATCAACTTTATCAGCAGTTACCTTACCAAAGTAGAATGGATATTCTCCAACATTCTCAGTTAAGTTGCCTTGAATTAATACTTCACCACCTAAACCAATACCAGTACCTGCATCAGAACGATCTGAATTCCACTTACCTTTTTGACCAGTACTTTCGAATCTAATTGGTTCATAGAAACCAATGAAATGATTGTCTAATATTTGTAAATTATAAACGTTATGAGCTCTAATTCCTCTAAATCCAGGACCACCAGTTGATGTTTCTTCAATCTTATTTCCTTCTAGTAAAATATCATGGTATTGAATTTCATCTGTATCAGCTTTTAAGTAAATAACACCTTCGCCTCCGCCGCCTT
>DUOW01000063.1 GCA_012838635.1 Acholeplasma sp.
CGTTAAATAGTTCCATTTTTGTTCATATAAATACCACTAATATATATATTTCTAATTTTTACAGGTTTGGTCGCCGAGCTCCAATCCAATTCTAATCTAAAATCTATCAAAGGTATTGCTGTGTTAAGAACTATGTGATGTACTTTATCACTAGTTCCTAGTATTTGTGTTAATTGTTTTTCTTCTTGTCCTTGATTATAAATTATTTTAGTATCTAATACTGCACCATCTTCCATTTCTTCTGTTAATATCTTTATATTATTAACCACTGCTATTCCATTGGCAGACATTAAATTAAATACTATTGTATCCCAAACAGAGTTTGATGATATTCCGCTTTCTTTTGAAAGATAATATTGAGTAACTGGAACTTCTCCTACATCTCCAGTAGAAGATATTAACAAGCTTCCAAATGGTGAAGCGATAGAACCTACTGTTGAGTGTGGTGCTGTTAGATATTTAAAGAACTTAACTTGTGTTTCGTTATCTCCTGCACCCCATACAAATATCTCATCATTTGAAACCCAAGTAATAAATCCATAATAGTCTGATACTTGATTTTGATTAGGGAGCGAGCCATCATATCTATTAATAACTGTTAAAACTGAACCATTAAGATACCCAAAGTTACAACCACCAACTCCATTATTATCTTTCCACCAAACATAAGTTGTTCCATTATGTGTATATAATGCACCTATCTTTCCTGAAACTGGAACTGGTGGTACATTCCAAGATGTTGCATATCCATCCCAGAAATATATTGCTGATTGATTATAGTTAGCACCACTAACATTTGGTCTATTAACTCCTATTAAAAAGTAATCACCATTCCAAGTAATTGTATCTGCTTGTGAGTTTGTTGGTAAATCTAAATCATAACCAAATGTAGTTCCATCTATTGTTCTTACATAAGTTCCATCTGTAAATCCTACCATATCATTTCCTGCTACAATAGCATAATGTGGTGTATCTGTCAATGTTCCTCCTCCAGTTACACTACCCCAAGTTGCATCTACTGTTCCACTACCTGGAGTAATCTTTGCTACATCTCCTGCAGAACCTGAATGATTATAAAAAACATATAAATAATCCTTATAAAATACTATATCTGTTGTTGTTTCTCCAGTTACACCATCCTTATCAATCGTTGCTGGATAACCACCAGTTGAAGCTACTGCTGTATTTGATATTTTATAAACTTTATTTCCACCTACTGCAAAGGTTGTATCATTAGAAACTGCACTTTTCATTATTGAGCTTATTAGAGTTGATACACTTCCTGCTTGTGTTCCACTTGTTAATGGAGAAGTAGAAGGACCTTGTGTTAAAACATTAGGGTCTGATATATCAACATCTTTTAAGTCGTTAGCACTTCCTTTATTACCATAAACACTCCAATCGTTTGAGTAATATGCTGGGGCTAGTCCCTCAAAGCTGTCAATTGTTATACTAAATGTATTATCGTTTACCATTATTTTATATTTTTACTCCACTTTTCTATTATCTTTTTAGGAAGTTTTTGCCCAATTTTTGCTAGATTTTCTAATATAGAATATCCCTCTACCCCTATTAAAAAACCAGCGAATAAGATGAAAGCACAATGTAAGAACCCTCCAATCATAGCTATCAAAAACTCCGCCACATATCCATCAATAC
>DUOW01000010.1 GCA_012838635.1 Acholeplasma sp.
AAAATATCAAATTCAGGTTGTTTTGTGAATCCCTTATAATCTTCAAATATCCTTCAAACGCCAGTAGAATAGTTTTCAATATATTTACCCTTATCAAGGACATTTATGATAACGGGATTTCTTTTAGCGGAAATCCCCTTCTTAATATTTTCAAGCGTTAATCCTTCCGGTAAACTCCCAGGAGAATATATTTTAATTTTATCATCATATACTTCTATTTTGATATCTCCAGTTAACGACCAATCTCTATGACAATAACAATTAACAATAGCCTCTCTTAATGCTCTAGCTGGATAATCAAAGTATTCATCTCTTTGACCTTTCCCAGTTATAATTATTTTTTTTCTATTTACTAAATTAATATAATATAAAACGTCATCAAGTTGTTTTACTATAGAACCTGTAAACTCTTTTTTATCCAAAAAAGATTTAACAGTCGTTCCCTGGAAGATAGCGAACTTAGTAATAGTAGAGTTTTGGTCACTTAGAAATAATGCTGCGTTGTTATAAATATTATTAAAATTTAATAACGCAAGTCCATATAAATTGAAATTTAATTTCCTTTCATTAAATTTATTAGTAACATAGTCAAAAGTTAAGTCTTGATTTGTTGAAGGCAATTTTTCATATTCTTTGTTTTTTGATTGAAAAATCATTCTTCGGATTTGCTCATCATTTGCCCTTCTTTTAGTGCTGCCAACACGAACATATACTCCCTTGGCGTTAAAACCATCACCATCTTTATAATAATACGGTTTTTCTACGCCTTTTTGAATATCTATTCTAAAGGGAATTTCATTTGGATATACTGTAATTAAATCTACAACTTCTGGAGTAAATGCATCATTAATCCAATTAGCGATAGTTTCTTCCCACTCATTATAAAATTGTATTTTATCCTTGATTGGATTTCCCGCATTATCAGCGCCTAAAAAATGGTGCCCCTTTCGAATTCAAAAAAGCTACAATTTCTGCTTTTAGTTGCTGTGCTTTTTTAGGTATCTCAGTTTTATACTCTATCTTGTTGTTCTCCATTTTAAACCCCTTTCCTTTATATTATCAATATAACAATTAAATTATTCTTTAAATAAAAAAATAGGCTTGCAAGCAAGCCTATTTAAAACAATCTCTAAAGATTTCCGATAATGTTGGATGAGCATGAATATAATCTTTGAACTTACTAACGGTAACTTTCTCTTTAATTACAGCTGCAATTTCATGAATTAAAATTGATGCTTGATCACCAATAATAATCCCCCCAACAATTTCTTCTCCATCTAAATAAAGTTTAATATATCCTTCTAGTAAATTACTCGCTAGAGCTTTACCATTACTACGATAATTAGCCTTAAGACTTTCTCCTTCTAAAATACCTACACTAGCAATTTCTGGTAAAGAGAAAATACAAGCAGGAACTATTTTAAAATCAATCTCATCTTTTACTCCTAAAATGTTATTAATTGCCCTATATCCAGAATATATAGCATAATGAGCTAACATATTTAATCCTGTAACATCACCAATTGCATAAATGCCTTTAACACTTGTTTCAAAGTTTTGATCAACTTCAATTCCTCTATTACTATAATTAATACTAGTTTTATCTAAAGAGCAATCTAAATTAGGAATTCTACCAATTGCAAGTAGTAAATTTGCTACTTTCTTAGTTTTGCTTTCTCCTTTTTCTTCATATGTTAAGACTTTACCATCATAGCTTACGACCTTAACATTTAAGCTAATTTCAATTCCTTGTCTTTTAAGTAATGATAGAATTCTTCTTGAAGTTTCTTGATCTAACGAGTTTAAAATACGATCACCATATTCTAAAACCTCTACTTTAACTCCAAATTGATTTAAAATTGAAGCAAACTCAATTCCAACAACTCCCCCACCTACAATAGTTAGGCTTTCAGGTAGTTTATCCATTGTTAAGATATCTTTACTTGTAAGGTAAGAGCTAAAATTAGGAAGCATTCTTTCAGAAGAACCAGTTGCAATAATAATATTTTTAGCTTTGTAAATTTCTCCATTTACTTCAACTTCATGATTGCTTACAAAATTAGCTTTTCCTTCTAAAACAGTAACATTTGCTTTTTTTAGTAAAAAACTAATACCTTTTTCTAAAGAAGAAACAACTTCATCTTTTCTTGCTTTAACTTTTCCAAAATCAAAATCATAGCTTAAATTATTAAGTCCATATAAATCGGCATCTTTTAAATCGTTAATTAATGAAGCATTTTTATAATAGGATTTTGTTGGGATACAGCCATAGTGTAAGCATGTTCCACCTAAATTATCTTTATTTACTAAAACAATATTTAACCCTTTACTTGCTCCATATAAAGCAGCTTCATATCCACCAGGACCAGCTCCAATAATAATTACATCAATCATAGTAAGTCTCGATATTTAACTTTTAGCTCTCTTGCAGCTAAAACTTCATCTAATCTTCTTACTGGTGTTGTATGTGGAGCATCATGTAATAGTTCTGGTGTCTTTTCTGCTTCATGGGCAATCTTAATTAAAGCATCTATAAACTCATCAATTGTTTCTTTGCTTTCAGTTTCTACTGGTTCAACCATCATTGATTGACTAAATAGTAATGGGAAGTAGATTGTAGAAGGGTGGAAGCCATAATCAAGTAATCTTTTAGCAACATCTAAAGTACTAGCTTTTTTTGATTTTAAACCATTAAAAACAACTTCATGCATAATAGCACCTTTTACCGGAACTTCATAATATTCTTCTAAAGCTGCTTTAACATAGTTAGCATTTAAAACTGCAAACTCTCCAACATTCCTAATATTTTCTTTACCCATACTTAAAATATAAGCGTATGCTTTTAAAATAACATTGTAGTTACCTTGAAAATAGCTTACATTTCCAATTGAATCTTTTTCTTTACGTCTTACATATAAACCATTTTCTAATCTAACATGTTTATTAGGTAAAAATGTCTTTAACTTTTCACCTGCACCAACTGCACCTACTCCAGGACCTCCACCACCATGAGGTGTTGAGAAAGTCTTGTGTAAGTTAAGGTGGATAACATCAAAACCCATAGCAGATGGTTTAGCTAAGCCTAATAAAGCATTAAAGTTAGCTCCATCATAATACATTAGGCCACCAGCATCATGAACTAACTTGGTAATTATGCAAATATCTTTTTCATATAAGCCAGCAGTATTAGGATTAGTAAGCATCATTCCTGCTACTTCATCATCTAACACTTCTTTTAAGTGTTCCACATCAACTGTCCCTTCTTCAGTACTTCTTAAGTTCACAACTTCAAACCCAGCAATTGCAACTGATGCTGGATTAGTACCATGAGCTGAATCAGGAATCAAAATTTTCTTACGTTTATAATCTTTATTCTTCTCATGATATGCTTTAATCATCATTAAACCAGTTAACTCACCATGAGCACCAGCACAAGGGGCAAAACTAAAAGCCTTTAATCCTAAGATTTCATTTAACAATTTTTCTAAATTATATTCTAACTCTAAAGCTCCCTGACTAGTTACATCAGGTTGTAATGGATGTAAGTTATTAAACTTAGGATTTTTCGATAACTCTTCATTAATTTTAGGGTTATACTTCATTGTACAACTTCCCAAAGGATAAATACCTCTATCTACTCCATAGTTTTTAAGTGAAAGATTAGTATAATGTCTAATAACATCTACTTCAGAAACTTCTGGTAATAATAGATCTCTTTTTGTTAAGTGTTCTTTAGGTAAAGGGTAATCTTTAACTTCTGTTTTTGGTAAAGTAATACCTACACGACCTTCTTTAGATCTTTCAAAAATAAGTTTATCGTACATTATACTTCACCTACTTTCTTTACAAACTCATCTATTTCAGCTTTAGTTCTAACCTCGCTTGCATAGAAAATAATTAAATTATCTTTAATATTGTAACCAGATAGATACCCTAATGCTAGAAGTTTAGTTTCTAAAACTTTTGGATCACCTAAATATTCTAAAACAAATTCTTGGTAGAATGGTTTATCAGTAGTTTTCTTAAATTTCTTAGTTTTAAGTAACTCTTCTTCTAAATAATGAGCATTATTATAAGCCCTTTTACTTAATTCAATTAAGCCTTGCTTTCCAACTAAGCTTAAATAAATAGAAACAGTTAAAGCCATTAATGATTGGTTAGAACAAATATTTGAAGTAGCTTTTTCTCTTCTAATATGTTGTTCACGAGCTTGCAGTGTTAAAACATAACCTCTTTTTCCTTCTACATCTACCGTCTTACCTACAATCCTACCAGGTAATCTTCTTTGGTATTTTGAGATTGTGGCAAGATAGCCTACACTTGGCCCACCAAAGTTTCTCTTTAGTCCTAAACTTTGCATATCTCCACAAGCTATATCGGCATTATATTCACTTGGAGCTTTAAATAAAGCTAAACTACTTGGTTCTTGATTAATAATAAATAAAGTTCCTGTCTCTTCTAATGTTTCTTTTACTTTACTATAATCTTCTAAAATACCATAAACATTTGGAGTTTGAGCTACAAAACAAGCAACATCATTATTTAACTTTTTCTTTAAGTCTTCTAAGTCAAAACTAAAGTCTTTTTCTAAAACATATTCGATATCTAAATCACGATACTTACAGTAAGTCTCCACAACCTCTAACACATAAGGATTAATTGTTTTACTTAATAAAACTTTATTTTTCCTTGTAGCCGCTACTGCCATAAAGATAGCTTCAGCTGTACTACTAGCACCATCATACATTGAGGCATTAGCTATATCCATTCCTGTTAACTCACAAACATAAGATTGGAATTCAAAAATATATTGAAGTGTTCCTTGTGAGACTTCAGGTTGATAAGGTGTATAAGATGTTAGAAACTCTTGACGAGATGTTAAAGCATCAATAATGCTAAAGTCATAGCTTTCATAACTACCTAACCCACAAAAAGAAAGCAAGTTTTTGTTTTTACTTGCTAACATTTCAAAATGATCCCTTAATTCATTTTCGCTCATTTGACTAGGGATATCTAGTGGTTTAGTTAGTTTAATATCACCTAAAGCTACGAATAACTCATCAATTGTCTTGATACCTATTTTATCAAGCATTGCTTTAATATCGCTAGCTGTATGAGGTAAATATTTATGCATTAGCTAGTTCCTTTTCATAATCTTCAGCTGAAAGTAGTTTCTTTAATTCTTCTTTAGAATCAAGCTCAACTTTAATTAACCAAGCACCATATGGATCTTCATTAATTAACTCTGGACTATCAACTACTGCTTCGTTTACTTCTAAAACTTTTCCACTTACAGGTGAGTAGATATCAGAAGCTGATTTTACTGACTCAACTACGCCACATTCTGCACCTTGAGCAACATCATCAGTATCTGGTCCTTCAAAATAAACAATATCGCCTAATTCACTAGCTGCAAAAGCCGTTAAGCCAATGTAAGCCTCGCCTCCTTCTACTTTTACCCACTCATGTGTTTTTGTATAAAACAAACCTTTTTTGATATCAACCATTTTTTACCTCCTCGTTATTTTTGATATTTTTTATCCATGAATTTTTTCTTAATAATCTTAGCTTTTACCATTCTTTTATGAACTAAGATTTCTACTTCTTTATCTAACTTATATTCATCACGGTCAATTAAAGCAACCGCATAACTATTCTTCGTATTAGGAATCATATATCCTGTAGTTACATAACCAATTTCTTTGCCTTCAGAATATACTTTATAGCCATGTCTTGCAATTCCTGGTTCTAGTAACTCTAAGCCAACACTTCTTCTTTTTAGACCTTCTTCTTTGATTTTGCTTAAAGCTTCTTTACCATAAAAGTCTTTCTCAAAATCAACGCCAAAACTTAAACCAGCTTCTAAAGGATTAATATCCATATCTAGCTCTTGGCCATATAAAGGAAGAGCTGCTTCAAATCTTAAAGTATCACGAGCACCAAGACCACATGACTTCATTCCTCTTTTAGTAAAGTGTTGATATAGTTTTAAGATATCTTCATTTTTACCATAAACTTCAAAACCATCACCACCAGTATAACCACTACGAGAAATTAAAAACTTCATTCCTAAAATACTATAATACTTAAAGTCATACATCTTCATCTCATCTAGCTTTTCTACTAAATCTTTTTGAATAAATTTAGATGAATTTGGTCCTTGAATTGCCAGTAAAGAAATATCATCAGAATAGTCCTTAACATTACAATTATATTTACCTTGATTAAATAACTTCATAATATGCTCATAATCTTTTTCTTTATTAGAAGCATTAACTACAAGCAAAAACTTAGAGTCATTGTATTTATAAGCCATAATATCATCAATAACTCCCCCATTTTCATTTAATAAAAAGCCATAACTCATTCTTAAATCTGGTCCACTTAAATTCTGTGTAACAAGATAATCGGTAAACTTATAAGCATCTTCACCAGAAATCATAATTTCTCCCATATGCGAACAATCAAAACAACCAAAATCACTTCTTACAAGCTCATGTTCTTCGCTAATTGATGTGTAAGATATAGGAAGTAAGTAACCAGTAAATTCAATCATCTTTCCTGATTGTTTAATGTGTTCATCATACAATACTGTTTTTTTCATACTCTTCTCCTTTATTGATATTAGTATACCATTATTTGAAAAACTAAACAAGCAAAACAAAAAGGCAAAAGAAATTCTTTTGCCTTTACTTTTTATCTGAAATTATTATATAAAGCTTCCATTAATTCACATTGATAATCAAAATTGTACTCCCACATCATCATTCCTCCTAACCCTTGAGCTTTAGCCCATTTAGCTTTTTCCGCTACAGCCCATGGATCTTCAAAAGTAATAAATTTTGAGCCATCATAATACCATGTTGTTAGAGTTTCATTTGATCTTTGAATATTAACTGGATTATTTAAATCAAGTAAGTATTCTCTTCTAATGTTTGCATAAGATGAAGTTCTTCTATTAGCACCAGATAAACCAATACCATCAGTTGAACTACCAGAAACGTCCCAAATCTTACCATAAAAAGCAGAACCAATAGTTAGTCTATTCTTTGGATAACCTGTAGCTACAAAATTTGCTACAGCTTTTTCAGCTGACCAAGCAGCACCACGACCAGACTTAGTAGCTGAATGGTGTGATGTTGTCCCCGCAGAATCACCATCATAAGTCATAATGTGAATATAATCAAAATCATCTTTCAATTTACCTAAAGAATAATTATGTGGATAACTCATCGCACAAGCAGCAGTTAAAAGTAAATCTTTTCTTGGCGATGCATCCATTGCTTCTCTTAATTCCCTAACAAAAAGTTCAAAGTTCTTAACATCATTAGGACTAGAAGGATTATTAGAAAATGAAAATCCTGGTCCTTCCCAATCTAAATCAATCCCATCTAAATCATACTTAATAACTGTTTCTACCATTTCTGTAACAATCTTTGTTCTTCCTTCAGCAGTTGCAACAGCAGCACTAAATCCTTTTGTTTCTGGAACACCACCTGAAGCATTTTTACCACCATCTTGAACGGAAATGACGATTCTTTTGCCTAATTGTCTTAGTGGCATTAGATGAGGTAATAAACTTTTAACTGAAGCAAAACTAAATGAACCACCCCTTACGGTTGCAAAGCAGATATTGAAAACATCAACACGAGAAATATCGGCTGGTTCAATTCCTTTAAAAGTATCAGAACGGATATAAGCAAAAATCAATGGACGGCTTGGAATTGGCTTTAAGGAGATTCCGGGAACAGAAATTTCTTTTGTTAGAGTCTCTTCCCCAGCACCAGATTTGATCATTAACGTAAGCGTTACTGTCACATCATAACTAATTTGGTTAACTTGAGCTACATAAACACTATCTACATATGTTGGATATAAAACAGCTTCATTGCTTGTAAACCACGTTAGGGAAACTCCAGAAGCATTAGATCTATCAATCAACTCAAAGTATTCAGTTGTACTATTAGGAAGACTAGAAGCAAACCAGTCTTTAATCCTCGCAACTTCATTAACTTCTGCTTCTGCTTCTCTTCTTTCTCTATCAATTCTCATTGCTTCTTGCTCCTCAAAAGACATTTCAAACCACTCATCAAAGGGAACTTCTTCTTCTTTTCTTGGATATAGGGTAAATGAATATGTTTTAGATATTCCATTGACTGTAATAATTACATCAGCCTCTCCATAATCAAGACATTCTACATGCACTTTACGTAACCCATCTTGAGGATCAGTAAAAATAAAACTTTGTAGTTTTGTTGGATCACTTACTGTTAAACCATAAGTTTCAATAACTGCACCTTCAGGGCTTAAAACAATCAAACCATTGGTTTTGTTTTCTGGAGGCGTCATCTTCCTTAATGATAGAGTTGGAAACTCGACATTGATATCTGTTGTTTCTATATGAGTTTCAACTTCTTCATATATTACATATACTACTAAATCACTAGTAATTGAAGTATTAGAAACAAATTCATTAACAGCTTCTTTATCTAAATAAAATCCCTTAAAATTATATCCTTCTCTAACTGGAGTTTCTGGTAAAACAACAATCTCATTTTCATTTACAACTTTTGTTGCAAACACACTATCATCTACCTCTTTAAAGGTAACTGTATATTTAGTTATAACTGGTTCTTCATTTTTCAAATATTCAATCTTTAAATGATCTTGATCGCTAATTACAAAGTTTAAATTAGTTTTTACTTCCCCATTTAAAGTAATTTTAAAATAAGCAACATCTGATAATAAAAGACTTTTAATTTCTTTTATTTCTCCTTCATAAACTAAACTATATTTTGACTTTAAAACATCTATTAAGTTATCATCTTCTTTATAAGTAACAGTCTCATTAACGATTCTTTCTGTTTCATTATAAAGTTCAAAGGTAAATGAATATTCTTTTGGCTTTTCTTCATTAGGCTTACATCCAGTTATAATAAATGGTATAAGCAATAAAAATAATAATAGTATCTTTTTCATAAACTTAATTCCCTCTAAAATTGTAATATAAAGCTGACATTAATTCGTTTTGATAATCGGTATTATAATCCCAAAACATAATGCCTCCTAATCCTTGGGCTTTAGCCCATTTAGCTTTTTCTGCAACAGCCCACAGACTTTCAAAAGTAATCCAATTAGTACCATCATAATACCAAGTTGCTTTAGTTACTTCATCTTCATAAATATATTGTTTATCATTCAAATCTGTCCAATATTGTTGTCTAATCTTATCGTAATTAATTGTTACACAATTTTCAGAAACATATTGATCTAAACCATTTCCTGCTACTTCAAGATTTTTAATTTTGTAGATTTTTCCTAAGTAATCACGAACTAAACCATATTTAGTTTTTAAGATTTCAAGAAAATTTTCATTTTCATTAACTGAAACTTTCTCATTAATTATTTCTTCTTGTTCATTCAAAACTACAAGCTTAAAAGAATATTCCTTTGTCTTATCGCAAGAACATCCAGCTAAAATAAATGGAATTAGTAATAAAAATAGTAAAATTGTTTTTTTCATAAATCACCCTATCGAATCTGTCATTTCTAATTTAATCAGTTGATTTAATTCAACTGCATATTCCATTGGTAATTCTTTAGAGAAAGGTTCAATAAAACCCATGACAATCATCTCTACAGCTTCTTCTTCTGGAATTCCTCTACTCATTAAATAAAACAATTGTTCATCACTAATTTTAGAAACAGTTGCTTCATGTTCTATTCTTGATTTTTGATTGCGAGCAATATTAAAAGGAATCGTATCACTTGTAGATTTATCATCTAAAATAATCGTATCACATTCGATAAAACTACGAGCACCAGTTGCTTTTGGGTCATGGTAAACTGTCCCGCGATAGTTTACTTTACCTCCTCCACGACATAACGATTTACTAATAATCGTACTTGATGTATTCGGTGCTAAGTGAATCATTTTAGCACCTGCATCTTGATATTGACCTTGGTTAGCAAAGGCAATTGAAATACAACTACCTTTCGCATATTCACCTTTTAAAATACAAGCAGGATATTTCATATTTAATCCTGAACCAATATTCCCATCAATCCAGTCCATATGGCCATTTGCTTCAACTGCAGCTCTTTTAGTAACTAAATTAAGAATGTTTGAAGACCAGTTTTGGATTGTAGTATAACGGCAATAAGCATCTTTCTTAACAACAATTTCTACAACTGCTGCATGAAGTGAATCTTCAGAATAAATAGGTGCCGTACACCCCTCTACATAATGTATACTTGCCCCCTCATCAACTACAATCAATGTCCTTTCAAATTGTCCCATTCTTTCAGTATTAATCCTAAAATAAGACTGTAATGGCTTTTCTATTTTTATACCTTTAGGTACATAAATAAATGTTCCCCCACTCCAAACAGCAGAGTTTAAAGCAGCAAACTTATTATCATTATAAGGAACAACAGTTCCTAAATATTCCTTTACAAGTTCAGGATACTTTCTAACAGCAGTATCAGTATCGGTGAAAATAACACCTAAATCTTCTAACTCTTTTAACTGATTATGATAAACAGCCTCAGATTCAAACTGCGTTGTTACTCCTGCTAAATACTCCCTTTCTGCTTCTGGTATTCCTAACTTTTCAAAAGTATCTTTAATTTCGTCTGGAACATCATCCCAGCTTCTTTCTACTTTATCAGTAGCTTTTATATAATAAATATAATCATCAAAATTAATAAATTTTAAATCAGGTCCAAAAGAAGGATATTTATGAACCAAAAATTCTTTGTATGATTTCATCCTGAAATCTTCCATCCATTTTGGTTCACCTTTTTCTTTGGAGATAGTTTTAATTACTTCTTCGTTTAATCCTTTTTGAAGTTTAAAAACTGATTCTGATTCTGTCTTAAACCCATACTTATAATCCCCAACAAGCTCATCATATTTCTTTTTCTTCATCTACATCTCCTTCTAAAACCATCTCTAAAGCTTTCCAAGAAATCGTAGCACATCTAATTCGAGCAGGAAATTTAGCAACACCTGCTAAGCTATTAGCATCGCCTAAACTATCATAATCACCATCTTTTCCTTGAACTAAATCATAAAACTTACTTATTTCCTTCTTAGCAAAGCTAACACTCTTACCTTCCATTAACAAACAAAGCATAGAAGCTGATGCACAACAAATCGAACAACCATTTCCTTGATGATTGATATGTTTAATAACTCCATCTTGAACTTCTGCTTCAATTGTAATATCATCCCCACAAGCAGGATTCTTTAAATGCATTTTTGGATATCCTTTTAAACCTTTATTGTGTGGATTATGATAATGGTCCATAATCACAGCTTGATATAAATTACGTAAATTATCCATTTTATTCTCCTTGGTAAAAGAAGCTAATAGCTTTCTTCAGTGCTCTAATAAGTTTATCGATATCTTCTTTATCATTATAAATAAAGAATGATGCTCTTAAAGATGCCACAATTTCTAATTTTTTTGCTATCAGCTGAGCGCAATGATGCCCTGCTCTAACATAAACATTATCTGTATCTAAAAATGTAGCTACATCATGAGGATGAACCCCATCTAAATTAAAAGCAATAATTCCTAAATCCGGATTATGATTATAAATAATTATGTGTTTTAGATCTTTCATTTTTTCTAAGGCATAGCAAGTTAATTCTTGTTCGTGCTTTTTAATATTGTCTAAACCAATATCTTTTAAATAATCTAAAGCATAACCTAAACCAATAACTTCAGCTATTGCAGGTGTACCAACTTCAAAACGATAAGGCATTTCCCTATAAGTAGAATCATATAACTCTACATTATCAATCATATCCCCACCATAAAATAAAGGTTTAATTCCTTTTAAGATATCTTTTTTACCATATAAGACACCAAGACCAGTTGGACCTAAAGCTTTATGGCTTGAGAATGCTAAAAAGTCACAATCCATTTTCTTAACATCAATTGGCAAATGAGCAATGCCTTGAGCAGCATCAACTACAACTAAACAGTTGTACTTTCTTATCTCTTTAATTAAAGCTTCAATTGGTGTAATATAACCAAAAACATTAGAAACTAAAGTTAATGCAACAACTTTTGTTTTTTCATTTATTATTTCTTTTAAGGCTTCAACTGTAATTCTACCACTTTCATCAAGTTTTAGATATCTTAAAACGGCTTTTTTTCTTAAAGCCAACTGTTGCCATGGTAAAACAGAAGAGTGATGTTCTAACTCCGAAGTAATAATTTCATCCCCTTCTTGTAAATTGGCTTCGCCCCATGTTAACGCTACAAAGTTTAAAGCTTCAGATGCATTTTTAAAATACACTATTTCTTCAAAACTAGCGTTAATAAAACTTGCAACCTTACTTCTTCCTTTTTCATAAGCTTGTGTTGCTAAATAAGATAATTTATAAACACCACGATGAATATTAACACCAAAGTTAGTATAGTATTCATTCATCTTATCTAAAACTATTTTAGGCTTTAAAACAGTAGCTGCATTATCTAAATAAGCCATATCTTTATTGTTTTGGTAAATAGGAAAATCTTTCCTTATCCTCTTTACGTCTAACACTTATAACCTCTTTTCTATTTCTGCTTTTAAATCCTTATCCTCTATCTTATCTAAAATCATCCGATAATATCCTTCAATAATGATTCTTTCTGCTTCTTCCTTAGAAATTCCTCTACTCATTAAGTAAAATAAATCGCTATCAGCTAAAGCACCAATTGAAGCACCATGGTTAGCAATAACATCATGGTGATTGATTTCTAAAATTGGGTTAGCCTCAATTGAAGAAGATAAATCTAACATTATTCCTGTTGTTGATTGATTAATCTCAGCTTTCTTACATCCAAAATCAATAAACCCTGTATTATTTATTACTAGTTTTGAATTATTATCTGTAACAGCATAGTTTCGTAAATTAGATTCCGTAAAAGGAGATAAATGATTGATTCTAAAATCATAAACTTGTTTCATATTTTCTTTACTGATAATAATATTATCAAGCTCAATTTTACTTTCTTCTTTTAAGTTTACTTCTAAATTAAAACTATCACATTTAGAATTAAAACAACTTAAAGCTTTAATATTACTTTTACTAGCATCTAAAGTTTGCTTAACTTTACTTGCTCCTTCTAAACAAACATTGATTAATTTTACTTCATTGTTTTTAAGTTTTAAATTTAAATCAAAATCGTTGTTTTCTTGTAAAATAAAATGAAGTGTAACATCAATATTCTCTTTTACATCAATCGTTACCTTTTTTGTTTGGTTTTTAAAAACAAAGTCATAAACTCCAGAACTAGCAATTGTTTTTTTACATTCTAAATCTCTCATTTCTTTGGCCTTGCAGCTGATTCTTTAACTGCACAACTTTCAAGAGAAATTGGTTTTTCTTCCTCTTCAAAAATTCCTAGTTCTATTCTAACCCAGTCGTAACCTTCCTTATTAATTTTCTTGATTAATTCTGCTCCACCAGACTTAACTATTCTTCCATCTACTAAAACATGGACTTGGTCAATATCTAAATAGTCTAATAGTCTTTCATAGTGGGTAATAAGCATCGCCCCAAAATCAGGACCTTTCATCTTATTGATAGCCTCACCCACAACTTTTAGTCCATCTACGTCTAAGCCAGAATCAATCTCATCAAGTAAAGCAATATTAGGTTTTAGTAACTTCATTTGTAAGATCTCATTACGTTTTTTCTCACCCCCAGAAAAACCTTCATTTAGATATCTTTCTGGTAAGTCTTCTTTCATTTGCAGTTCTTTAACTGTTTGATCTAACTCTTTAATAAACTTAAATAATGAAAGTCTTTCTCCTTCTTCAAGCCTTGCTTCTAGAGCTTTTTTAATAAACTCGGCATTAGTAAGTCCACTTACTTCACTTGGATATTGCATTCCTAAAAATAAGCCTTTTCTTGCTCTTTCATCAACACTCATTTTCAAAACATCTTCACCATTTAAAGTTATTGAACCCTGAGTAACTTGATAATTATAGTGACCCATGATTGCGGCAGCTAGTGTTGATTTTCCTGCTCCGTTTGGTCCCATAATCGCATGAAACTCTCCTGTTTTTAAAGTTAAGTTAACGCCTTTTAAAATTTCTTTATTTTCAACACTTACATGCAAATCTTTAATTTCTAAAACTTTCATCTATATACCCCTTTATATTGATAATTCTTTTCTTCCAAAAGAGTGTTAAATTCAAACTTGTTTTCAAGACCACTTGAAACATAAACAAAATAATTTTTTCCCTCTTTAAAAACAAATACTGCTTCTGTATTATCTGTATTTTCAATAAATTCCATACCTTTATCTAAACCTAAAGCAAATACCATTGTACTATAAGCATCTCCCAAAATTGATTCATCAGTAATAATCGATACTGATACTAAACCATTGTTAATAGGATAGCCTGTCCTTGGGTCTAGAATATGATGATAATTATTACCATCTTCATCTACTATATATTTTTCATAGTCACCGCTAGTAACTACTGTTTTATCTTTGTTATCTAAAACTTTACCCAATTTATTTAAATCATTTTCTAAATGATTTTTACTTGGTGTTCTTACATATAAAGGCCAATCAATATCTTTTCCTTTTGTATCAACATAATTTCCTAAAAGTAAAATGTTAGCACCAATATCAATAATTGCACGATCAATATTTTGACTAACTAGATATTCTCTAATTTTATCAGCTGCATATCCCTTTACAATTGAACCTAAATCTAAAGCCATATTAGCTTTCGTCAAAAATACAGTATTATTTACCTTATCTAACACAACATTTTGATAGTTTACTAAAGGAAGCAAACTTTCAAGTTCTGCTTGTGTTGGAAGATATTCAACAGGAACTGGTCCTTCATAAGTTGTAAAGATTAATTCCGGAAAATCCCAAGCCGCCCAAACAGGAGCAATTGTTGGGTCATATAAAGCAACACCATCAACTTTAGAAAGCTTAGATACTTCCAAAGCTTTTTCTAAAACATAAATGAATTCTCCTGATACCGCTACTGGTTCAATCCCTGCTTTATCATTTACTCTCATTAAAGTTGACTTTTCTCCCCCAACTCTTTCGACAGCATTAAACTCAGCATCAAGATCTTTTAAAATGGTCCTCATCTCATTACCCATTCTTTCTCTTTCTTCTTCACTTAATTCCTGCTTAACAATTTGTACTTTACTTACAGTTTGGAAAGAACTTCCTAAGTCTATTGTATATACATAATATTGATTTTTAGTTTGCTTGTTTGTAGAGACAAAGTACCAGATGCTTAAAGCAAATGTAGCTGCTACAACTAATGTAACAACAATTATCCCTATTAAATTCTTCGAATCGATTCTTTTTTTAGTTTCCATAATTACTCCATTATACTAAATATTATAACATTAAATAGCAAAAATGCAAATTATATAGTAAAAAATAAAAAGCATAATAACAAATATTATTATGCTTTTCTTTTTATTTTCTTATTGCTTCCATTCTTAAACTAACTAACTTTTTAAGTTCACTATTTTCAAATTCTTCTAACGGAACAAGTAGTTTTTCAAGTTGCAAGTTAGCATAAGCATAAGCATCAACCTCAATTGCAAGGATTGCATCTAAAGCAAGTTCTCCTGCTTCTTTTTGTTTTAGTTCATCTTTCCAAAGTTCATATTCTTGAATGCTTATCTTTAAATCTTCAAGATTATCATCACCAAGTAAGATTTGTTTGAATTGCCATAAATGCCTCATCTCGTGAAAGACTACTCCTGCCATCTCGATATGATTAGCTTTTTTTAACCATTTATCATTGAAGTTTAAAACTTGATGAGGAAACTTAGTATAAGCTCTGATTTCATCTGGCATTTTGGAAATGTTTATTTCTGGTAAACCCAAATCCAAGTCATTTGCAGCTGCAATAATCAAAGCAGGGATTAACTCTTTATCCATTTTCCTCGCCTCTTACTTCATATTGAAGTTGATATAGTTTATAATAATGTCCTTTTTGTTTTAGTAATTCTTGATGATTACCTTGTTCAATTAACTTACCTTTACTAATAACCATAATCTTATCAGCGTGTTGGATTGTAGATAATCTATGAGCTACAATTAACATTGTACCAACGCTCATCATTTTTTCTAAAGAGTTTTGGATTAAGAGCTCAGTTTCTGTATCAATATTAGCTGTTGCTTCATCTAAGATTAAGATCTTTGGATCATGTGCAATTGTTCTGGCAAATGATAATAATTGTCTTTGCCCAGAAGAAAAGTTATTTCCATGTTCTCTAACTTCTTCATCATATTTGTTTGGAAGTTTTTGGATAAATTGATCTGCATTTACATAAACACTTGCTTCTTTAATTTTCTCATCACTAATAGCATCATCTCTTAAACTAATATTGCTTTTAACTGTTCCACTAAACAAGAAAACATCTTGCATCATTTGACCAATACTACGTCTTAAACTGTCTAGTTCAATTTGTCTAATATCAATGCCATCAATTAAGATTTCACCTTTTTGAATATCATAATTTCTTGTAATTAAAGCTAAAATTGTTGTCTTACCAGAACCAGTCGCCCCTACAAAAGCAACAGTTTCTTTTGGTTTGATATGAAAACTTACATCTTGTAAGATCCAATCAGATGTTGGATATTTAAACCAAACATTTCTAAACTCAATTTCACCTTTAATATCATCTAATACTACTGGGTGAGAAACTTCTTCAATTTCTGACTTTTTACTCATTGCTTCAAAAATTCTCTCACTAGAAGCAAAGGCAGATTGTAAGATATTATATT
Organism: Acholeplasma sp.; assembly: GCA_012838635.1. Classification (GTDB taxonomy): domain Bacteria; phylum Bacillota_I; class Bacilli_A; order ML615J-28; family CAG-698; genus DUNF01. The sequence continues at coordinate 16,785 of DUOW01000010.1, forward strand.
GTTCTGCTAGCTCTTGTAATGGACCAAAAATTTTATTTGCTAATTGAATAAATGTAAATAAAGCACCAACAGTAAACCCACCAGTAAAACTAATAACATCTAGTCCTCCAATCCAAATAATTAAGCAAGTTGTTAACATTGTAATTACATAAATTGAAGGTCTATATAAAGCAAAACCATAAATTAATTTCAAATGAACTTTCTTTAAAAAGGCATTTTTCTCTTCAAATTGTTTCATTTGTCTTTCTTCTTGATTAAAGCTTTGTGTGATTTTCATTCCACTAACATTCTCATTAACAAATGAATTAATTTCACTTACTCCAGATCTTACTTGACGGTAAATCTTACGTGAGAAATTACGAAACAATAACGATAAAACAAAAACAATTGGAATACAAACCATTGTATATAAAGCTAAACGCCAATTCATAATCAGCATAAAAACCAATACACCTACAATAGTAAGTACGTTTTTCAAAAGATTAGTTACTACAGAAGTATACATTTCACTTAATGTATTAACATCAGTTGTAACTCTTGTAGCTAGTTTACCGGCAGGAATCTCCTTAAGCATACTTGTAGAGTAATGTTCAACAGCATTAAAGACATCTCCTCTTACATTATAAATAATACCTTGTCCTATTTTTTGTAACATAATTGCAGAAAAATATTCTAATGCGGAAGTGACAATAATCAAACCTAAAAAGAACAAAAGAATCGTCTTAAAAGTTTGCATATCTAAAGCTGTTTCCCCATTTAAGCGGTCAATTACATCACCAATCAAATAATCAATTAATAGTGATGCACCAATTGATAGTAACATGATAACAAATATCAAGATATAATGCCAAATATACTTTTTACCATAACGCATTAACTTGTTAAAAAGTCTTGCATCATTAATTTTCTTTACACCTTTAGCCATTACTTAGCACCTCCTTCAATTTCTTCTTCAAGAGATTGTAATCTTACTAGATTACTATAAAGAGGATTTTCTAGTAACTCATCATGAGTGCCAAAGCCAATAACTTTACCTTCATCTATTAGCAAGATACGATCAAGTTTTCTTACTGTAGAAACACGGTGAGCGATTAAGATTGTTGTCTTTCCTTTTCTTGTAGCTTTTAAGTTTCTAATAATTTTATCTTCAGTATCTGTATCAACAGCTGAAACAGAATCATCTAAAATCAAAACTGGAGCATCTTTAATTAAAGCTCTTGCAATTGATACTCTTTGTTTTTGACCACCAGAGATTGTAGAACCACGTTCGCCAATCATTGTTTCATAACCATTTTGGAATTCTTCAATATTACTATCTAGATCTGCAAGTTTAGCAACTTCCATTACTTCATGATTAGTAACATCTCTTTTTGTTCCAAAAGCAATATTTTCATAAACAGTATCATAAAACAAGAAATTGTCTTGAGGAACAATCGCTGTATTATCCCTTAAAACCTTTAATGGAATTTTATTAATGTCAATACCATCATATTTAATCATTCCATCTTCTACATTATATATTCTCATTAAAGTATCAATTAAAGTTGTCTTACCAGACCCAGTTTTACCTAAGATTCCAATACTTTCACCAGCATTAATTTTAAAGCTAATATCTTCAATAACATTTTCTTCTAACCCAGGATATTTAAATGAAAGATTAGTTACTTCAATTTCTCCTGACAATGTTTCAACATCAACAACATCTTCTCTATCTACAATATCAGGTTTATAATCTAACAACCCATTTACTCTTTGTAAACTAGCCTTAGCTTGAGCATGCATATTAATAAACATTGACATTCCCATAATCGGCCAAATTAAATGCCCCAATAAAGAAACAAAAGTAATTAATTGTCCTGTTGTTAAAGTTTTTTGATCAAATACTAAATAAGCACCATAAGCAAAAACTCCCATTAAAATAAAGTTAATAAATAAGTTAATAACAACTCTAATTAAAGCTGCTGCTTTGGCAAAACTCATATTCTTTTCATAGTTGTCTTTATTCTTTTTCGCAAAATGAATAATCTCATTTTGTTCTTTCACAAAAGCCTTGATAACACTTAATCCTGTAATATTCTCAACAGTAAAATCAGATAAGTCTGCAAACGCTGCTTGTCTTGCAGCTGCTCTTTTTTGCATAATTCTTCCGATTAAAATTCCTAATCCACCTAAAACAAATAATGGTATAACTACAAATAAAGCCATTTTGAAATCTAACATAAACATCTTTACAGCAGTCAAAACCCCTAAAAAGATTGTATCAAAAAACATCAAAGTTCCTTGGCTGATTGACTGTTTAATGATATCTAAGTCATTCGTATAGATAGCCATAATATCACCAGTTTTATGTTTGCTATAGTAGTCTTGCGATAAAGTCATACTATAAGAAAACATTTTACTTCTTAAGTCCGCTTCAATTCTTGGACCATTTGCACTTAAAGTAACACGCCATAAAAATCTCATAATAAAGATTAACCCTACAATCCCTAAGATTTCTAAAATCTTTTGCGCAAGATCTTCTTTACCCATAGCAATAATCCCCGTATCTGGATCTCTTGCTAGACCATCAGTAATGATCCCTAAAAATTCAGGTATTTTAAGTTGCAAGTAATCAACAGCAAGTAATGACAAAATTCCAATGACGAATAGCCATAAATATTTTACGTAATATTTGTTGATATGTCTGCCAAATATCATAAATTTTCCTCCGAATATTAAATAAGTATATCATGTATAACCTTTATTTGCAATAACAAATAAAAATTATTTACGATAACATGTTTTCATTTTTACATTTAAAAAGATATCTGCTATCTAAAGTAGCAGATATCTTTTTTTATTTTACTTCTTTTTCCACTCTTAATAAGAAATTACCATCAAAGACGCTATGATAATGATAGATTTTATCTTCATATAAAGCAGTAGATAAAATATCTCTTAGGTTATGACTTACACCAATATTATTGGGATCAATAACCCAGTCAATCTTTTTTAAATCTAAAATTCCTTCATCAGTTTGAATAGGAAATTTTAAACTAAGTTTCTTTAACTTCCCAACATAGATATAAATGATATCTCCAGTATCAGTTTTCCCACAATCAATAGACCAAGTCATCGTTCCTTTATATTCTAAATCATAGTCTTCTTTTTTAATTGAAGTTTCTTCTTCAATTTCTCTAATGACTCCTTCATCTTGATCTTCATTTTGTTTGACTTTACCACCAACACCGTTCCAACATCCCATCCATGGTTTTTTATTTCTATTAATCATTATTACTTTATCTTCATATACTAAAAAAGCTAGTGTTAAATTATACATTACTTCCTCCTATAAACTAAAGGGAAGATTACTCTTCCCTTTTTAGTTTTATTTTGAATAATCCATTGCTTCTAATCTTTGATATGTACGATATCTTCTTTGTGATTCAGAAAGGTTAGTTTTTAATAAGTAATCAGCATGTTCTGGATTAACACTACGTAATTGACGATATCTATTTTCAGTTAAAAGATGTGCTTCATAATTATCCCAAGCAGGTTCTTTTGAATCAATCTTGAATGGATTTTGTCCTTCAGCTTCTAATCTTGGATCATATCTAAATAATGTCCAGTATCCACATTCAACAGCAAGTTTAGCTTGAACTTGTGATTGTGACATACCACCTTTAATACCATGAGCAATACATGGTGAATAAGCAATAATGATTGAAGGTCCTTTATAACTTTCAGCTTCTCTAAACGCTCTTACCATTTGCGCTTGACTTGCACCGTGAGCAATTGATGCTACATAAACATGTCCATAACTCATAGCAATTGCAGCTAAATCTTTCTTCTTACCAGTCTTTCCACCAGCAGTAAACTTAGCAATTGAACCAGTTTGACTTGATTTAGAAGATTGTCCACCAGTATTTGAATATACTTCTGTATCTAATACTAAGATATTAACGTCTTCTTGGTTAGCAATAACATGGTCTAAGCCACCAAAGCCGATATCATATGCCCAACCATCACCACCAATAATCCATTGACTACGCTTGATGATATGATCTTTCATTTCTAATACTGCTTTAGCTTCTTTAGATTTATCTTTTTCAAGTTCTTTTACTAATTCTGGATATAATTCTTTAGTCTTATCACCATCATCTCTATTATCTAACCATGCTTTTGCAAGTTCTACAAGTTTTTCATTTTTACCATCTTCTACAATCGCTTCTAATTCTTTCGCAATCTTATCTCTAATTACACCATGAGCAATAACCATACCATAACCAAACTCAGCATTGTCTTCAAATAATGAGTTAGCCCAAGCTGGTCCAAATCCTTCTTTATTGCAAGTATATGGTGTTGTAGGGTATGATCCACCATAAATTGATGAACATCCAGTTGCATTAGCAATTACCATACGATCACCAAATAATTGTGTTGCAAGTTTAATATATGGTGTTTCTCCACAACCAGCACATGCACCACTATATTCAAATAGTGGAACAGAGAATTGTGAGTTTTTAGCATTAGCTTTGATATCTAATAAATTAGCTTTGTTTGAAACTTCATGTAAGAAGAAGTCAGCTTTTTCTTGCATCTTGTTTTCAATTTCGCCTTCAATTTCTTTAAATGTTAGAGCCTTTTCGCCACGTTTTCCTGGACATTGTTCAATACATACACCACAACCTGTACAGTCAGCAATTGAAATTGAAATTGCATAACGTAAACCTTCTAAACCTTTACCGATTGCAGGAAGTGTTACTACTCCTTCTGGAGCATTCTTTAACTCTTCTTCAGTTGCAAGGAATGGTCTAATAGCTGCGTGTGGACAAACAAATGAACATTGGTTACATTGGATACAGTTATCTGGTAACCAATGAGAAACTTGTGATGCTGCATATCTTTTTTCATAGGCAGCAGTTCCTGGAGTCATTGTTCCATCAGCATATTTTTCAAATGCTGATACAGGAAGTTTATATCCTCTTAAGGCATTAATTTCATCAGCAATTCTAGCTACGAAATCTGGTTTCTTAACCAACTTTTTCTTCGGATCTTTTAAGTCTTTCCATTCAGCTGGAACAGCAACTTTCTTAAGACCTTTAGCGCCAATATCAATAGCTTTGTAGTTCATCTCTACAACTTTTTCACCTTTTTTAATATATGATTTATAAGCATACTCTTTCATCAATCTTTTAGCTTCTTCATAATCCATGATTTGTTCATTTAATTTAAAGAATGCAGATTGTAAGATAGTGTTAGTACGTTGTCCTAAACCAATTTTTTGAGCGGCGTGAATAGCATCAATGATATAAAATTTAATTTTCTTTTCTGCTAAAGCACGTTTAAATTTATTAGGTAAGAAATCAACTAATTCTTCTTTAGTTCTAGTTGTGTTAAGTAAGAAAGTTCCGCCTTTCTTTAAGTTATCTAAAATATCAAACTTTTGTACATATGTATCTAATGAACAAGAAATAAAATCAGCCTCAGGAATTAAGTATGGAGATTCAATCGGATCTGGTGAGAAACGTAAGTGGCTTCTTGTAACACCACCTGATTTTTTAGAGTCATAAGCAAAATATGCTTGTGCATAAAAGTCAGTATTTTCTCCAATTAACTTAATTGTACTCTTGTTAGCACCAACAGTACCATCGCCACCAATACCATAAAAGATAAGGTTTGTAGCATTTGGTGAACCAACTCTAATTTCTTTTGTAACTGGTAATGATAAATTAGTAACATCATCTTCAATACCAATAGTAAATTCTCTTTTAGCATTTTCACCTAATTTTAAGTTATCATAAATAGCAAAAATTTGTCCTGGAGTTGTATCTTTAGAAGATAATCCATAACGACCGCCAATAATCATTGGGGCATTTTTCTTACCATAATATACTGCCTTAACATCTAAAGTAAGCGGTTCATCAACTGATCCTGGTTCTTTAGTACGATCTAAAACAGCAATTCTCTTAACAGTCTTTGGCATAACATTAAAGAAATATTTTTCAGAGAAAGGACGATATAAGTGAACAATTAAAAGTCCAACTTTTTTACCTTTGGCAGTTAAATAATCTACAACTTCTCTTATAGTTTGTGTTACAGAACCCATAGCTACAATTACATCTGTTGCTTCTTGGTGTCCATAGTAAACAAACGGAGCATAATTTCTCTTAGTTTCTTTTGATACTTCTTCTAAATAATGGTTTACGATATCTGGTAATTCATTATAATATTTGTTTGATACTTCTCTTGTTTGGAAATATACGTCATCATTTTGTGCTGTTCCACGTGTTACTGGTTTATGAGGATTTAAAGCATTTTCTCTAAATCTCTTAACTGCGTCCATATCAAGATGACGTTTGTAGAAATCATAATCCATAACTTCTACAGTTTGAATTTCGTGACTTGTTCTAAATCCATCAAAGAAATGAACAAAAGGAATACTTCCTTTGATAGATGCTAAGTGAGCAACACCACCTAAATCCATAACTTCTTGAACTGAACCAGTTGCAAGCATTGCAAATCCTGTTTGTCTTGCAGCCATAACGTCTTGGTGATCTCCAAAAATAGATAAAGCTTGAGCCGCAATTGCTCTAGCAGCTACATGAATAACTCCTGGTAATAACTCACCAGCAATCTTATACATGTTTGGAATCTTAAGTAATAAACCTTGACTTGCAGTATAAGTTGTTGTTAGAGCACCTGTTTGTAGTGAACCGTGAACTGCAGCAGCAGCACCAGCTTCAGATTGCATCTCTACAACTCTAACTACATTTCCAAATAAATTCTTTTTACCTTTACTTGCCCAATCATCTACATATTCTGGCATAGGTGATGATGGAGTAATAGGGTAAATACCAGCTACTTCAGTAAATGCATAAGATGTATATGCAGCTGCCTCATTACCATCCATAGCTTGTAAAACTTTTTTCTTTTCTGACATTTAATACCTCCATAATTAATATCTCAATCTACCTTTTATTATACCACAAATAACTGTATTTGTTAAGTATAAAAAAAGATTAATTTACGAATAAATTAATCTTTCTTTTTACTATTTAATCTTGTTTCATAAGTTGCATATATTTATCTACTTCTTTTTCAAGATCACCTAATTCTTCAACTATCCATTCCATAATAACCATATCTTGTCTAATGCATTTTTTAGCTTTCATTTTAGCTTGAATTTCTATAACTTCAAAATGGTAGATCCCCCACAAAGCCATAACACACCATAATCTGTACATGTCGGGAGTTTCTGGGTTATGATAGATAAGTCTTCCTTTAAGTTGAGTAATAAGAGATAAGCGTTCTTCCCCCTCTTGCAAAATAGCTTTTTGTTTTGCAACTTTTTTCCTTTTCTTCACAATATTAATGTTTACAATTACAATAACAACAGTAAAAATAACCAAAAGAACAATTTTTAATCCTATAATAGTTTTTCTCCTTTCTTTTAAACTACAAGAATATAAATTTTTTTAATTGTATTGACCCAGCAAAATCGTTTCTACAAAACTAGCTACAAGTTTGTATCGATGAGAATCTTCCAAACTAGCAATAATTCTATCAACATCCCTTGCAGTTCCTTTTTCAATTTTCAGTTTTGCACGGTTAAACTGAATGTTCCAAAGTCCCCAAAGCGCTCCGGCTTTATAGAAAAAAAGATGGACATCCGTGTCCTCAAACAATTTCTTTTCTAATTTAAGAATCATTTTTAAACGATTCTTAACCTCGGCGTCTAATTTTCTGCTTTTACTAAATTTTTCTACTTTAATAGTTTTTACTCCTTTCTTTATAAACTATAAGTTTAAACATGTTACCATAAACTATTTTTTTTGTCAATGGAAAACGCAAATGAAAATATTATTTTTATCCTAACTATTAATATCTTACCACCTTCGGAAACAGTTACCAACAAATAAAAAATATACTTATTATGAATTCCCAAAAATAGAACTATCATCTATTTCAATAACTAGCCTTTTTTCATTTCACATTATTCAGTTAACAATGTGAAGTCTTTTCACACCACAATTTAAAACAATGTGAAAATAATTCACATTGTTGTTGACATCTGTGTGAAATATGATATGCTATTATTGAGGTGATTAAGATGAAATTAAAAGAATTAAGATTAGAAAAAGGTCTAACTCAAGAACAAGCAGCAAATTTATTGGGTATAACCAGAAGAACATATCTTAAATACGAAAACAATGAATCAAATCTGCCAAAAATTAAACACAAATTTATTTATGAGACTTTAAACCAATACGATTTTATCGACGAAGAACACGGCATATTATCTATCAAACAAATAAAGGATACTTGTGCAGATGTTTTTAAAGATTATGATGTAGAATACTGTTACCTTTTTGGGTCTTACGCGAAAGGCAAAGCAACTGAAACAAGTGATGTAGATCTATTTATTTTTGTAAACATCACTGGTTTAAAGTTCTTTGGATTAATAGAAACTTTAAGAGAAAAACTTAAAAAGAAAGTAGATTTACTTGATGCTAAGAACTTGGAAAAAGATCCTTCGATAGTTCAAGAAGTATTAAAGGACGGTATAAAAATTTATGGATAATCCAAAAAATAACAAATTTTATTTAGATAAAATTATTACAGATTTGAAATTTATAATCAAACAAACAAGTAACAAAACCAAAGAAGAAATTTTGTCAAACGAACTCTTGATTGATTCTATTATGTTTCGTATTATTCAAGTACACGAAAACAGTAAATGTCTATCGGAAGAATTTATTGAAGCGCACAAAGAGGTACCTTGGAACGAAATACGAGGCATGAGAAATAAAATTGTACATGATTATACAATCATAAATTTCGTATAGTGTATGCTACAATTATTATTGATATCCCAAATATGTATAACATGTTAGTGAAAATTTAAACTGTTAATATCAAATAGAAAATACTATCAAACAACTATGGACATATATGAATATGTCCATTTTTAATGCAAAAAAGTTTGATTTTAAATCAAACTTTTCTTTCTAATACTTCTTTATAAACTATACTCTTAGATATTCCTCTGTCTTTCGCAACTTCTTTCATTGCATCTTTATCGCTATATCCCAAATCAAGATAATAATTATAGTGCTGTAAGATATCTAACTGGTTTAATTTCAAAGCTAAACTATCTATCTTAGCTCCTTCTAAAATAATCGTAATCTCTCCTTTTAAGTTTAAATCTTGCATACTTAATTCATCTAATGTGCTTCTGATATATTCTTCATATTTTTTTGTAAGTTCTCTTGCAATAACTACCTTTCTATTATCAAATACTTCTGCCATTAGCTTAATTGTTTCATCTAATCTTTTAGGAGATTCGTAAAAAATCAACGTTTCTTTATAATCTACTAGTGCTTTTAGTTCTTTTAACTTAGCACTTTTTTTATGATCTAAAAACCCATAAAATAGCGTTCGATTAATTGGCATCCCAGAACCAACTACAGCTGTAATATAAGCAGTTGGGCCAGGTAAAACTGTAACTTCGATATCTTCATTGATCGCTTTAGAGATAATCAAATATCCAGGATCACTAATTCCCGGCATTCCCGCATCACTAACCATCACAATATTTAATCCTTGATTTAGTTTAGCTATAATTTGCTCTGAAACATCGGCTTCATTAAACATATGATAACTATAAATTTGTGTTTTAATATCATAGTGACTAAATAAAACTTTTGTAACTCTCGTATCTTCTGCGTAAACTAAATCTACGCTATTTAAGATATCTAATGCTCTTAAAGTGATATCTTTGATATTCCCGATTGGAGTAGGAACGATATATAATTGACCTTTCATTTCATTACTCCTTTTTAAAATTAAAGATTTTTAAAACTTCATCTGTATACTTACCATCTTCATTATGAACAACTAAAGGTCTTTCTACAACAACATCATCTTTACGATTTTTCTTAGCTTCAAGTAAAAAGATTAAAGCATCACTTTCTTCTTTAGGATAAATAAACTTAAGTCTTTTTATCCCAAAATTATTTTCTTTTAAGAGAAGTAAAACTTCTGATAGCCTAAACGTGCGGTGAACTAAATAGAAACTACCACCATCTACAAGTAGTTTAGTTGCTTCCTTTACAATATCTTCTAAACAAACTAAAACTTCATGTCTTGCAATTGTAAGTTCTCTACTTTCATTAACATTACTTCCTTCCTTGTATTTAAAATAAGGAGGGTTAGAACAGACAATATTAAAACGATTCGCACCAATTTCTTTATAAACGCCTTTTAAGTCTTTATTAATAGGAATGATTTGTTTTTCAAAACCATTTACCTCAATTGACTTTACAAAAAGATCATAGACTTCTTCTTGGATCTCAACACCATAAATTTTAGCTTTAGTTTTTAAAGTCAAAAATAAAGGAATAGGTCCATTACCTGTTCCTAAATCTATAATTACATCTTTATCTTTTGGTTTAATAAAATCTGCTAGTAACATTGAATCTAAAGAAAACTTAAAGTTCTTATCTTTTTGGTAGATTTTGATATTCTCATATCCTAACAGTTCATGAAGATAAAGTTTACTCATCGATATCATCAGTTAGATCTTCTTCTCTAACTTCTTCTTTTTTTCTTTCAAGACTCTTTACTAATGATGCATTAAATGTTTCTAGTTTATCTTCATCTCTTTTAGTAGTTACTAGTTCTCTTAAGTAATCAACATCAACAACTGTACAAGATTCACAAGTAGGAGTCTTTACAATATCGCCAACACCAGGAATTCTCTTTCTTTGCTCTTGGTAGAATTCACTTTCAAAACCAATACAACACATTAGTTTCCCACACACACCTGCAACTTTATTCGCACTTAAGTTCACGCCTTGATCTTTAGCCATTTTCATTGTAACGGGTGTAAACTCTCTAATATGACTTGTACAACAAGTCTCTCTTCCACACACACCTAAACCACCAATAAATTTAGCTCCTTCTCTAATTGCAACTTGTCTTAGTTCAATTCTTAAGTGGAAACTAGAAGCTAAATCCTTTAATAACTCTCTAAAGTCAACTCTATCTTCTGCTGTATAATAAATAATAATCCTTTTATTATCTAAAGTATACTCACAATCAAGTAACTTCATCGGCAATCTATGTTTATCTATTAATTCCTGACAAATACTTAAGCTTTCAGGTTTTCGATCTACATTCTTTTTGTATTGTTCGATATCTTTTTTTGTAGCTAATCTTAAAATAGGTTTTAAGTCTTTAACTTTATTATTCTCAACTTCCATAACTCCCTGTACAACTAAACCTATTTCTACTCCTCTTACTGTCTCTACAACAACATAATCACCTTCGTTTATTGAAAGGTAATGAGGATCAAACCAATAGATCTTCCCTACAGGTTTAAAAGCTATCCCAACAACTTTAACCATTTATTTTCTCCATTTCTAAAAACAAATCAAAAAACATTAAATCAATATTAATATAAAAATTAAGTTTGTTTTTGGCAGCTAATAATAACTCAATATTAGCTATAATCTTTTCATATTCCATTTCTATTTTTCCATCAACATTATTTAGCAAATCAAAATAAACGATATCTTCAATATTCCCTAATTGAAACATTAAGATATCATTATAAAAATATACTAACATATCTAAAAAGTATTGATGATATTTGTGATCTTCTAATTTTAAAAACTTTTTTCCGAATAAGTTTAAAGTTACAAGAGGCGATTCATTTCCTAAAAGTAAATTGATCATAATTTTCTGTGCTAGATCATAAGTTTCAAGAAACTCAGGATCACTTGCAATATCTAAACCTTTCTCTAAACTATTAGTTAACTTAACTACAAGCCTAGCAATATTCTCTCGCACACCTTCTTCTGTAAGTAAAGCTATAACATCTTTTTCTTTTGCTTTTCTAAAACTAATAATTTGACATCTTGATTTTATTGTCTCTAAAACAGAACTTAAGTTCTCAGTTATTAAAACACCATAATCAGTTGGACTAAGTTCTTCTAAGAACTTAAGCAATGAATTTGAAGCTGATTTGTTAGCTTTATCAATATCTTCAATAATAAAAACTCTTTTTCCTTCCTCTAAAGCCGTTAAAGAAAACTCATGAATTAATTCATCTATTTGGGGTTTTCTAATCATATTCTTTTCTGCTCGCAAATGAAAGATTGAAGGATGATTGTGATCCAAAATTCTCTTACAATGGGCACAATTAAAACAAGGTTTATCTTGTGCCTGACAAAAAATCAAAGCTGATAAATAATAAGCTGCTTCTAACTTATGCGTCCCACTAGGTCCATCAAATAAATAAACATGAACTAAGTGGTTTTTCTCAACACTATTATTAAGTAGTTTAGCAACTTGAGGTTGATTTTCTAAAAACTGACTAAA
>DUOW01000050.1 GCA_012838635.1 Acholeplasma sp.
AAAAGACGTAAAAATGGAGGTTGCTGAATTTAGAAAATCCTTAGATAAAAACTTGTTAACATTGCGTAATGAATTACTTTTGGGTAATGTTCAGGTTGGACAATACCACTATTTTACCATTTACGACCCCAAAGAACGAGAAATATGTGCAGCAAGTTTTCGTGAAAGAGTTCTACATCATGCTTTAATGAATGTTTGCCATGCAAATTTCGAAAAATATCAAATATTTGTTAGCTATGCAAGCCGAAAAGGTAAAGGAACTTATGCAGCCATTAATCGAGCAAAGAATTATCAAAGAAAATACAATTGGTTTTTAAAATTAGATGTTTGCAAATATTTCGACAGCATCGACCATTGCATATTAAAACAATTACTTGCAAAACGCTTCAAAGATGTGGTATTGCTCAATGTTTTTTATAACATCATTGACAGTTACGAAACGTCCACAGACAAAAGTTTACCAATAGGAAACCTTACAAGTCAATATTTTGCAAATCATTATCTGGCTGTTGCCGACCATTATCTAAAAGAAAAATTGCAGATACCGGCTTACGTTCGCTACATGGACGATATGGTAATTTGGTCAAACGATAAAAATATGCTTCTCAAAATTGGGAATGAATTTCAACTTTTTATAGAAACAGAGTTGAATTTAAGATTGAAGCCATTTTGCCTAAATTCAACCGATAAAGGTTTACCATTTCTGGGTTATATACTTTTCCCAAAAACAATTTTATTAAACAATAATAGTCGTAAGCGTTTTAAAAATAAATTGAAACAATATAATTATAAGCTAAACAATGATGAGTGGAATCAAGCAGAATACCAAGCTCATGTATTGCCGTTAATTGCTTTTACTAAACATGCAAACACATATAATTTAAGGAAAAAATTCAATGAAATGACAAAAACAGGGTAATAGCTAAAGGGGCTCTAACCGCGTGAACCGTGGCGGTAGCTGGAACAACAATGCGAACAACTGCCGGAGTGCGAACCGTAACAACAACACCCCAGACAACCGCAACAACAACATTGGCTTCCGCTTAGTCTCCCCCAAGCTTAAAAGGAAGGATGGATTTCCACTGTTAAACCGGCTATTATCCCGACCTCAAAAAAGGCAAACATAAAAAATATAGGAAAGTTTTAGTAAGTTTATAACTGAAAGACCTTGCCTACTCTTTAAAAAAGGAAAAGGAATGAAGAACGAATTACGTTGGGTAACAAGCGTTTGCTGTCAGTGGCGGGACAGTGCTTCGTATGACAGAGTCGAGGTTATTGAAACTTTTGTTCTTCGTGGAAAATTCAACGAAAAAATCGCCGCCTTCGGCAATACCCGAAACGTTACCTGCAAGCCTAAAAAACAAACAGAGTAAAAATGAACGACAGTATGAAACAGAAAATAAGGACAGAAAAAGTGAACCAACAGAGAGCCGACACAAAAGCCAACGCTTCTGTATTTTTATTTTTTTCCACCGCACATTTTTTAAAAACAATTTTAGCCACCGCAC
>DUOW01000055.1 GCA_012838635.1 Acholeplasma sp.
GGAAAAGCGGTCACGGTCAGCAGTCAGTTGCTCCGCTCGCTGCGCTTGCTCCACAACTGCCAGCTCACCGTGCTGGTTTATCCCCCACCGCCCCCAGGGGCCATAATCGCCCGGGAGCCGCAGTGCCAGCGCGAGCGTCAGTGCCCCGAATCCGCGTACATTAACATAATCCCATCGGGATTGTGTAACAAGTCGCCGCGAGCGGCGCTTGTTTCCGCTTCGCACACAATCCGGATTATGTTAAGTACGCTCCGTCAGTGAGTTGCGAGTGTCCTACCTCCGAACTCCCGGTCGAGGCGGCGGCAGGAGAGGAGTTCGCTCAGGGAGGGGACCACCCCTCCCCTCCGTCGCTCACTCCGCACTTCTCGCAATCTCCGAATCAGCGTCGTCAAGGTTCGAGTCCCGCTCCGGCAGTCGTCTCTTCGCGAGGGCGCTCGAGACCACTGCCTCCGCTACGTGGCCCGCAAGGAAGGTATGGCGGTAAGCCTTCGGCTTGTTTATACCTGGCCGCTATTCCTCCACACCTCCGCCGGGGTAAACCCCGCCGGAAGTGTTCCGGGCAGCCAGGAGGCAGGCGTTCCGCCTGCTGGCGCAGCGTGTACCCACCGTTATCAAGATGCGTAGGTTCTCCCGTAAGTACACCCTGCGCCGGCGGGACAGTGCCGGGCTTCGCCTCGAACGTCCTACTGCTATTCGAGCAAGTGAGCCGTCCCGGCTCAGGGCGGTGAGGCCGTCTGTCCTCCCGCATCGTCGGTCTCTTCCGCTGCTCCAGGGAGCCTAAGGTCTCCCTTCCGCGGCGCTCCAGAGCCCGCCGTCCCCACACTGCCAGACCGCCTCCCCGCCCACGCTCCACTTCGTTCCGCGCCCTATGGCACTGCCAGACTCGTAGCCGTCTCGCACAGACCCCACCGCACCGATCCTGCCGGCTACGAGACTGGACAGCACCATAGGCCAACCAGCATCTCACGCCCGAAGGTCAGTGCGGATTCGAGCGCCCTACCCCGCCCGGACGGAAGAAAAAGGGTATAAATATATAGCACTCGGTAAGCAGACAGCGGCTGCCGCCGCTGCTGCTCTTATTCTTGAATAAGTCGCTGATTATTGGTATCTTTGTACTGGCTCCGAGGTACTTAGAAGGTAACTCCCAACCCAAAACTTGTAAACTTAGACTATGCCCCAATTCAGGCCTTCCATACTGATTACTGACGCCTACGGTTCCGCAGGTGATGTGACCTGGTATCACAGGAACGGCAAGTGCTATACCCGTAAGCGGTCGCACCCTGCATATCGCGGTACCGCTGGCCAGTTGGAGCATCTGGATGTCCACCGGCGGGCATTGGCCGCTTGGCGGTCTATCTCCCATCAGACGCAGTTAGTGTGGAATGCCCTTGCGGAGGACGTAGAGCCTCACAGGCCGCCCTTCGACCACAAGGCCAATATCTCGGGCCAGAATCTCTTTGTAAGTGCCTATCACGGCTTCTATACGCTCGGAAACGAGCATCTTCCGGTGCCAAGGGCGTTCGACAACTTCCCTCCATACTCAATTGATCTCCGTAACGCCCACGTCGAATCAGGAACGCTGGTCATCCCGGCGGTCGTTGTTCTCGGCGGTGAAGAGAATCCTGGGCGGTATCGGTTGCTGGCCAAACTCCAATTGACCACGCCTGGCAAGGGTTGTCACCCGGGTATGCTGCGGAATTATCTCGCGGACGCATCGTGTGATTCCTCCGTGGTCTATATTCGCGTACCGGACTATGCCTCCATCATCGGCAACGGCTCAAATACGTGCCAGGTACACGGACGTTTCATCCTGCTTGACAACGTCACCGGCTACCGAAGCCAGTACCAGCAGAAGTCTTTCCTACTGCAGATTGCTCAATAAAAAACTCTCCCAGATTGGTTGCCGGGAGAGTCAATGTCGTTTTACACCGATAAGTCCGAGTTTAGTGGCTAATCAAAGTCAGCCACAGTTTTCTCCTTGTCCCAAACAATCTCTTGACCTATAGACTCGCTGCTGGTCTTCAGGTATTCTTCGATGGGAGATAATCCCACGGTGCTTCTCAGGCTGTCAAGAGCAGCGGGATTTTCCACCGGCCAGAGACATAACTGCATGGCAATATCATCATCTACAATCGTTGCTGCCATCTTAATCTGGGTGCCATAAATCTGTGGCTTGCCCTCTTCCATACGAACTCTGTCATTCAGAATGGCATAGTCCGTTTTATCCAAAACGCCCTCTTCGGCTTTTTCCTTCACAAGACCAAGATACTTGCTCCGATAGGCAAGGTCGGAATGGTCAATAACAATCCAGATGGCCCTATTGGCCTTTTCGGATAGATGGTAAGGCCAACCCTCCTTGTCCAGAATGCCGAATACAGTCGCTTGATTCAATGAATCCACCCGTTCCATCTCTGTTGTATACTCCACAATCTCGTCAGCTGATAGTGAAGACATCCCTTTTGTCCACTCACGTGCAGCCTGGTCATTATCGTACACATCTTCTAAGATGCGATTATACTGATTGCAGCTGGATAAAGCGGCTATGATGAGAAAAAGAAGAACTCTACTATATCTAAGCATTGTAACGTTAAATCTCGATTTGTCGACACAAAGATACCACAAAGTTCTGACATACACACGAAAAACCCTCCCGGCATCTCTGCAAGGAGGGTTCGTCTTGAGAACGGAACCGGTCCGTGGGTGGTTTAGGTTCCAGCGGTCCAGGTGGTCTCCGCCAGCATCACGCCCGACTTCTCTCCGGTGGAGGAGTTGACGTAGTAGTAGCGGAAGAAAATCTTCGGAGCCGCAGCGCTGGGAGCGCCGTTCTTGGCCACGTAGTCGGCACGGATGTCGATTGCGGCGGCGGTGGGCTCTTCGACCATCTTGATGGCGGCAGCCTTGCTGTGGGCACGGCTCACACCGTTGGACTGACCTTCGGAGGCCTCGATGAC
>DUOW01000011.1 GCA_012838635.1 Acholeplasma sp.
CCTCCCGTAGGAGTTTGGGCCGTATCTCAGTCCCAATGTGGCTGTTCTACCTCTCAGTACAGCTACGCATCATCGCCTTGGTAGGCTGTTATCTTACCAACTAGCTAATGCGATATAGACCCCTCTTCTAGCGGGGCTTTGGAGCCCCTTTCAATAAAATTACTTGTGTTTCTTTATCATATTCGGTATTAGCAGAAGTTTCCCTCTGTTATCCCCAACTGGAAGGTAGGTTATCTATATATTACTCACCCGTTCGCCACTAAAAATATAAATGTGCAAGCACCTCTATATTTTCCGTTCGACTTGCATGTATTAGGCATGCCGCCAGCGTTAATCCTGAGCCAGGATCAAACTCTCAAATTTAATATCTAAACTATTTCTAGTTTATTCCTGTCTCTTTCTCTTGTTTGTTTAGTTTTCAAAGACTTATTTCAACACGTATTCTCATCACGCGCTTTAATATTATATAACATTTGACTTTGAAAGTCAATGATTTTATTTAAAAAGTTTAAAGGAAAAAGAAAAGGCTATTAATCACTTAATAGCCTCAAATATATTAACTTTTTAGATATCTAAATGTCGTAAGTTTCCATTTTTGCTTCTTTTTTAGGGTTTAAAATTAAGTTTAAAATAATTCCTAAAATCATTGCAACAGCTGTAGATGTGATTTCAACAATACCAATTTTCAATACTAAACCACCAATACCAGCTACCAAAATAACTGCAACTACAAAAATGTTTCTATTAATACCTAGATCTATTTGTTCGTTTATTAACATCTTCATTCCGCTTGCTGCGATAAATCCGTATAGTAGTAAAGATACACCACCCATAATAGATCCTGGGATAGTTTCTACAAATGCTGTAAATGGTGTAAAGAATCCAACAAATACACTTAATAATGCAGCTCCCCCAATAACCGCTGTTGAAGCAATTTTAGTAACTCCAACAACTGCTGTATTTTCACCATAAGTAGTATTAGCAGCACCGCAAAGAATACCAGAGATTGATGTTGCAACACCATCACCAATTAGTGTTCTTGTTAGACCTGGCTCTTTAAGTAAATCTCTATCAACAATACTACTCATGTTTTTATGATCTCCGATATGTTCGCAAATAGTTACAAATGAAACAGGTCCAAATAGAAGGATGATTGTTGGAATTTGTGATGCATCAAATTGCTCTGTCATATTCTTTAAGAATAAGAAGTCAGGTAAGTGTAAAAATGATTTAAATGTTACCGGGCTAAAAGCTTCTTTTAATGGTGTAAAGTTGATTAATTTTAAAATCTCTACATCTGTTGCATTACCAATAGCAGTAAGAATTGCTGCTAAAACATAACCAGCACCAAGTCCAACTACAAACGGAACTAATTTCACTGTACCCTTTCCATAGTGCGCTACTAAAGCAGTCACTAACATCGCAACTAGTCCAACAGCAATACCTACAATATTGTAACTTCCTGCTGTGTTAGATAAGTTACCAATTGCACTAACTGATAATCCTAAACCAATTACCATAATTACTGGTCCGATTACAATTGGAGGTAATAATTTGTCTAACCAAGCAGTACCTACAAACTTAACAATTAACGCTACAATTACATAAACTACACCTACCATACCCATACCAATAATTACTGCAAGCAAGTTATTGTTTGCAATTTCATCTCCCAAAGCTAAAGCCGATAATATTGGTGCAATATAAGCAAACGAACTGCTTAAGAAAACAGGTGATTTTCCTTTAGTTACTGCAATGTAGAATAAAGTACCGATACCTGCTGCTACGATAGTTGCATCAATTGGTAATCCTGTAATAATAGGAACAGTGATACAAGCTACGATCATCGCTAAGAAGTGTTGTGTCGCAAATAACAACCAATGTCGAATTTTCTTAGGTTTTTCTTCAATGTCTAAAACAAGTCTTTTTTCTTCCACAATAAACCTCCTTTTGGTAGAAAAAAAGGTCTTAATACAAGACCTTAAATAATTTTTGAAAAGTAAAAACAGAAGAAGGGAATGCGAAAGCAGCCTTAGAACAAGGATTCACTACGCTATTGCAAACAACTCTTTCTCTATAAGTCATAAGTAACCTCCAAAAAGAAAAGGGCTCCCAAAAAGCCCCTATACTTAGAATAAATTCGTAGTCCCGAAATTAACGGTTTCGGGGTAGAGACTTTCAATCCATATTATTGAATATATACGACCTTTTTTACTTATCTTTTAGAGTATACCACACTCGTTTTTAAAAAGCAATAACTTTTTAAAAATTTTGTTCAGGTTTGTATTGAAATAACGTACTCACTGATTTATCGTCAATAATGTTTAATAACCCTTGACTAATTTGCTTTGCAATTGATAATTGTTTGATCTTAGGAATTTTCTTTTCTTCTGACAAACGGATAGAATTTGTTGTAATTAGTTCCTTAATTGGAGAATTTTGGATTCTCTCAATTGCTGGCCCAGATAATACCGGATGAGTTGCAACCGCATAAACTGCTTTAGCTCCAGCTTTTATTAAGGCCTTAGCTGCTTCAGTTAATGTTCCAGCTGTATCGATAATATCATCTACGATGATAGCATTCTTATCTTTAACATCACCAATAATATTCATAACCTCTACAACATTAGGTGCTGGTCTTCTTTTATCGATAATTGCTAGTGGAGCATTAAAACAATTTGCAAATTTTCTTGCTCTTGATGCACCACCATGATCTGGAGCAACAATTACCATATCTTGTAGTTTCTTTTTCTTAATGTATTGAACCATAATTGGTAATGCTTCAAAATTATCAATCGGAACATCAAAAAATCCTTGAATTTGCGCTGCATGCAAATCCATACAAACAACTCTCGTAATTCCTGCTGTCTGTAATAAATCAGCCATTAATTTAGCTGAAATAGGTTGTCTTGCTAAAGCTTTACGATCTTGTCTTGAATAACCGTAATAAGGCATAACTACATTAATTGCTTTTGCAGAAGCTCTCTTTAACGCATCTACAAAAATAAGTAACTCCATGTAATGATCATTTGCAGGTGCAGATGTTGGTTGAACTACAAACACATCATAACCCCTTACCGTCTCTCCTATGTTAACGTTAATTTCACCATCAGCAAATCTACTGATAGTACAATCTGACAAACCAAGCCCCATACATTCTGCAATCTCTTGTGCAAGTTCAGGGTTGGCACTTAAAGAAAATATTTTTACTTTCTTTCCGTGAATAGTCGCCATTTCTTAAATTACCTCCAATACACTTATATTATACTATATTTACAATCTTTTTTCAATTCTATTATAACAATAAAACCCCTTTATTTAAGGGGTTTTTAAAATTAAAATTTTTATGATTTACTTGCTTCTTTAAATTTAGTAACAAGTTTTTCTGCATATTGGTTAACTTTATTTTCCACTCCATTATCAGCAGCAAGATAATAAAAATCGCCAAAAATATTTGTTACTAAAATTGACCTTTTTCCTTCTTTGTTCGTAAAGAAAGCAATTGTAAGTTCAGGTTCTCTTATTCCGTCTTTTTGTTTAAATCGAAGAGAGTATTTTTTATTAGTTAAGAAAATAAAATAATCTTCCTTGCGTCCATATTCTTCAAAGCAATCTTCTTTATCTTCAATTGGACTTTCGATTTTTTCAATAACTCCATCATTAACTAAATTATCAAAATCTTGTTTTTCAATCTTTTGAAAATCACAATTATCAAACTCGTTAATAAAACCTTTAATATGTTTAGGATATAACATCCATTCAGAATCGCGAGAGTCAGATGATAGCATTGTTTGAGACGATGTCATTCTTTCTACATTTCTATAACTTGCAACCTCATTAACAACATCTTTTAAATCCTTGTTGTTAGAACAAGCAACTAAGAAAAAACTTAACATAATTACAATTATAAATCCTATCTTTCTTTTCATTATTCCTCATTTTGTTTGAAAATAAAAGCCATGTCATTTAGCATGGCCTTAAGTCTTATTTAGACTTCTCTAGTTCCTCTTGATAAACCTTTAAAATGGCTTCAACTAATACGTTTCTTGCTTTAGTAGTAATTGGATGAGCAGTATCTAAAAATCTACCTTTTGTCTTAGAATATCTTGTTGGCATAGCTACAAACAGCCCTTTTTCACCCTCAATAATTCTTAAGCCGTGAACTACAAAAGCATCATCAAATGTGATTGTTGCGGAAGCTTTGATCTTGCCAGCATTTTCTACTAAATAAACTTGTACATTTGTAATTGGCATCTTTCTTTCCTCTTTCCATTAACATTATAACATTTATTAATAAAATAGCAAGAACTTTTTGAAAACGCTTGAATTTTTAATTGTTTTTAATAATTTTCGTAATTAATGGTGTGCGATGATATTTTTTCTTCAAAAGTCTTCTCGCTTTTTTAGCATCTTTCTTCTTTTCAAATAATCCATAGACAGTTGGGCCAGATCCGCTCATTAGTGCTTTAGATGCCTTTAACGCAACTAGATCTTTTTTGATGTTTTGAATTTCTCTATATAATAAAGTATTAGTTGCTTCATAACTAGCTTCTAAATCATTCTCAAGATGAACTGCTGGTACAACATAGGCCTCATAGATTTCTCTTGTAGAAACAGAAAAATCACTAAAAAGCAATAAACAATAATAACCAATATAAGGATTAATTGTTGGATTTGTAACTTCTCCTCTTTCGCTTACGAGGCAAGTATCGTTTTCTAAAAAGAAAGCTACATCCATTCCTAACTTTGTTGCTAGTTCCCTTTTTTCACCAGAAGTCATCTTTAAATCATAAAGCTCATCCATAGCATTAATGGTACAAGCAGCATTACTACTACCCCCACCTAATCCCGCACCAATAGGAATTCTTTTTTTTATTTTAACTTCAACGCTCTCACTTAGATTATACTTTTCTCTAATTAACTCAATTGTCTTATTTACAATATTATTTTTAATCTTCGCTTTCTTTACAAAAACTTTAGTTTCTGCAGCTTTTTTAAATTTCATCTCGTCATAAATATCAACTAAAGTAATTAAACTTTCTATATTATGATAACCATCTTCTCTTTTATCATAAACACGAAGAGAAAGATTAATCTTTCCATAAGCTTTTTTCTTCATCTAAAATAGCTCCTTATATAATTTTATTATATCTTCAATACTTAACTTTTCACTTCTTATTTTCAGATCTAAACCTATGCTTGCAAAAACAAGTTCTAACTCGTTTTTGTCTTTCTTATATATCGAACTTAAATTATTAATTAAAGTCTTTCTTTTATTCAAAAATATATTATTTAAAAATAAATAAAAATCATCATTTAACTTATTTTCATATAAATAAGATATCTTCACAAACGAACTAACTACTTTTGGTCTTGGCTTAAAAGCGCTAGGCCCAATATCAAACAAGATTTCCATTTCTCCTTTTAAGTCAAGAAGTAAAGATAAAACATTCTTTTCTTTAGATCTTATTTTTAAAGCAACTTCTTTTTCCATCATTAAAAATGCATAATCTATTTTTCTTAGTTTTAAAATCTTTTCGATTAACGGGCTAGTTATATAATAAGGAAGATTACTAACCAAGATTACATTAGAGTATTTATCCTTTTCTACTAAGGAATCGATATCTACTTTTAATGCATCTTCGTTTATAATTCTTAAATTAGGAATTTCTTCTTCCAAATAACGAACTAATCTTTGATCTAGTTCAATTGCAATTACATTTTTAGTTAACGCCATTATCGGTTTAGTAATTGCACCCATCCCAGGCCCAATTTCAATAACCAAACTATCTTTATTAATAGGAATACTATTAACAATTTTTTTAATAATCGTTTGGTCAACTAAAAAGTTTTGCCCTAAACTTATTTTAGCTTCAATCATCGATAAACTTTAAAGCCTCTTTCATTCGTTTTAGTTCGTTTGGAATATCTATTTTTTGAGGGCATAAGCTTAAACACGCACCACATTCAATACAAGCATCATATAAAGCATCTCTTTTCTTTAAAAGATTAATATTCCATTTAGTGTTAGGAATTGCTTGATACATTGCATAATCATTAAAAATCTCAAAATTTTCAGGAATATCAACCCCTGCAGGGCAAGGCATACAATATCTACATTTAGTACAATCTACTTCAAAAATCTCATTTAATTTAGTTTCAACTTGTTTGATTAATTCTTGTTCTTCCTTATTTAAAGGTTTAGGATTTTTAAAAGTTTTTAAGTTATCTTCTAATTGAGCCATATCGTTCATCCCGCTTAAAATAACTTTTACGCCTTCTAGCCCAAATAGATATCTAAAGCCAAAACTTGCTGTACTAGCATTGGGATCATAATCAGTTAATAACTTACTTACCTTTGTATTAAAGTTAGCAAGTTTTCCTCCCTTTAAAGGTTCCATAATAATAACAGGTATTTCTTTTTCTAAAGCATCATAATAACCTTGAAGGCCTTGTTGGAAAGAGGTATCCATATAATTTAATTGGATCTGGCAAAAATCCCAATGGTAATAATCTAAGATCTCTTTGAAAGTTTTATAATCATCATGAAAAGAAAAACCAATATATCTTATTTTACCTTCTTTTTGCCACCTTCTTAAAATATCAATAACTCCCCACTCTTTAACTTTCTTAAAAAGATTTTTATCCATTGAATGAAGCAAATAAAAGTCTACATAATCAACACCTAATTGTTCTAATTGTCTTTCAAAAAAACTATAAATTTCTTCCTTTTCTTTAATTCTAAACAAAGAAAGTTTTGTAGCTAAAAAGTAACTTTCACGAGGATATCTTTTTAAACTTTGACCTAAAAACTTTTCGTTTCTTCCATCGGTATAAGTTGCAGCAGTATCAAAATAATTAACACCATTTTGATATGCCTTATCTATTAAAGCATTTCCTAATTCATAATCAATATCACCATTTGTTTTAGTCTTTAATCTCATAGCGCCAAAACCTAATAAAGAAGGACTAATGTTAAGTTTTCTCATTTTTCTGTATTCCATAATTTGCTCCTTTTCTCTTTTCTAATATTATACCATATAATAAAAAATAGGACCAAATATAATTTGGTCCTACTCTTTTATCTTTTATTTATTTTTATTTAAATAATGTAACATCATCAACAACAATTGCATATTCAGTGTTGCCATCAGCAGTCGCATTTGGTGTATGATAATAGAATCTGTATAATCCTGGATTAAAATTAGATGTGATTTCTACATACTTATCTTTTTCTAATTTTGATAGGAAGTTAGGATTTTCTTCACCAGTTAATGTAATATCAACCCAATTTTCTCCATCTTTAATTTGAATTTTTAAAACTGAGTCAGCTAAGCCCATAATTTTATCATACTTTGATTGGTTCCAAGCTGCAATCTTAAATTTCACGCCTGTAGCTTCAGTATATGAAGTAAAATCAAATTCAACCCAAGCTTCTTGAGCAGATTTTTTTGTTGCTAAAACTAACATACAACCACTTTCTTCATGCGGAGCATATGTTGAATTATTTAGTTGTGCTCTTTGTTTTTGAAGCGTCATTGTCTCGCCATCAGCGTTAGTAAATGTAAACGAACTGCTTCCGTATCCTTCATCCGTTGTAGGAGATGTGCCAAAATCAATTGCTTTTATAACAGTCATTGCGATTGGTGCTTTAGCAACAAGTGTAGCTGTATATGTTTCTTGTAATTCACCTAAAGTTAATGTAACAGTTAATGCAACTTCAGTATCTGCTTCTGGTGCAGTATAAACACCTTCATTTGAAATAACTTCTGGTTTATCTGTTTCCCAAGCAAGTGCTACTTCTTTACCTTCAACATCTACTGTTGCAGAGAAAGTTAGATTTGAAACAACTTCTTTGTTATTTGGATAAGCATCTTCTACTCTAGCTTTTGCCTCTGCTAGTGCTTGTTCGTCAGTTAATCCTACCCAAACAACTGAATCTGGAACTAATACATATCTCCATTTTTCGCTGTCATGAGGTCCCATAACTACTACTAGTGCTGATGCAATTTCTCTACCAACTTTACCTTCAAGTTGAGCTAATGCTTCAGCAGTATTATTGTAATAAATATATACTTTATTGTCTGTAGTTGTTGTTTCATCGTCTAATGCAGCAATATATGAGTTATTATATGAACCCGCAGTAACATACTTACCAGATACTTTATAAACTTTACCAATATTTGATAAATCTGATGCTTCAATTGCGCAAAGATCTGCAACTGATTTTTCTACAGCTTTAGCAGCATGATCATATCCTGTTCCTTCAGTAACAACAATAACTGTAGGTGATGCAAGTTGAGGTAATCCTTTATAAGCATCTTTCTTACCTATTACATCTACAACATCGCCATAGCCAGCAGCAATACCATTTTTATCATAAATTAAAATTGCTCCTGTAGCATCTTCTACAACAATACCATCTTTAAGTACACCAATTACTGTTCCTTGAATATAAAGCATATCGTCTTTTGCTGCTGCATGTGCTTCAGCAATTGTAGATAATTCATAAACAGGAACTTTAACTGTTAAACTAACTTCTTGACTAACTTCTCTTAAAGTAACTGTAGCAGTTAATACTACCGTAGTTTCTTCAGCTGGTTTAGTAAGTTTACCATCAACAGCAATTACTTCTGGATGATCAGAAGCCCAACTAATTGTTAGTGCTTCATCTAAATCTGAAGTTACTGGTAAAACTAAATCTTTAAGGACTAACATATTTTCAGGGAATTGATTGTTTAAGTTAGTAACTGCTCCAGCAACTTTTTCTTCATCTGTTAATTCAGGTGCAGCAACTTCTACTACAGTTCCTGGAATAACTGAAATTCTCCATCCATCTGAGTATGCATATAAAACAGCATCTAATTCTACATACTTATCTATTTTAGCATTGAAGTCTTCTATTCCTTGAGGATGTCCACCATAATAAATAGCAAGTTCTTTTCCTGAAAGTTCATCTAATAAGTATGAGTTAGTATAATCTCCTTCAGTCTTTTGGATAGCTTTTCCCGTTACTTTTACTAAAGTTCCTGGAAGTTTAATTCCATCGCCCAATGCCTCAATTTCAGCAGCTGTTTTAGCCACACCTAAATCACCATAATTATAGCCTTCAGCTGGTGCTTCTTCTAATACTGTAATTGTTGCTGAATCGCCACCAATTTGTTGACAATTATTATAAGCTTTTCTTTCTCCTGAAACTCTAATTCTTGCACCTGGTTTTACTTTATCAGGGTGTTCACTTTTAGCCATATAGACAAAAAATGTTCCTGTATCATCTTTGAAGTAAGCACAAATAGAATTGCTTTTGTCTGCCCAAGCGTGAATTACAACACCTTCACCTTCAACATCTTGATTTAGTTGAGCATCGAATAATTCTGCTACTGTTAAAACGCTTGGAGCTGGAGCAATATAAATTGTGAACTCTCTTATTTTAGAACCTTCTTTACCTTCAATAGTTAAAGTAGCAACTAAAGTAGCTTCACCTTGCTCATTGCCTGTAGGGCGTGTAACACGTAACATTGTTTTTCCTTCATTAGTTTTTTCAACTTCTAAATATTCTGCTCCTTTTGAGATAGACCAAGTTACTTTAACTGTAACGTCGTTTCCATCTGCATCTTTTACAACTACTGTATCTTGTAATTGTTCATCTTGTTTTAAGTTATTAGCATCTCCCAAGAAAACAATTCTTCCTTGAGCGTCTTCTAAATAACCCATCGTTGGGTCTTCTTCTGTTGGATTACAAGAACAACCCACAACTACAAATGCAAATAATGCAAATAGTAGTACCAAACCTAATCTTCTAAGTTTTTTCAAAATTGTATACCTCCTAATTTTGTATTTATTCTGAAACTAAAACGAAATCATTAATTCCGTTTGTTTGATTTCCTATCATTACTTGATAAGTGTCATGGAATTTTGAAACTCCACCAATACCATTATAAATCTTTCCAACTTGAATGCTGTTGTAGTCTAATTTAGGATAAGCTCCGCCATCAATTCTAAAGTTGATTTCTGCATTAGCTTCTGTTTTACAATAAATTGTATAAGCTCCTTCATCATTAGGTGTGCCAACACTTGTAACAGTTACATTTCTTACAATAACAACATATCCTTCATAGTCTACTAAAGATGTAAAATCGGCAGGAACTTCTGTATATTCTACTTCAGCTCCATCTTCGTTGTCTAAAATTCTTACTTGTTTTGGATTAGTCAATTGCATACCATAAATATCATTAAGCACTGCTTGACATTGGAATCTAACAATAGTTCCAACCTTCAAAGCTCCAAGTCCAGAGCCATAACCACTAAAGATATAGATACCTGCTTTTTTGATTTCATCATCAAAGTCAGTTGCTTCTAAATCTTCTAAATATAGGTTGTCTCCTACAATTCTCATAATTTGAGCTTCAATTAAAAGATTTGAACCATCATCATATTGATCAAAGTTTTTCCTAATTTCCGCAATCGAAACTTCAATAACTTCACCAGTGTAATTAAAGCTTGGATCAGGTTCACCAAAAACTCTCCTTCTTGATGTTCCCGCTTTATATGCGGCATCAATAAATGTATCTACATAATTATCATTGGCACCAGTTGAACCAGTATAGTTAGAGTACGCATTTTCAACTATTTCAAGATTTAATAATCTAAAGTCTTCATTAGCACTATTACGATACCAAACTAAACCTAAATATCTTTTTCCTGTAGCATCAATTTGAGCTGCTTTACCATCAGATGATTCTAAAACAATTTGCTCGGCACCTCTTAAAATCTCCCCTACAAAACTACTTGCAGCTTTACCCCAAGGATCAATTCTACCCGTAGATTCTGGTGTATTGATATATAAGAATCTTGTTGTGAAAGTAAATCTTTCGCCTTTATTACGGAAATGGGCTGTATCGCCATCAACCAACTGGCTTAATTCAACTTCTCCAATACCATCAGCTATAAAACTTTTGCCAGCAAAACTTTTTGTTAGTTTAAGTTCATCAGTATAACCAGTATCTAAATGCCCATAAATCTCAAAGTTAGCTGCAGCAGTTAATTTACCACTAATAGCTCTAACTGTAACTCTACCAGGAGCAACTGCCGTAACTAAACCATCCTTAACAGTTGCTACCTTTTCGTTACTTGATTCCCATTTATATTTAGCTTTCTCTGGAACAACAGTTGCTTCTAGTTGATATGTTTCACCAACCATAAGACTTTCTTTTTCTGTATTTAATTTGATTGTATCTGCTGTTTTACAACCAACTAAAAGAAAGGCTAAAAGTAAGAATAATAAACTAAATATTATTCTTCTTGTGCATTTTATCATTTTTGATATGCTTTACCTAAAGTAGCATAAGCTGCTTCAAGACGTGTCTTAACGTCATGTTTATTAACAACAATTGATACTAAAGCACTACCAACTTCATCTCTTACTTTTGAAGAACCTACAAAGGCAGGGTCTACAAAGAATTGATATCCTTGTTCACGATATTGTAAAGCTAAGTTAGCTGCTTTAGAGAATGATCTTTTTTCTAGTGGAGGATTAGTTAAGTATTCTTGATAATCTGCTGTTTCATAAGCTGAAGCTCTAACAGGTAGGTATCCACCAGAAGCCATTGCAAATTTGGCTGTGTTTTCAGGTCTTAATAAATATTTAATAAATAACCAAGCAGCTGCTCTTTCTAAGTTTGTAGATTGAGCTAGCATAGCGATGTTAGTTCCTTGTTGGATAACAAATTTAGCATCTTCAGTAAAGTAAGGAACAGTAGAAATTCCAATTTGGAATTTATTTCCTTCTGGTTCATTATATTTAATACCAGCTGATGATCCAACTGTAAATAGAACTTGTCCTCTCTTGAAAGCATCTGATGCATAGTTAGAACCAAATGTTTCTGCTACGGCAAAACGTTTAGCTGTATTTTCATTTTGGAAATATGTTAAGTTAGCTACGTTTTCTGGAGTATCAAATACTAAATATCCTTGTTCGTTATTTGCTCTTTCAGTATAAGTGCTCTTTACTTGTCTTGTGAAAGTAATGAATGCGTTAGCTGATGAGTCATAAGCAAAAGTATAGAATGTTCCAGCATTAATATGTTCTGAAATTTCTAACTCTCCAGTTGCAACTTGAATAATGCCATCTAATTTTCCTTGACTTCCTAAAGCTAAAAGCTTTTCAGAAACTGATTTAACTTCTGCCCAAGTTTTAGGAACAGAAATTGTTGGGTCAAGTTCAATTGCTTTATCTAAAATAGTTTTATTGTAAACTAAAACTTCTGTTGATTTATTAAACGGTAATGAATAATAATCGTTTGGATTTTCATCATCAAATCCCGCACCTTCAGCTAAATATGAAGGAATAAAATCTGCTAATTCTTCTTCAGTATAACCATTAGGTCCTTTAATAAAGTTTGATAAATTAATCATCGCACTTGCTGAATAGTATTCTGCAAAGTGATCTGGATAACCTAATGTAATTGTTGGTGCTTGGTTTGATTGAAGTTGTAAAATGTTTGTTTTTCTTAATTCAGTATATCCACCACTAATAGTATTTAGTGTTACACCAACATGTGGATATTCTGCTTCAAATTCAGGAACAAGTGGAGTTAATGAATCACTTACGATACCACTAGTTACATTAACTGTAATTTGAACTTTTTCAATAGCTACACCATCTTGCTCTCCTGCCTTAACAACTTCTGTTAAGTCTTCAAACTCTTTGTCTATCTTTTTTGTTTGGCAAGAGCAGCCTGTAACCAAAGCTAAACTGAACATTGCTATAAGTACTAATAAAATTTTTCTCATAAATTAATTTCCTCTCTTTCTTATGAATAAATTCTTAACCTTTTGTTCCACCACGAACAACTCCACGCATAATGTATTTCTTTAAAGTAAAGAAGACAATTAGTAATGGAAGTGTGACAATTAACGATCCAGCCATTTGTTGGTTAAGTACGTTGCCTGGACCGGTTAATTCAATTGTTGATCTAAATGCATTCGATAAGCCGTTACTTACTAACCACATCTTGTAGTTTTGGAAGTCCGTAACTAAGTTTGGCCAAATATATGCATTCCATGAGCCCATTAAACTTAAAATCGTAATTGTAATAATTGTTGGCTTTGCAATTGGAATCATAATTTTAAATAAATATTTAAAATCTCCAACTCCATCTACTTTAGCCGCATAATATAACTCATCAGATACTTGCTTGAACGTTTGCCTCAAATAGAAAGTATAAAAGACACTTCCAATAAACGGCAAGATCATCGCCAAGTAGTTACCTATTATTTTTACAGTATCATCGTTTAATCTTGCTCCTACCCAACCTAACCTTGAAACTGTACCATAGTTAGTAATAATGAATACTTCCCCAGGAACCATCATTGTTGATAATAGGATTGTGAATAAAACGTCGCTTCCTTTAAATCTTAATCTAGAAAAAGCAAATGCTGAGAAAACAACAGATATTACTGTAAATACCGTTGTAAAGAAACCAACCAAAATTGTATTTCCAAACATATATAAGAATGGTACTCCTCGCTTTAAAGTTCCGTTTGGATTTAACTCTAATTGGAAAATATTCTTATATGCCTCAAAAGTAATTTTGTTTGGAATTAAAGAGGGCTTTGTTGCCGCAATCTCTTCTGCTGATTTGAATGATGTAATTACCATCCAATAGAACGGAATCAAAATAAATAAAGCAATTAAGATTAAAAAGATATATGTAATTACTTTTAATGTTGTTCTTTTGACTCTAAATGCTCTTAATTGATCTGCTGGAACATACGCTTCTTTTTCTTTTCTTTGGATTTCTTTTGCTCTTGCAAGTTCGGCTGCATTTGCGCCACTTTCTAAAGCTAATTGTTCAGCCTTTTTCTTTTCTTTGTATTTACCTACTAGATAAACTACTAAGTAACCAATTCCAAAAAGTGCAGCTAAACCTAAAAGAATTAATAAAATTTCTTTAAAACCCATTTAGCACCTCCTAGTAATGTACCCTTGATTTACTTACTCTTCTTTGAATAAGTGTAATCAATAGAATAATTACAAATAAAATTACAGATCCAGCTGATGCAACACCAAATGGTGTTCCTGCTTCCCATAATTTATTGTAAATGTAACCAACAACTGTAATTAACATGTTGTCAGGTCCAAACGAGTTACTTGCACCAGCACCTTTACCAAATAGGGAAATTACGCTAGTGTACACTTTGAATGCTCCGATAAACGAAGTAATTGTTGTATATAAAATCATTGGTGACAATAAAGGAATAGTTATTTTTCTAAAAATTCTCCATTTAGATGCTCCATCAATAGCGGCAGCTTGATAATATTGTTTATCAATATTTTGTAAGCCTGAAAGTAAAACGATAATCTTGAAGGCAAGTCCGTTCCAAACTGTATAAACCATTAAAACGAAGAATGCTCTCCAATATGTTGTTTCTGCTCCTAACCAGTCTACTGCACCTAAATTAAATAAAGAATTGAATAAACCAAAGTCTTTGTGGAATACTGTGTTGAATACTAATCCTAACGCAATTGTGTTAGTAACGTAAGGTAAGAAAAAGATTGTTTGGAAAAATCCTCTTAATCTTTCAATAGAATTCAAAGCAACTGCAATTAAAATACTTAAGATAACTGTTATTGGTACTGAAACAACAACCATTAACAATGTATTTTTAAGCGCCCCTAAAAATCTTGGATCACTAAGAACAGTTACAAAGTTTTGAATTCCAAACCCTTCATCAACTCCACTTAAGAATTTGTAGTTATTCCTAAACGCCATTATAAAGGTATTAACTATTGGGTAGAAAGTAAACACAGCCATAATAAGTAGCGTAGGACCTAAGGCTATTGCTGCTTTCCAACCATCTTTTTTCCATTCTAACATCTTAGATTAATCTTTCTCCGGTCTCCGCATTAAATACAAAGTAGGAAGAATAATTAAATCTGATCTTGTGTCCTACCTCCAAGTCTTTGATTGTTTGAGCAGATACTAATGCTTTAAATGTTTTGCTAGCATCTTCAATTGAAGCAATAACCATTGTATCTCTACCAATGTGTTCTAAGAATTCAATCTCTGCTTCTAATCTTCCCTTTGGATCTACTTGGAAAAACTCGGCTCTAATACCTAGATGAATCGGTTGATCCTCTAGTTTAACCTTTTCTAAAACTTTACCATTTACGATAAGTTTTCCATCTTCAATTTTACCTTCAATAATGTTAATTGGAGGATTTCCTAAGAACTTAGCTACAAACTCATCTACTGGTTCATTGTAAACATGTTGAGGTTTGTCTTTTTGATGTAAAACGCCATCTTTCATAACGACGATTTCATCAGAAATACTCATTGCTTCTTCTTGGTCGTGTGTTACAAAGATTGTTGTAATACCAGTTTCTCTTTGAATTCTTCTAATTTCTTCTCTCATTTGCATTCTTAAACGTGCATCTAAGTTAGATAAAGGTTCATCAAGAAGTAATACTCTTGGCATTTTAACTAAAGCTCTTGCGATAGCAACTCTTTGTTGTTGACCTCCAGATAATTGATTTGGTTTACGATTCATTAAGTCTCCAATTTGAACAAGCTCAGCCATATATTGTGCTCTTTTTTCCGCTTCTTCTTTTGGAACTTTCATGTTTTCTAATGGGAACATAATGTTTTGTTTTACCGTCATATGAGGATATAACGAATAGTTTTGGAAAACTAAACCAATTCCTCTTTTTTCTGGCGGTAAGTTAGTAACATCATCATCACCAAAGTAGATTCTTCCCGCTGTAGGTTGGTGTAAACCCGAAATCATGTAAAGTGTTGTTGATTTCCCACAGCCCGAAGGTCCTAATAGTCCAACTAACTTGCCTGCTGGAATTGTTACATCAAAATTGTCAACAGCTACTGTAATTCTGTTTGTCTTTTTTTCTACGAATTCCTTAGTTAGTCCTTCTAGCCTAATTTCAACCCCCATATTTTTCATGTCTTTTTTGATTGTCTCAGTATCAAAAACGGCCTCTTCTTTTGTAGATTCTAAAGCTAAATCTTTTTCTTTTACTTCTTTAGAATCTCCTGCTTGGGGTTTTTCCTTTTTCTTAAATTTTTCTTTGATTTTGTCAAAAATTCCCATATCATCTCTCCTATTTCTTAAGTATTAAAAAAGTCCACTCAATTAAAAAGTGGACTTAGTTATGTTAAAATATGGCATAAGAATGCCAAAAGTAGTACTAACTAACATAGTACTACAAGAGTTCATATTCACATTAGCTTGCTGAGACAAATTCATGAAATACACTCCTTATCCTTATTATACTACATTTTCCTTTTTCCTTCAAGGGCTTTTATCAAAGTTGTTTCATTAGCATACTCGATATTTGTCCCCGCAGGAAGACCATAACCAATTCGATAAACTTCCAATTCGTCTTTCAATAAATTGTTTATGTAATAAGCTGTCATTTCTCCATCTAGCGTAGGATTTGTAGAAATAATAACTTCGGTAATTCCTTCATCTTTAATTCTTTGTTTTAAACTACCTAAGTTAATATCATCTGGACCAACACCATTTAAAGCTGAAATTACACCATTTAAGATATGATATCTTCCATGATATTGTCCTGTTGCTTCAATACTAATCATATCTTTATTGTTTTCTAAAATCATAAGTTGTTTTGTTCTTGTATAATCTTTACAAACAAAACAAAGATCTTGATCAGTTAAAATCCCACAGTTTTTACATGGATGAACTTCTTCTAAAGCTTTAAGTAAATTGCTAGATAAGCTTTTAACATCTTCTTGATCTGCTCCAAGTAAAACATGTAAAGCAAGTCTTTCTGCTGTTTTGGGTCCTATTCCAGGAAATTTCTTAAAACTTGCAATTAGTTCTTCTAAAGCTTTTGGATATTTCAAAATTAAAACCCACCATATCCTAGCATACTTTGATATTTTCTCATCTTCTCTTCGGTAAATTTATCAATGTCATCAATTGCAATCTGACAAGCAGCTACAATCATATCGCTTAACATCTCAAAATCATCACTATCATGAGCTTCAAAAGAAGGATCGATATCAACTTTGACTAATTTCTTATTACCTAGCATTTCAATAGTGACAACACCGCCTGCTGAAGCAGTAAATAAAGTTGCTTCAATTTCACGTTGTGTTTCAACCATTTCTTCTTGTAATTGTTTAATCTTTTTCATTAATGCTTGTTGGTTCATATTATTCCTCCGTCTTCACAATTTCAGAACCGAAGATATCTGCTAATTCTTCAGTAATTGATTTTTCTTTTTGATTAGATATATTTTTTAAATAAGGATTTCTTATTGGTGATAATTTTTTCGGGATTGAGCCCATTAAATAAGAACTTGCAAACTCTTCCCTTTTCTCACTAAAGTCTGATTCGGGTAAAGCCATATAGTTATAGAAAGCTCCTAATTTATCTTCTAGGATACTTAATGCTCTTCTTCTAGTTTTTCTATCCATAATTTGATTACAAACCATTGGACTTTCATATACTAAAATAATCTCATTTTTACCTACCGCTCTAACATCACCTTGTTTTAATAAATTTGCAACTGAAACATCTTGAGGTAAGACACTTTCGCCTAAATAAGGCCAAAGTTCAGCTATCCTGCGTTTATCTTCTCTTGCATCTTTATCTAAAGCATCAATCATTATCCTTAAGATTATTTCTTCTGAATAATTTTCATATGCTTCTTCTTCATTTAAGTCTTTTTTAACTACTGGTTTAGTTGTTTGTGCTTGTTCAACTGGTTGTGGTTCTGCTGGTGCAGATTTTGGTTCTACAAGATCAATTAAATCAGCTAAACTATCAATTGATTTAACTTCTTCTTGAACTTTTTGAACCGGCTCTTCTACTTTTGGCTCTTCAGTTTCAACTTCTTGTGTTTCTAAACCCATAGATTTTTGTTCATAATAATCATCTTTAGATTGTTTTCTAACGATTGTTGAATGAGTGCTGTGAACAACAACTCCATCTTCAGTTGTATATGTTTCTTTTTTATCTTCTTTAACTTTTGTTTCTGGTTTAACATTAAATAAATTATAAACTTCTTTATCTAAAGCTTTGTTCTTATCTTTATCTGCAGAATAAGCTGCATCAGTAATATCATATTCATCTTTATTTTTTTCATGCTTATAGATATAACCACTTGATATTTCGCCAGGTTTAACATCTGCTTGATATTTCAAACGATAACTCATTGAAGCTTTATCAATTTCACCATCGCCATAACTATCTTCATCTTCAGTTTCTTCAACTTCAATAGCATCATAAGTTTCTTCATCTAAAGTTTCATCTTCATAATCATCTGATGCTTCTAGTTCGTTATCTTGTTCTTCTGTTTCTAATTCGTATTCTTCTTGTTCTAAATTTTGTTCATCATCTTCGCTAGTTGTTTCTAATTCGATATCTTCTTCTAGTGTTTCCTCATGTTTAAGATCTTCTTTTTCCTCTTTAGCAATAGCACCAAAATCAAAATCTTGTTCGTCTCTTGTTTCAAATTCAGAAACAGTAATAACTTCATCACCAAAAAACATAATTTGGTTATCAGAAACTTTTTTGCTTGATCTTTTTGGTTTGCGTTTTTGATCAGCTTCAAAATAGTTTTCAGCACTTAAACGATAAACTTGTTCTTCCATTTGGCGAACTCGTCTTTCAATATCTGCTAATCCTACTGTAGATACTTTGTTTTGATTATCTATGTGTTCTTCTGGTTTTGCTTCTTCTAAAGCATCGATTCTCGCACGTAAGATATCTAAATCTTCATTTCCTTGCGCTTTGCTTTGTTTTAAAAGCTCATTTACCTTTTTTGAAATTTCTTCTACATTAACTTCGTTAGAAGATGCCTTAAAACTTTTAACCTTGTTTTCAAGCTCTTCAATTCTTTCTAAAAGTTCTGGATCAACTTCGTTACTACTAACAGGTGTACTTGATTCAAACTTCTTCCCTTCAATTTTAGATTCAATTATCTTTAATCTGCCTTCTAAATAAGATGGATTTAAAGTAGCTAAATCTCCTCTTAATGTCTTTATTTCTTTTTCGTAAGTATTTAATTTTGTATTAACTGATCTAACATCTTCTACATCTAAAGTATTAGCTGTTTTTCTTTCTAACGCTTCTACTTTATTTTTTAATACCGGAAGCTCTAATTTACTTAATTCACTCGTAATTCTAACAACTGTTCTTTCTAAGTTTTGAACAGAAGCGCTACTGCCGCCAGTTCCACTTCCACCTTCTTCTAATCTAGTTTCAAGATCATTCAAACGACGAACGATATCTAAATCTTCACTAGAAGCATTAATCATTTTAATAATCGCTACTTCTAAGAAAATTAAAGGATTTGCTGAATACTTAATTTTGTTTTGTGTGTCGCTTAAGATATCTACATAATAGAAAATCTTGTTATTTTCTATGGTTTTAGCTAATTCTTTAAATTGTTCTTTTTGGAAAATATATTTTTCATTCTTTTCATGTTGGAAAGATTTGTATACCAAAATATCGCGGTATAAGCTAATTAACGAAGAAGACATTTTTAAAGCTTCTTTACCTAAATTGTAAAGTTCGGTAACTGCTTTTAGTGTTTTTTCAATTTCTTTATCTTCAATATGTTTAGCAATTTCTAAAAGTTTGTCATAACTTAAATTACCAGTAATATCATTAACGATATCCAAAGTAATTTCTCCTTCTGCTAAAGCTATTGCTTGATCTAGATAACTTAAGGCATCACGCATTGCCCCTTCAACACTTTCGGCTAAAGCTATTGCTGCTTCATCTTCAATTTTTGTGTTTTCTTGTTCGCAAACAAATTTAATATGTTTATAGATATCTGAAATAGCAATTGGTCTAAAATCAAATCTTTGACAGCGAGATAGGATTGTGGGTATAACACGATTTGGTTCTGTTGTTGCTAGAATGAAAATTGCATGTGCTGGTGGTTCTTCTAATGTTTTTAATAAAGCATTAAAAGCACTACCACTAAGCATATGAACTTCATCAATAATATAGATCTTATACCTAGCACCACTTGGTAAAAACTTAACTTTTTCTCTAATGTCTCTAATTTGTTCAACACCATTATTACTTGCAGCGTCAATTTCAATAACATCTGGGCTTGTGGTAATGGCAATTTCTGTACAAGATGTACACTCTGAACAAGGTTCGCCGGTTTCTTTATTAACATAATGGCAGTTTAAAGCCTTTGCAAAAATTCTTGCAATTGAAGTTTTACCTGTTCCTCTTGGCCCACTAAATAAATAAGCATGAGAAATTTTTCCTGTAATTATTGAATTTTGTAATGTCTTGATAATAATGTCTTGACCAATAACTTCTGAAAATTTTTGGGGACGATATGTCCTATAAAGTGCTTTATAACCCATTAAATACCAACTCCTTGCGCGTATATTATTATACCATAAAAAATCGTTATTTTAAACAGTTTTATTTAAAGAAGATTTATTTTTAAAAAGCTCTTTTTTACTGTCCTTGTTTTTATATAAATTTTATAGTATAATTAAAAAATAATAGAGGTGATGTAAAAGTGAAAAAAGAAAAAAAGCCTAAACACATTTTTGAACTTTTTTGGATTTTCTTTAAAATCGGCGCTTTTACCTTTGGTGGTGGTTTAGCTATGTTACCTCTAATTAGAAGAGAACTTGCGGAAAGGAAAAAATGGATCTCAGATGAAGATATGTTAGATATGTTAGCCTTAGCTGAATGTACTCCTGGAGTTATTGCTGTTAATAGTGCTACCTATGTAGGATATTCTGTAGGTGGTTTTTGGGGTTCTCTCCTTGCAACAATCGGAGTAATCTTACCTTCAATAATAGTAATAACTATTATTTCCTTTTTCTATCAAGCTTTCTTAGAAAACAAAGTAATTACCCAAATCTTTTATGGCGTAAGAATTGGAGCTGTGGTTTTAATCTTAAATACCTTAATGAAATTATATAAAGTATTAAAAAAAGACTATATGTCTTATGGTTTTATCGTCGTTGCCTTAGTATTTGCTTTACTTTTAGATATTCCTACAATCACTATTATTATTTTTGGAATGTTAATTGGAGCAATTTTTGCTGTGATTAGCGCTAAAAAAGAAGTGGAGACTTATGATGGCATATATTAAAATACTTTTAGAATTATTCTTTGTTTTCTTTAAAATAGGTTTATTTACTATCGGTGGCGGTTACGCCATGATCCCAATGATAGAAGATGAAATTGTAATGCAAAAAGGTTGGATTACATCAAATGAGATTTTAAACTTCTTAGCAATCTCTGAGTCAACTCCTGGCCCATTTGCAATTAATATAGCAACTTTAATTGGTTTCCAACAAGCCGGCATCCTAGGTGGTATTGTTGCCACAATCGGTGTTGTTACACCTTCATTTATTATTATCTATGTAATAGCGAAATTTATGTCTAAATTTTCTGAAAACTATTATGTGAAAACTGTCTTTAAAGTTTTAAAACCAATAATAATTGGTCTTTTGATTTCCGTAGTTGTTTCTTTAGTTGCCAAAAATTTATTCATTACTGAAGGAACAAATCAGCTTTTAGATTGGAAGGCTATTATAATAATGGTTGTTATTTTTGCCTTGTCCCAAATCTTTAAAAAAGCTCACCCAATCTTTTTAATTTTAATTTCAGGTGTGCTCGGATATATCTTTTAAGGCCTTATTCCTTAGTTTTTAATCTTGACAAAAAAGCTGCATAATGATAAAATTAAACTATAAAGCGATGAATAGAAAAGTACTATAAAAATCATTTACAGAGATATGATGGTGGTGAGAATCATAATTATCTTTTATAGGAAAGAACACTAGGAGCTGTTAGAAGAAATTTAAGTAGAACTAACCGTAAACTTTGCGTTAAAAAGTCAAATGAGTATTGCGTATTTTATACGAACTAAGGTGGTACCGCGGAAATTTTTCGTCCTTAAATTAATTTTTTAAGGACTTTTTATATTTTAGGAGGAAATAAAAATGGATTTATATTTACTAGACAAAAACTATAAACAACTAGAAAACAAAGAAATTACGGTTGAAGGTTGGGTAAGGTCAAACAGAGATCAAAAAGAATTTGGTTTTATTGCTTTATCTGATGGAACAACTCTAGGAACTTTGCAACTTGTTTATGATAACAAACTAGAAAATTTTAGTGAAGTATCAAAAATCAGAATTGGCTCAAGTATTACCGCTAAAGGAATAGTTGTTTTAACACCTAATGCAAAACAACTATATGAACTTAAAGTTACAAAATTAAAGTTAATTGGTGACTCTCCCGAAGATTACCCAATCCAACCAAAAAGACATTCACGCGAGTTTTTAAGAGAACAAGCTTATTTAAGACCGAGAACTAATTTATTTAATGCTGTCTTTAGAGTAAGAAGCGTCCTTGCTTATGCAATTCATAATTACTTCTACGAAAACAGATTTGTCTACTTACATTCACCAATCATTACCGCAAGCGATGCAGAAGGTGCTGGAGATATGTTCCAAGTAACAACTTTAGATTTAGACAATTTACCAAAAACAAAAGACAAAAAAGTCGATTATTCTCAAGACTTCTTTAAAAAAGCAGCTCATCTAACTGTATCAGGACAACTTGAAGCTGAAACGTTTGCCACTGCATTTAAGAAAGTTTATACTTTCGGGCCAACATTTAGAGCAGAAAACTCCAACACACAACGCCATGCTTCAGAGTTTTGGATGATTGAACCAGAAATTTGCTTTGCGGACTTAAACGATGATATGGCTTTAATTGAAGATCTTTTAAAATATGTAATTAGATATGTTTTAAAACATGCTAAAGAAGAAATGGACTTCTTTGATAAGTTTGTTGCTAAAGGTAAAATCAAAGAATTAGAAGCTTTCCTTGATTCAAAAATTGCTGTTTGTACACATAAAAATGCAATTAAAATCATGAAAGAATCTGATCATAAATTTACAGAAAAACCTGAATATGGAAAAGACCTAGCAACAGAACACGAAAAATACTTAACTGATATTCATTTTAAAGGCCCAGTATTTGTAATTGATTGGCCAAAAGATATCAAAGCATTCTATATGAGACTAAACGAAGATGGCGAAACAGTAGCAGCTGTAGACTTACTAGTTCCTGGTTGTGGTGAATTAGTCGGTGGAAGCCAAAGAGAAGAACGTTATGACTTACTAGAAAAACGTATGAAAGAAATGAACGTTCCTGTTGATGAAATGCAGTGGTATCTAAACTTAAGAAAATACGGTACTGTAAAACATGCAGGATTTGGTATTGGATTTGAAAGATTAGTGATGTATGTTACTGGTATTGAAAACATTAGAGATGTTTTACCATATCCAAGAACACCAGGAAATTGCGAATATTAAACTTGTTATTAATATATTAAAACAAAAACACATTAGAAACTAATGTGTTTTTTTATTTATACTTCTATTGTACATATCTTATTTGCTTTTCCAAAAACAAACAGTTTTCCTTCGTCGTTCTTTAAAGTTAATATTCCTTTTTTTAAATGAACTTTAATTTCACTTGGAATCCTTTCTTTATCTTGAAGAACTAAATACACAAAAGCGCAAGAAAAATCTTTTCCTTCTAACCAGCCATCTTCATTATATGTATAGATAACAACATTATCTTTATTAACTAATCGGGCAAAACTGATATCTTTTTCTTCAGAAAAATAAGGGTTTTCATATAATTCTTCAGCTAAACCACTACTTGCTAACTCATCTAAATTTTTAGTAAGAACTAAAACTTGTTCTCTTTTATCTAAATAACGATAAATAGGAATCTTGCCTTTAGTTGTTAAGATTTCGTCTTCAATTAGTTTATCTTGATTAATTTCAATTTCATAGCCAATTAGATCTTGCCCTACAATTTTAATTTTTTTGCCATCATAATTTATTTCATTTTGATAATTGATTTTATAATCTTGAAAATATTTAGAAATAGCTCTTATTCCCCCAAAGTAGATATCTTTTTTATCTCCCTTTGCATTAAAAACTTTAATTTTGTTATTGAAATAGACTATTAATCCCTTAGCTCCAATTCCAAGTTTTCGATTGCATAGTTTAATTGCTTCTTTTGTATAATCAATATTTTGTCTTTCTTCGCCAATAAGAAAATCATTTCCTTCTTCATGATATTTATAATATTGCATAAAATCACCTCGTTAGTAATTATACCATAAAAAGAAAAAGGAGTAAAAATTTTACTCCTTTTTTATATCGTTTGCTTTATTTACCGTGTTTAATTGCAGCTTGAGCAGCAGCTAAAATTGCAATTGGTACACGATATGGTGAACAAGATACATAGTCTAAACCAGCTCTATGGAAGAAGTCTACAGATGAAGGATCTCCTCCGTGCTCTCCACAAATACCAATCTTAAGTTTCTTGTTTGCTTTTCTGCCTTTTTCTACTGTCATTTTAACTAATTGGCCAACACCTTCTTGGTCTAAACGAGCAAATGGGTCATTTAGATAAATTCTTTTAGCATAATAGTTCTTTAAGAAGTCGGCTCCATCATCACGACTAAAACCAAATGTCATTTGTGTTAAGTCGTTTGTACCAAAACTGAAGAAGTCAGCTTCAGCGCCAATAATATCAGATAATAAAGCTGCACGAGGAACTTCAATCATTGTTCCAATCTTGTATTCACCTTTCATCTTGTTTTCTTTTAAAACTTGATCAGCAGTTTCTTTAATAATATCCTTGAGATATCTTAATTCTCTAATTTCGCCTACTAAAGGAATCATAATTTCTGGAACTGCTTTATAAGCAGGATTACGTTTCTTTACAGCACAATATGCTTCTATAATAGCTCTTGTTTGCATAATTGGTAATTCCGGATAGGAAATAGCAAGACGGCATCCTCTATGTCCTAACATTGGGTTAGCTTCTTCAAGTTCAGAAATTCTTAATTTCATCTTTTCTAAACTAACACCTAAGTCTTTTGCTAGAGCAACGATATCTTTTTCTTCTTTTGGTAAGAACTCATGTAGAGGTGGATCTAGAAGTCTAATTGTAACCGAATAGTCACCCATTGCTTCAAAAAGAGCTTCAAAATCTTGTTCTTGCATTGGTTGAATTTTTGCTAAAGCTTTTTCTCTTTCTTTAGTAGTGTCTGCAATAATCATTTCTCTTATTGCTTTAATTCTTTCTTCCCCAAAGAACATATGTTCAGTTCTACATAATCCAATACCAGTAGCTCCAAATTCACGAGCTTGTTTAGCATCTTTAGGTGTATCAGCATTAGCTCTAACGCCAAGACGTTTTCTTTCAGTTGCCCATTCCATGATTGTTGCAAAATCACCAGAAATAGTAGCTGGTTCAGTTGGAATTGCTTCATTATAAATTAAACCTGTAGAGCCATCTAAAGAAATAACATCTCCTTCTTTAATTTTTACATCATTAATTAAAGCATAGTCTTTTTGGAATCTTAATTCATGGCAACCAGCAACACAGCATTTACCCATACCACGAGCAACAACTGCTGCATGTGATGTCATACCACCTCTAGCAGTTAAGAATCCTTCAGAAATATCCATACCTTCAATATCTTCAGGTGATGTTTCAAGTCTAACTAAAACAACTTTACGGCCTGCATTATGCGCTTCAATTGCTTTTTCAACTGTAAATGCTACTTCGCCAGTAGCTGCTCCTGGAGATGCAGGTAACCCTTGACCGATTGGTTTTGCTTGTTTTAGTTCTTCTAAAACAAAGTGTGGGTGCAATAAGTCATCTAATTGAGCAGGTTGTAACAATAACAAAGCTTCATCTTTTGTAATTAAGCCTTCATTATGCATATCGATTGCAATTTTAATTGCTGCTTGGGCAGTTCTTTTACCACTTCTTGTTTGAAGTAAATATAATTTATCTTCTTCAATCGTAAATTCAATATCTTGCATATCTTTATAGAATGTTTCAAGTTTTTTCATTGAACCGATTAATTGATTGTATAATTTTTCGCTATAGTCTTTTAAGTGATCAATGTGTTCTGGAGTTCTAATACCAGCT
Source organism: Acholeplasma sp. (assembly GCA_012838635.1). Taxonomy (GTDB): domain Bacteria; phylum Bacillota_I; class Bacilli_A; order ML615J-28; family CAG-698; genus DUNF01. The sequence goes on from DUOW01000011.1 coordinate 26,011, forward strand.
ACAACATCTTCTCCTTGAGCATTCATTAAATACTCTCCATAGCAATGGTCATCTCCAGTAGCAGGGTTACGAGAGAAAGCTACTCCCGTTCCAGATGAATCTCCCATATTACCAAATACCATTGATTGAACATTTACTGCAGTACCCCATTCGTGTGGAATATCATTCATTCGGCGATAATAAATTGCTCTTGGTGTATTCCATGATAAGAACACAGCATTAATTGCTCCAAATAATTGTTCTTCTGGATTTTCTGGAAAGTCTTTTCCAACTGCTTCTTTGTAAATAGCTTTAAAGCGTTTAATCATTTTCTTAAAATCATCAACACTAAACTCAGTATCTAATTTAATACCTTTTGCTTCTTTCATTTCATCAATGATTTTTTCAAATTCGCTTTTGCCTACACCCATAACTACATCTGAATACATTTGAACGAAACGACGATATGAATCATAAACAAATCGTGGATTGTTTGTTCTACGTGCTAAACCAGTAGCAACAATATCATTTAATCCTAAATTCAAAATCGTATCCATCATACCAGGCATTGAAACCCTAGCACCTGATCTTACAGAAAGTAGTAATGGATTGTTTGGATCACCAAATTTTTTACCCGTTTGCTTTTCTAGTGTTTTTAGTGACTCTTTAACTTGTTCCATAATTTCTTTTGATAGTTTTTGACCATGTTTATAAAAGTATAAACATGCTTCAGTAGTTACAATAAATCCTTCTGGAATAGGTAATCCTAATTTAGTCATCTGGCCTAAGTTCGCACCCTTACCTCCACAAAGGTTTCGCATTGTCGCATCTACTTCATTAAACATATACGTGTATTGTTGTTTTGACATATGTTACCTCCTTCAACAACTACTTTCTATCATTATAACACTAATTATAAGAAAATAAAAGCGTTTTTATTATTTTCTTTTTCAAAAATAAAAAAGCGATTGTTTAATCATCATCGCTTTTTTTACTCTCGTTATAAAAATCTAAAAAGTTAAATTTTTCGTCATTATATTCCCAACCTAAAACACAATCTAAATTTACATTTAATGTTGCTTTAAAAATGTGCTTTTCAATAATTGGATTGTCTTTTTTAAGTTTAGCAATTAACGCTTTAACTTCTGCTCTTTTGCTATCTAAATCGCGCGAAGCAATTCTACATCCACACTGCATTGTCTCTATTTCTGCATATTTCATATAAGTAATGATATCTTTTTCTTTAATATAATACATTGGTCTAATAACTTCCATACCTTCAAAGTTCTTTGATCTTAACTTTGGCATCATTGTTTTAAAACAACCAGCATAGAGAATATTAAGCATTGTTGTTTCAATAACATCATTCATATGGTGCCCTAAAGCTATTTTATTACAACCTAAATCTTGAGCTGCTTTATATAAAAATCCTCTGCGCATTCTTGCACACAAGTAACAAGGATTTTCTTCTTGCTCAGTAATTGAAAAAATTTCTGATCCTTTAATATTTATTGGAATTCCTAATTTTTCCGCATTCTCTTTTAATAACTTTAAATTAGCCTCATTATAGCCAGGATCCATTACTAAAAAAACTAAGTCGAATTCTTTTTTGCCATGTCGATGTAATTCTTGGAAAAGTTTTGCTAGAGTAAAACCATCTTTTCCCCCTGAAATACAAACAGCAATTTTATCACCATCTTTAATCATATCAAAGTCATTAATAGCCTTAACAAATGGTACATATAGCTTAGTTCGATATCTTTTAATTAATGCTCTTTCAATTTCATATAGTTCCATATTTATTCTCCTATTAAATAAGGAATTGTTTCCAATTCCTTATTTATCTTCTTCATTTTTTTTAATTAAAAATGTTAAGCCAAAAGGTACAATAACAGCACCACTTACTACTAGTGCAATTAAGCTTTGCCACCAAACATATTTTTTGAAAACAATGCCTTTATATTGTTTGCTTATCATAGCATCAAAAGAACTACTCATACCGTCTTCAAAGTCTTCCATATTTCTTGTACTTGCATCAGTATTAATTGGTAAATTAATAGTTTTAAATGCTATTTCTGGTGTATTTGAATCTGTAATGATAATTTTTGCATTAATATCTATTGTTAGTGTTTCTGCTTGAGCAAATCTTAAAGCAGCACGAAATTCACAAGTTTGAACTTGTTTTGTCCTTAAATCTGAATCCATATCTGTAATTACACCAGCTACATCAGTAAACTTATATTGCCTTTCTTCATCTTTTACTTCATCGGTATTATGATTATAAAAAGGTGCTGTGAATTTTACACTTAATTCAATATCTTCAATATCTTCAATTACGTCCGGATCAACCATAAATTCTGCTTTAATCTTGCCATACTGAACATCATATAGATAGATTTGTGGTGAAACGATATCATAATATTCTTTTTCATCTTCAACTCTTTTCCAAATGCCATCATATACGACCATGTTAAATAATTTTTCACCTTTGTCATTATAAACAGTTTCTTCATAGATTGGGTCTGGATTGTATTTTTGACTCCTATATTCAACATACTTTTGAATTCTTTCGCGTGGAAAACCAGCGCCTTTCATTAACTCAATAAAGGCATTTGCTCTTAAGTCACTCATGATTTTATCAGTAACACTTGTTTCGGCGTGCTTTGAATTTGGATTATATCTTTTGTTTAAACCATAGTCAGCTACAAATGCTGCTATAGCTAAAGGTATAGCAATTGTAAATAAAATTATAATGAAGTTTATGATTCTTCTTTTTGTTTTAAAACTTAATTTCTTTTGACTCATCTTGATTCCTCTTTTCGTTTTTATATTATAGCAATTAATTTAGTTTTTTTCAAGGTTTATTATTAAATTGACTTTAAAATAAAGATAGGTTAAAATAATATGTGGAGGAGTTGATATGCGTAATTTTGAATTAGATATTTCTCGCTTTTTTAGAAGCATAAGCACAGAGACCTTAGATAAAATTGTTCAAATCCTAACATTTATGGGGTCACAAATTGTAATTATTGTTATTGTAGCTATTATTTATTTCGTTTTAGATAAAAAGGCAGGCGAAAAAATTATTTATATAACTTTAACTTCGTATGGAGTAAACAATGCATTGAAAGGTTTATTTGCGATTAAAAGACCATTCCAAGTAGATCCAGATATTGAAGCTGCTGGAGTCAGTGATGCAACAGGCTATTCTTTCCCAAGTGGGCACTCACAAGGAGCTGCTTCTGTTTATTTCTCAATCGCAAATCATTTTAAAAAAAGATGGTTATGGATTATTTCAATTGTAATTATTACTATTATTGGGTTTACAAGAATTTGGCTGGGCGTTCACTTCTTATCTGATGTTGTTGTAGGAATTAGTTTGGGAATTGGTATCTCACTACTTTGTGGTTCTTTATACGATACTTTCGAACATTCATTTAAATCAAAAATCATTTTACTAGCAACTACTTTAATAATTTTTGCCCCATTCTTGTTTATCTTTTATCGTCCTAATGTTGACGATATGTTAGTTTATCGAGATTTCTATATCTCATATGCTGCTTATTTAGGATTCTTTGGTGCTGTTATTATTGAAAACAAACTTGTAAAGTTTACTGATCTAACAACTTTAGGAATGAAAATTTTAAGAGCCGCTATTGGTATTGCTATTATGGTTGGGGTTTATCTAGGTTTAAAATTTGCTTTTCCTGACGGATATATGATTTTAGATATGCTTAGATACTTTTTAGTTATCTTTATTGGTTTAGGCATCTATCCTCTTATCTTTAAAAACACTCCTTTATTTAAATACATTTATAAAGAAGTAGAATAAAACAAAATAAAAAACCGAAGCATCTAGCTTCGGTCTTTTTTTTATTATTTAATCATTCTAGATTAATAACTTCTTTTTCTTTCTCTTCTTTTTCTTTAGCTTTTGCTTCTTCGTTCTTTTGCTTTAAGTTAGCAACTTTGTCAGCAAAGAACTCTCCTTTACTATCACCTGCAAGAACGATAATTCCTTGACCGGCATAAGATAGAATTAAACCAACAGCTACAAACACTAATGAAGCTGGGGCGTCGTTAACAAGAAAGAAAATAAATAAAGCTAAACCTACAGCAGCTAAAGCAAATACAGCAATAGCTGTTAGAATTTTTCCTTTTACTTTAATGCCATAATAGACAATTCCTGCTACAGCTACAAGTAATGATAAAAAGAAAAATAAATAAATTACGTTGTTTACATCCATATATGCATGAGCAAATAAAGAAAGTGAAACAAAAGAAACAATAAAATATAAAAACTTTTCTGTTGCTACTGCTAATACTAAGCCAAAGATTGCTCCTAATACAGCTATAAGCCCTAAAATTCCTCCAGGTATTCCGCCACCAAAAATTGCGGAAATAACTGCTACTATTAATCCTGACACTAAAATTGCTCCACCTATAATGCTAAGTAGATTCTTTTTTAAAACTGCTTCTGTTTTCATATACCCTCCTCTACATCTTGTTTATTTACCTAAACAAAACTGCAAAAACATTTCATCAAGTAGCTCTTCACTACTAACTTCTCCTAAAATTTCTCCTAGGCTTTGCCATGCGCTACGCAAGTCGGTACTTGCTAGGTCAATTGGCATTCCTGATTCTAAAGAACTTAAAGCATCTTTTAATGACTGCAAAGCTTTTTTTAACTTTGTAATTGCTCTTACTGACGTTACATACTTAATTTCGCTATCATCAATTTGCTTAATGTTACATACTTCTTTTACTGCTTTTTCTAGTCTTTCGATATCTTTTTCATCAAAAGCGCTAATAATTATATAATTATCAAATAAACTTAGATCTATTTTTTGCGGTAGATCTTTTTTATTAATAACCGTTAGAACATGTTTATCTTTGGTTAGTTTAATTATTTCTAAATCATTATGATCTAGTTTAGAAGAATAATCAAATACCAAAATAATTAACTCAGCCTTCTCTAAAACTTCTTGAGTTTTTAAAACTCCAATTTGTTCAATAATATCATCGGTTTTTCTAACTCCTGCGGTATCAATTAAATTTAAGGTTAGTCCGCCGATATTAACACTACCTTCAACAACATCTCTAGTAGTCCCAGCTATATCAGTTACAATTGCTTTATTCTCTCTTAATAAAGCATTTAGAATACTACTTTTACCAACATTAGGTTTTCCAATAATAGCAGTAGTAATACCTTCTTTAATTTTAATTGAGTTTTCACTTTTCTCAATAATTGTTTCAATTTCTTGAATGTTTTCTTTTATATTAGGAATTAAATATTCTTCAGTAATTTGTTCTTCGTCTTCATATTCTGGATAATCAATATTAACTTCAATTTTCAAAATTATTTCTAAGATTTTAGATCTAAACTCTTGAATAATTCTTTTGATATCACCTCTTAAACCATAATTAGACATTTTTAATGTTTCTTTGTTTTTAGCATCAATAACGTCCATGACAGCTTCAGCTTGAGTTAAATCAATTCTTCCATTTAAGAATGCTCTTTTTGTAAATTCGCCCGGTTCAGCAAGTCTTGCCCCCTTAACAATACAAAGTTCTAAAACTTTGTTTGTGACAAAAACACCGCCATGACAATTAATTTCCACAACATCTTCTTTGGTGTATGTCCTGGGCGACTTAAAAACACTAACTAAAACTTCATCTAACATTTGATCGCCATCATAGATAAATCCGTAATGAATAGTATGGCTACTAACTTTAGTTAAGTCTTTACCGCGAAAGATTTTATTTACAATATCGATTGCGCCTTTCCCACTTAACCTCACAATAGAAATTGCACTTCTTGTATTGGCTGTAGAAATTGCACAAATAACATCATCATACATACGCATTCCCCTATTATAATAATTATACAATACCTTATTTTTATTTTCAAGTTTTTTCGTTTTTTGCTTTATTATTATCGTTTTATATGTTATAATTAAGATATAGATAACAAGGAGGTTATATGGAAAAATTTTTACAAGAAAAGTACGAAGCTTTTAAAAAGCTTGCTGCTGAACGCTTTTCATACGATAAGATTGATTTAGAGTTTATTGTAGATTTGGTTTACAATTCACTTACTTTTGAAAGAAGAGTAGTTACTAGAGAAGATATCAAAAATATTTTGTCAGGTAAACACGAAAACTATGATGAAAATTTGGTAACTACTGCTGAAAATCATCGAAAAGCATTTTTGTTTATGGCGGATTTAGCTAAAAGAGGTGAACCACTTACAGAATCAAAATTAAAAGATTGCCATTCTATTTTAATGGATGAGCACGGGGGAATGTATAGAACTTTTAATATTTCGATTCAAGGATCACAACATACTCCACCACCACACTACAAAATTTATGCTCGTATTGATGAATATTTTGAAGTTTTAAGAGGAGACGATCTTCCTATCAATAAAATTGCTTATAGTCACTTACAACTTGCAAAAATCCATCCCTTTTTAGATGGTAACGGAAGACTTGCTCGTCTAGTATTAAACTACTATATGTTGGTTTCTGGACTTGCTCCTATCATTATTCCTTCTGCAGATAAAGAAAAATATTTTCAATGCTTAGAAGACTATAAAGTAAAAAAGACTACCCTTACTTTTATAAATTATTTAATTCAATTAGAAGAAGTTTCATTTGAAAAATACTTTAAATAAATAAAAACCACGAAATTATTCGTGGTTTTTTTATTTTAATCATTCGTGCGTAGGTTCAATAATTAAATGTCTATCTTTGCCTTCACCTTCAGAATGTGTTGTAACTCCTTTTAGGCTGGCTACTTTATCGTGAATGATTTTTCTTTCATATGAGTTTAGATTACTTAAAGCTATTGGTCTTTTTGTTTCTTTAACTCGTCTTGCATGTTGACTAGCTAAGCTTTCTAAATAATCAATTCTTTTTTGTTTATATTCTGCTACATCTACAATTACATTTAAATCTGTAGATTTAGTAACATTATAAATAGCTGTCGATACTAAAGCTTGTAAAGCAATTAGATATCTAGATCTTCTACCAATTAGATATCCATTATCTTCACCGGCATTGATATTGTAATAAATAAGATTATCTCTTATTTTCTTTTCTACAATACCTTTAATATTGTTTGCTTTTAATATTTCTTTTAAATATTCTTCGCCTACTTTTACAGGGTCTTTTTTAACACTAACTTCAACTAAAAGTTTAGTTTTAAAAAGTCCCTTTTTTTCTAATACTTCGATATCTACTTGGTCAGGCTCTAAACCCATATCTTCTTTAATTAGTTCATAAACTTCATCTAAAGTTTTAACTTCATATGTTTTCTTTTCCATCATTTACTCCTTGTTGTATTTTGCTCTTAATTTCGCTAGTCGTTTTTCTGTTAACATAAAACTGATTTGTGCTTGGATCATTGTATAAAGATTACCAACTAACCAATATAAACCTAAACCCGCTGGGTTTCCTAAAACAAACACAACCATCATAACTGACATTGCAAAAGCAAAAACGTTCATCATGATATTTTGTGATTTGTTTTGTTGCGTTTGTTGTGGTTTACGATATTCAGGAATATCTGAATATACTTGTTTCTTTTGCCATTTTTGTCTTAAGATTGTAAGTATTTGCGATAATACTTGAAGTACTCCAACAGCGATTGCTAGAATCCAAATTTTAGTTGCTTGTTCTGGCATATCTGTCTTATTCATAAATAAGTTTAATCCTAAGAAATTTTGGTTCATAAAGGCAAAGTTCATTTTTAAAGTTGTATCTAATGTATCTGGAATTCTTCTTAACGCTTGGAAGAATCCTAAGAATAGTGGCATTTGTAAGAAAGGTAATAAACATCCTCCAATGCCAATACCATACTTTTTGTATAGTTGCATCATTTCCATTTGTTTTCTTTGTTGTGACTCTTGATCATCTTTACCCGCGTATTTTGCTTCTAGTTTTTCCATTTCTGGTGCCATTAGTTGTGTTTTTAATGACATATCGTTTGTTTTTGTATAGATTGGCCAAGCTGCGGTTCTTACTAAAATTGTTGTAATAATAATTGTAAGACCATAGTTTCCACCTACTGCTTTACCAACAACCCACATAAGAGCGGCCATTGGCCAAACAAACAAGTCCCAAAAACTTTTAAACCCAACAATTGGATTTGGTTCAACTGTGCCATCTCCACTACTTTGACCTGCACAACCACAACCAACTAAAAATAATGCCACAAACAAAACTAAAACAGTAACCCCTATCATCTTAATTGTTTTATTATTTAAGATTTTGTTCATTAATAGTTTCATTAATAGTCTCCTTTTGTTTTTTCATTTTTTTAATTAAATAATTAATGTTCTCTTCTTTTTCCGTATAACTTAACTCTGTGCTTTTATCTTTAACAACAATTAACATCTTATAATGCTCAATCGTTTCTAAAAGCGGCCTAATAATTTCTCGAATAACTCTTTTTTCATAATTTCTTTCAACTGCGTTGCCTACTTTTCGTGAAACAGACAAAGCTATAAGAGGGTCTTTTCTTTCCATATAATCATAGTAGATTACATAGTTTCGATTACCCACAGATTGTTTCTTCTGGAGTAATTCTTTAATATCATAATTTTTCTTTAAGCTATATTTACGATTCATTTTACACCTCTATCATTAAATAAAAAGACCACTCACATAAAAATGACAAAAGTGGTCCTAGAGTTTATTTATGCAGATATTTGTTTTCTGCCTTTACGTCTTCTGCTAGCTAGAACCCTTCTGCCTCCTACAGTTGACATACGAGCACGAAATCCATGTACCTTGCTTCGTTTTCTTTTATTAGGTTGATATGTTCTTTTTGACATAATTTCACCTCCTATGTTTTAAACCATGCCTTGCTATTATATACAAATTTTTGGCGATTGTCAATTATTTTCTAAATTTTAATTTTATTCACTTTCTTGTTGATAAAAGTCTTTGGGGAAAGGAATTTCAAAAAGATAGTATTTTGTCTCTTTGTTTGTTTTATCATAATATTTTACTTTGAAGTATAAAGTTTCAGGATGTGTAACTTCTGTAATGTATTCATCTGTAAGTACATGCGAATTAATTACTTCCCCGTTATGATAGTTTCCTTCAAAATGATACAAACCAACAGTAGTATAAATTTCTCCATCTTTTGTTTCTACAAATCCTTGGATATCAAACTCATAGTTTTCTACTTTTGACCTAAAATCTAAATTGAAATAATAATCTGTTTTCCCTGCTTTTTCTTTAGGAACAAAATTCAATAAAAAGATATCATTTACTGTTTCTGGATCAGTCACTTTTTCTTTTTTATTAAAAGTTAACATTGGTTCTGTGAATTTATAAACATATTCTTCTTTTGTTGTGTTACCTTCTTCGTTAGGTTCACTTTCTTCATAAAAGTGGACCATTGAAGTAAGTGTCTTTAAATCTGCTCCAGCTTTATTAGAAGCCATAATAAAAGAATTTGTATGGCCTGTACTGTCAACAGTTGAAAAATAATAAACTTTACCATCAACATAAGAGACATTATAACTAGATCTAAATAAGTCTACTTTAATTTCTGAGGTTCCCATAACATATCCTGTAATATAATGCCTGTTACTCAAAGGGTTTCCTTCAACATATTGTTCTTTAGATAATCTGTTACTTATCTTAATATAATTAAAATAACCTTTTTCATTATCTACATGTTCTTCATAAGCTGGCGCTTGAAGAATTTCTTTTTCTTTAGTAACTGCAACACCAACAACCGCAGCTGAAAGTGCGTATATTAATAGGATTGCTAAAATTACAAAATTATTTAATTTTTCTGGAAATCTAATTATTTTCATCTTTTTTCTTCCTTCTTGTTCTTCTTTTCTTTTTTTCTTTAATTGTATAGTCTCCAATAATAATATTTCCATTTTCTTCTTCAATAATTATAGTATCTTGTTCTAAATAAACAAATCCTGAATTAGGAAAGTTTTCAATACCTAAAATAGAAAAAGGAAATAGCTTGTTTTTACCATATTTAGTTATATTCAAAATACAAATGGTTTTTGTTTCTAAGATTATCTCATGAATAACTTTTCTTTTAGAATATAACGATAGGTTGCCTTTTGGGGAAAAAGTATATAAAGTAATGCCTTGGCATTTAATTTTCTTTAATTTTTCTGGTTGTTCATTTTTTCTATTAAACTTACTAATTACTTTTTCAGCCCACTTTTTACAATAAGGTTTATTAGCAACCGCATAATAGATATCTCCTATATAATAATAACCCGGTTTTAAGACTAGATCTTTCTTTTTCCTAAAACACATATGTATACTCTTCCTTATAGTAGTAGATTGGTTTAACCCTTAATTTTGTTAGTTCATCTATCGTTTTGCCTTCCCAAATTAAGTGAACATATTCTGGTTTATCAATAAATGGATTGCGGTTGTTTTGTTCTTGGCTAATAATATCATTTCTTTGAAGTTCAAAATCATCAACTGGATCTTCGCGATGCCATTTTAATAATATAGGCAATAATCCCATTTTAGCTCCAGATAATTGATATGTTTCTCCAGTCAATAACTCGGCTGCTGTTTCTACTAAACTTAACTCATTATACATTACATCCATATAAAATAAGATTCTTGCTACATCTCCTTTATGCTCATCGCCTGGAAACCAAGAAGTAGAAGTAACGGCTCCGTATGTTGTTGTTTCAGTTGTTGGATTATCAAAATATGAATTTCCTCTTGAAGAGTTTACACTTTGAACAATAGCTCTTAAATTATGTAAGTCACTAGCTTGATTTCTAGTACTATTAGTAATTTTATCAGTCTCTGTTCCTAAACGTGATCGTGGCCAAACGTGTTCTCTTGTCCAACTAGTTCCGTCCCATGTGGCATCGATTTTATCCCCACTATAGATTGTCCAAACTTTTGTTGGGTCTTCTAAATCAGCATCAGCTCTACCTAAAATCTCTCTAGCATCTCCATAAGTTCTTGGAGTAAAGTTTTCTCTCATGATACTATTAAGTTCTCTTCTTAAGTCTTCGCCTTCTTTGTTGTTAGCAGAAGCATAATAAGTTCCTTTGGCTTCCTCAATATATATATAAAAACCATCATCATTAGTTTCGTCATTAGGCTCTAACTTAAAAACAGTAATTTTATATGTGTTAGATATCTTACCGACTGTTATGGTAACGTCGGTCTTCCCAACTTGATGGGCTGTCATCTTTCCCGTTTGATCAATTGATAAAATTTCTGGATTGCTTGAAGTAAAACTTGCTTCATTATACTCAGCTGCCGTTTCGGGAATAGTCTTATATGTTATCGTTTGACTAGCGTCAACACTAATATTATATTTATCTATTCTAACTTCTAAATCCCTAACAGTTCGAGGTTCTAAATATAAAAACCAAATAGCAAGAAAAATTAAAACTAAAACAACTAAAATTATTCCGCCAATAGATAAAGAAGATATCTTTTTAGCAGCTTTTTTTGCTATTTTTACGTTATCTTTCTTTTTAGCCATGAAACCACCTCGTTATTCATTATATCATTTTTTTTGCTTTTTTCAATCTTTATAATTAACATTTCCACATTGATAAATTGTTTATTCTTTATTAAAAAGTTTTCCTTGCTTTTTACACTGTGGAAAAGTAGATAAAAATTATTTAATTTTTATGTTTATTATTCTTTCTTTTTGTGGTATCATATATGGGAGGAGTTCAGTATGAGTAATTTAGATATGGAAAATGCTTTAAACATTTGGCAAAAGACGCTCGAGCATTTAAAAACTGAAATAGATGACATTTCTTATAATGATTTGTTTTCTAAAACAAAAGAAGTTTTTAAAGTTAAAGATAGTACAATCTGGATTATCGTTGATAGTACTTTAACAAAATTTAGAATTGATAAATTTTATAAAAATAGTATTAACGATTTTGCTTTAAATAATTTTGGTTGTCATTTTACTTTCATTGAATGTAAAGAAGCAGAAGAACAAAAAAGTAAAGTAGATTTAGTAAATACTACACAAACAGATATCGAAAACAGCAAAAAACCAAGATCTTTGCTCCCTGAATATTCTTTCGACAATTTCGTTATTGGAGAAAGCAATCGTTTTGCTTTTCTAGCAGCAACTAAAGTAGCTAACGATCCTGTACCAGTTTTAAACCCACTATATATCTTTGGTGGTGTTGGTTTAGGAAAAACGCATCTTATGTTTGCGGTAGGTAACGAAATCTTGCAATTTAAACCAGAAACAAATGTTGTTTACACAACAGCACAACAATATGCTCAAGATTACTTTACAGCTTCTAGTAGTAAAGATCCTAAAGCTTTTCAAAAGTTTTATGATTATTATCAATCAGCTGATGTCTTGTTAGTTGATGATATTCAGTTCTTAGAACAAAAAACAAAAACACAAGAAGAGTTTTTTAAATTATTTGAGCTTTTATATACTGAAAAGAAAAAAATGGTTGTTACATCAGATAGACCAGCTAATCAACTTCAAAACTTTATGGACAGGTTAAAGAGCAGATTAAGCTATGGTTTAGCTGTAGATATTAAAAAACCAGATAAAAACTTAAGATTAGGTATCTTACAAAAGAAACTTCCAACTCATATCCCTAATCCAGAAGATGTTCCGATTGAAGCGTTAGAATTAATTGCTGAAATTTACGAAGATCGCAACGTTAGAGAATTAGAAGGTGCTTTGAGTAGATATATTTGGTATTGTGTGTCGGCTAATCTTCCTTTCACAAAAGAAAATGTTTATCCAATTTTAGAACCGTTAGTTAAAGGTATGGGTAAAGAAGGAGCTCCGGCCGACGTTAAGGTAAGAGATATAAAAGAATTGGTAGCTAGTTATTATCAAGTTTCGGTTTCTGAATTAGAATCTGAATCAAGAAAAGCAAAAATTGTTTTCGCAAGACAAATGGCTATTTATTTAATTAGAACTCTTTATGACTTACCATTAAAACAAATAGGTAGTTATTTCGGAAATAGAGATCATGCCACAGTATCTTATTCAATCGATAAAATTGAAAAAGATATGAAGCAAAATAAAGGCATAAAACAAGATATTATATATCTAACTCATAAAATTCAAGGTGAAAAATAAAAGTTATTAACATTTCCACATATGCTAATAATAATAAAAAAATAAATATAAATATAAAAGGAGAAATAAATTATGAATGTTACAATTAACAGAGATTTATTGTTAGAGAACTTAACTAACGTAAGTAGAGCTCTATCAACAAAAACACCAATGCCGGTGCTTACTGGAATCAAATTCGAAATCACAAAAAACAAAATGTACTTAACAGCTTCAAATAACGAAATATCAATTCAAGCACAACTAAACGAAGGAAACAAACTAAAGCTTGAAGGAGAAGGAAGTTTTGTTGTACCAGGCAAAATATTAAGTGATATTATTAGAAAACTAGATGCAAACGAAGTTCAATTCAAAGTTGTAGAAGATAATGTAATTAAAATTTATGCTAATAGAAGCGACTTTACTTTAAATGCATTAGAAAAGGATAACTTTCCGTTAATCTCATTTGCTGAATCAAACACATTTATTAAATTAGACATTGGAACATTAAAACAAATTATTAGAAAAACAACATTTGCTACATCTTTATCAGAATCAAGAGCTATTCTTACTGGTGTTTGCTTAAACTTATCTAACAATAAATTAGAAGCTATCTCTACGGACAGCTTTAGATTAGCAAAGATATATTTAAATGTTAACGAAGAACTACCAGAATTATCTGTAGTAATCCCTTCAAAAAGCTTAGACGAACTAAACAAAATTATTATTGACGACAATGAGAACGATATTGAATTACACTTCTCACCAACAAAGATCCTATTTAAGTATAAGAACTTGTTATTCCAATCAAGATTAATTGATGGCGTTTATCCAAATACATCTAGTTTAATTCCAACTGAATTCTTAACAAGTATCAAGTTTAATAAAACAGAACTTATTAAAACTATTGATTTAATGTCGCTATTTACTAACATTGAATCATCAAACATTATTCAATTACAACTAAACCCAGACAAAACAGTTGAAATCAAATCAACAACAAGTGAAATTGGCGAAGGTAAAGAAGAACTAATTCCATTAGAGTGTTCTAATCCTGTTTCATTTAAGATAGCTTTTAGCGCTAAATACTTCTTAGAAGCTGTTAGATCGTTTGATTCTTCTGAAATAGTTGTTCATTTTACTGGCGAAATCAAACCATTTATCGTTACTGGTGAATATGATGTTAACTTAACTCAATTAATTCTACCAGTAAGAGTATCTTAATTAACATACAATAAAAAAAGAGGTGTAATAACCTCTTTTATTTTTTCTTTTTTAAGTTTAAAACAACTTTTTCTTGCGGCTGTTCTTGAGCAGCTGCTTTTTTACTTAATTTCTCTTCATGTTCGTCTACACTTTTAAAGATCCCTAACAATTCTTTTCTTACTTTTAAAGTTTCGGTCAAATCATAACGAGTTTCAAATACTTCATTTTTGTCAAAAGGAGTCTTACCTTGAGTTTGAATGTTTTGAATTGTTGATTTCTCTGAAAAATAAGGCAATATTAAAGCGTTTAATCCCATTGTTCTTGAAAATTCTTTGGCTTGTTTATCCAATGTTTGTAAAGAATCTTTAGGAGCTCTTCTATTTGCAATAAATTTATTAGGTAAAATGTATTGAATCTTACTAATAGGAATGTCTTGGTCCACAAAAAACTGGATAGTATTAATAAACCCATCAATCCCCATACTATCTAAACTAATAATTAAGATAATTCTATCACTATAATCCAACAAAACTTCTGTAGCTCTACAGCTAGAAGGTGGGAAATCAAGCAAAACATAGTCGAAATTCTCGTTATAGACATCAATAATGTTAAATAAGATCTTTTCTGTAGGTCTTTTTGTAATTAATTCTGTAGATAAAGCATCTGTATTTAAAGTTTTTATTAAATATAAGTTTTCTCTTACTTCATGTAATACTTCATCAAACGTCCTTTGTCCTACCATTAGGTACTCTAAATAGTCATCATTTCTTGCTGTAACAAGATCTTGGCGTCCAAAAAGAGTAAAAATACTATTTTGATCATCAATACTGATGACTAAAACAGTCTTTTTCTTTACTTCTGTTAAATAATGAGCTAAATAACCAATAAACGTTGTTTTACCAACGCCACCTTTCTTACAATATGTCGAAATAATGGCCATATTCTATAATTTAACTCCCATTAATCGTAAATGACGTATAACAGCCTCTTCTACAAACTCAGAAAAAGTAACTCCTTGCTTCATTGCAGCTATTTTTGCCTCAGATCTAACAATGTGAGCCATAGTTGCAGTGTATTTTACCTTTTTATTCCCTCCATATACGTCATAAATCTCATCTTTTTTCGATTTAGTAGGGGTTACTGTCCTAGAAACAGGTTCTTTTTGATAAACTACAGGTTCTTCAACAACTGGTTCTGATAGAGTCTCTTCCTTAATAATTTCTGCTACATTTACAGTTTTATTTAGGCCCGATAAAGGACTTTGGCCTCTTTTTTTAATTTTTCCCATCTTTTTTCACTCCTTTTTCTTATAAAAATCACAATTTTAGTCAAAAACCATAAAAACATTTATACATTTTTACACAAAACCTTATAACCATTTATATGTTTTTACATTTATACACAAAACCACATTTACATTTATACACTTATACATAAAAACATACTTTTTTAAGGTCATTTTTTAGGCGATTTTAAGCTTTTAAAACTCGTTTTTTCCTGAATTTTAAAAATATTGCTTCCTAAAAAAGGGAAATATTTTTTAGCGCTCAAAAAAACATTTTGAATTTAAATTAAGCTAGATTTTTGACCCCCAGTAAAGTATTTATTAAGGCCGATTCTTAAAAACGCTTAAAAACGAAATTTGAAAGGTTGCAAAAAACTGTTTTTTGCCATATACAGGGGTTTTAAGGCCTTTTAAAAAGACAAATATACATAAAACCATACAGCTGTATATATGGTTTTATGGGTATACATAAAACCATATTAAGAAATGTTGGTTAAAAACAAATTTTTTGTTTTTTTTGGTCTTTTATTGAGACTATTATACACAATAAAAACATAAAAAGCAATACATAAAGCCATAAAAATGCAAAAAAAAGCACTTTTTATAGCTTTAAAAACGAGTATTTTCCGGATCTGACGTTTAATACAACAAAAACAACCAAATAAGAGTTGAAATAAGGCTAAAATCAGAAGAAAAACAATATAAATAAAGCTAAAAAGTTAGAAAATACGCCAGTTTAAGCGTTAGAAAAACCATAAAACTGAAAAACAAACATGATTTTGGCCTTAATAATAAAGAAAACATAATATTTTCAGCGTTTTAAGGTCCATTTATACATAAAACCATACACAAAAGAGCATTAAATTATGCTTTTGGAAGTAAAAAAACAGGTTTATATGTAAAATGGTTAATAAAAGGGTAAAATTATATATTTAATGACCTTAAAATAAGAAATATACATAAAACCATACTCAGAAAAGCTAAAATGTTATGCTTTTTAAAGACGTAAAATAAGAATTTAACATAATACACACAATTAATGGACGATAATTTACTTTTTTCAAGAATAAAACATCTTTATATCCAAAATCATACCCAACGAAAGATCCCAAACACCAATTAACAACAACAAAAACGAAGTTTATACATAAAACCATACAGCTTCTTTTAAATAAAAGTAGGAAAACTAAGCTTTAATACAAGATTTGTTTCACTTATTGGGTTCTATATTCTATATTATTCCTTTTAATGGTTAAATTATCTATTAATTATTCATAAAAGCAGTTATAAACCATCTTTTTGTGTTTTATATTTCAACTTAAACCATTTTTAAATAAAAAAGGCAAATAAAACAAGATATTGTTAAAAAACGCAACTAAAACGAAAATAAACGAGTTTTTTGGCTCAATAAATATAATTGGAAAGATTTTAATAAAAGTCTTTAAAAATAAGCGAAAATGTGGTATAATATCTATGAATTATTCAGGAATTAAAAATGGTTCAAAAGTTTATTTAATAGACCGTTTTATCCGTTTATTTATAAAAGATAATGGAGAAAGAGATGTTTTATATTGAAAAGCTGAAATTAACCAACTTTCGTTGTTATAAAGATAAAAGAATAAATTTTAAACCTCATGTTAATATAATAGTAGGGGAAAATGCTGTTGGTAAAACATCTTTAGTGGAAGCTATTTATTGTCTAGGACTTACCAAATCATACAAAGCAAGCAAAGATTCTTTTTTAATTAAACATGATCAACCTTTTTATGTGTTAGAAGGTGAATTTGTCAATCAAGAAAGAAAGCACAATGTTTTGTTATCATATGAAATAGATAAATCAAGAAAAAGATTATTAGTTGATAATAATGTGGTTAAAAAGTTAAGTGATTATATAGGGACATTTAAAGTTGTTATGTTTTCTCCTGATGATTCTGAACTAATAAAAGGCTATTCTCCTCAACGAAGAAGATTCTTAGATATTTATTTAGGCCAAATTAATAATAAGTATTTAAAAGATTTATCTAATTACAACAAAGTGTTAAAAAATAGAAATGAGTTATTAAAGCAAACTAATCAAAGCGAGCAAGATTTAGAACTCTTAAAGATCTATTCCGAAGCTTTAGTAAAATACGGCAAAAACCTAATTATTGAAAGAGAAAAGTTTATTAATATGCTTAATCCAGAAGTGGCAAAAATTAGTTTAGCTATCTCTAATGGAGAAGAAAAAACTGAACTAAAATATATGCCAAATGTGGAAAACGAAGAATTTATGTTGAAAACTTTTCGACAACTTAAAAAAGATTTGTATTTACAAACAACAGGGCTTGGACCTCATAAAGATGACTTCTTATTTACAATAAAAGGGGTTGATGCAGCATCGTTTGCTTCACAAGGCCAACAAAGAACATCTAGTATAGCTTTAAAGTTAGGTCTAGCTAGTTTGTTTGATAAATTGGGTTTAGATAATATCGTAATTTTAGATGATGTTTTTAGCGAATTAGATAAAGAAAGACAAAACGAGATTATGAAACTCTTTAAAAACAATAAACAAATATTTATTACAACCACAACAATCAAGGCAATTAATGAAGAATTGCTTGAAAGTAGTAATGTTATTAAAATAGAAAGGGAAGAAAAAGATGAGTGAAGATAAAAGATTAAATGAACAGTATAGTGGTTCCGATATTCAGATATTGGAAGGGTTAGAGGCTGTTAGAACTAGACCAGGTATGTATATTGGTAGTACTAGTGATACTGGACTACACCATTTAGTTAGAGAAATTGTAGATAACTCAATCGATGAGGCTTTAGCTGGATACTGTACTCACATTGAAGTTGCAATTCAACCAAATGGGGCAGTTTCTGTTACTGATAACGGTAGAGGTATACCAGTTGATATTCATCCTAAAACAGGTGAATCAGCACTAGAAGCTGTTTTTACAGTTCTTCATGCTGGTGGTAAATTTGGTGGTAAGAGTTATAAAGTATCTGGAGGGTTACATGGCGTTGGTGCTGCAGTAGTTAATGCCTTAAGTGAATGGTTAAAAGTTACTGTTTTTAAAGATGGTTTCGTTTATGAACAAGAATATGGTCGCGGTAAGAAATTATACAATGTTAGAAGAATTGGTGTTACAGACAAAACAGGAACTGTAGTTCTTTTTAAACCAGACTCTTTAATTTTTAAAGAAGGAACAGAATTTGACTATGAGACTTTAGCATCTCACTTGCAACAATCAGCCTTTCTAAATAAAGGATTAAAACTAACATTAACTGATTTTCGTAACCCATATCGTGTTAGAACCAATACATATCAATATGATGATGGTATTGTAGAGTATGTTAGATATCTAAATCAAAGCAAAACATTAATTCACAATGAAATTATTTATCTTTCGGGGAAAATGGATAATGTTGAAGTTGACATTGCTATGCAATATACAGCTGATGATATTTGTAGAATCCATTCTTATGCAAACAATATTAATACTCCTGATGGTGGTACACACGAAGAAGCATTTAAATCAAGACTTACGCAAGTAATTAACCAATATGGTAAAAAGATGGGGCTTTTTAAAAAGAGAGAATCTTTAAGCGGAGAAGATACAAGAGAAGGTTTAACAGCTATTGTAAGCGTAAGACACCCATCACCTGAGTTTGAAGGACAAACTAAGTCTAAATTAGGTAATGCTGACGCAAGAAGAATTGTATCGCAAATTTTTGGAGATCAATTAGAACAATATTTAGATGAAAACCCAGATACTGGAAAAGAAATTATAAATAAAGCTTTAGAATCATCACGAGCAAGAATCGCTGCTAAGAAAGCAAGAGAAGCTTCTCGTAAGAGTCCTCTTGAAACGTTAGGATTTGCTTCTAAGTTAAGTGATTGCCGTTCTAAAGATCCAACAAAAAGCGAATTATACCTTGTCGAGGGTAATTCAGCTGGTGGTAGTGCGGAAATGGGAAGAGATGCAGAATTTCAAGCTATTCTACCTTTAAGGGGAAAAGTTTTGAATGTAGAGAAAGCAACAAAAGCTAACGTTTTAAGTAATAACGAAATCATTTCTATGGTTCAAGCAATTGGAGCAGGAATTGGAAAAGAATTTGATATCGAAAACGTGAGATATCATAAAGTAGTTATTATGACCGATGCTGATGTTGACGGTGCCCATATTAGAACGCTATTGTTAACTTTCTTTTATCGATATATGAGGCCTTTGATTGAAGCAGGATATGTATATATTGCTCAACCACCACTATATAAAGTTAGTTATAGTAAGAGAATTGAATATGCTTATAGTGAAAATGAATTACAAGAAATATTAGAAACATTTAATGTTAAACCCAATATCCAAAGATATAAGGGACTAGGTGAAATGAATGCTGATCAGCTATGGGAAACAACAATGGATCCCAAAACTAGAACTTTATTAAGAGTTAAATTAGATAGTGTAGCTGTAGCAGATACTGTATTTAGTATGTTAATGGGAGATGACGTTGCTCCAAGACGCGAGTTTATTGAAAGCAATGCTATCTACGCTGAGAATTTAGACGTATAGGAGGACTCTTATGGAAAAAGATATTGTTGATATTGAAATAGAGAGTTCAAACGAAGAAGAACAAAGTATTGATAAAAAGTTCTACCATAAAGGTGGAGTGAAAAATGTCGATATTGTTAAGGAAATGAAAAACTCATTTTTAAGTTATGCAATGAGTGTTATTGTTTCAAGAGCAATCCCCGATGTAAGAGATGGACTAAAACCCGTTCAAAGAAAGATTTTATATGCAATGAATGGACTAGGTTTATATTCTGATAAACCATATAAAAAATCCGCAAGAATTGTGGGGGACGTTATGGGTAAATATCACCCACATGGTGACTCAGCAATTTATGATGCGATGGTAAGAATGGCTCAAGATTTTAGTTTTCGATATCCTTTAGTTGATGGACAAGGAAACTATGGTTCTATTGGTGGGGCTCAAGCAGCAGCTATGCGTTATACTGAAGCAAGAATGAGCAAAATTAGTATGGAGTTATTGCGAGATTTAAACAAGAATACAGTAGACTATCAAGATAACTATGATGCTACAGAAACAGAACCAGTGATTTTACCTGCTCGTTTTCCTAACTTGCTAGTTAATGGTGGAACAGGTATTGCTGTTGGTATGGCTACAAACATTCCTCCTCACAATTTAGAAGAAATTATGAATGCTTTACTTGCTTTAATTAATAATCCAAAAGTTACAGTTGAAGAGTTAATGCAATATGTAAAAGGACCAGATTTTCCAACAGGTGGTATTATTATGGGCTTAACAGCAATTCGTGAAATGTATAAAACAGGACAAGGATCTTTAGTTGTTAGAGCTAAAACACACTACGAAGATTTAGGCCGTGATCGCCAACAAATCGTTGTTACAGAAATTCCTTATTCTGTAAATAAGACTTTCTTAGTAGATAGAATCGTTCGTTTAGTTAAAAGCAAAACAATTGAAGATATTACTGATTTAAGAGACGAGTCTACAAGAGATGGTTTACGTATTGTTATTGAATTAAAACGAGGAGCTAATGCTGGTGTAGTTTTAAATAATTTATTTAAACACACTCAACTTCAATCTACTTTTAGTGCTAATATGCTAGTTTTAGATGGTGGCCAACCAAAAACATTAAACTTAAAAGAAATTTTAGAATGTTATTTGGCCCACCAACACGAAGTAATTAGAAGAAGAACAGAGTTTGATTTAGAAAAAGCCGAAGCTAGAGCTCATATTCTAGAAGGATTAATTATCGCTCTTGCGAATATTGAAGAAGTTGTAAAGGTAATTAAAGCTAGTAAGAGTGGAGATATTGCTATTAGCCGTTTAATGGAAAAATTTGTTTTAACTGAAGAACAAAGCAAAGCAATTCTCGATATGAGATTACAAAGACTTACAAGTTTAGAAGTTGAAAAGATAAAAGCAGAACTTGTAGAGTTAGAAAAGTTTATTGCTGAATGCAAAGAGATCTTACAAAATCCTCAAAAGAAAAAAGAACTAATGATCAAAGAGATTACAGAAACAAAAGAAAAATATAAAGATCCTCGAAGAACCGAAATTAGTTTAGCTGAAGATTTAGGTCTAGAAGATGAAAACTTAATTCCAGTAGAAGATGTTATTATTACTATTACGGAAAGAGGATATGTAAAGAGAATGACATCAGATACATACCAAGCCCAAAATAAAGGCGGTAAAGGTATTATTGGAACAAAGATGGTAGAATCAGATGCTGTTACAAAAGTAATCTATACTTCTACTCATGATGATTTATTCTTCTTTACAAATTTTGGTAAAGTTTATACTCTAAAAGCATATCAAATAGCAGAAGCAAATAGGTTAGCTCGAGGAACTCCAATTGTAAACTTACTAAAGTTAGAAAACAATGAGAGACTAGCAACTGTTTTAAGTATTGATACAGATTCTATCAAAGAAACAGATTACTTATTCTTTGCCACAAAACAAGGTTTAGTTAAGAAAACGCAAATTGAAGAATACAAAAACATTAGACGTAATGGTATTATTGCTATTAACTTAGTTGATGGAGATGAACTATTAAGCGTTGGTGTTACTGATGGGTCTAAAAACATTATTTTAGGAGCATCAAACGGTAAAGCAATTAAGTTTAGTGAAGATGATGTTCGTCCAATGCAAAGAGTCGCTCAAGGAGTAAGAGGAATCTTAGTTGAAGAAGGCGAAGAAGTTGTAGGAATGGCTATTATTAATAGTCCAGATGATGAAATAGTTATTGTTACTGAAAATGGTTATGGTAAAAGAACTAGCGTAAGAGAGTTTAGAACGCAAGTTAGAGGTGGTAAAGGTGTTACTGCCTTAAGCATAAACAAAAGAAACGGTAAAATGAAAGCTATGAAGACAGTTGAAGCTGAAGAAGATTTAATTGTAATTACTAATTACGGTATTATTATTAGAGTTCCTTTAGCCCAAATCCTAACAATAGGAAGAATAACTCAAGGAGCTAAAATCATTACTTTAAGTGAAGACCAAAAAGTAGCTTCAATTGAAATTCTACCTAAAGAAGAATCAGAAG
Source organism: Acholeplasma sp. (assembly GCA_012838635.1). Classification (GTDB taxonomy): domain Bacteria; phylum Bacillota_I; class Bacilli_A; order ML615J-28; family CAG-698; genus DUNF01. The sequence continues at coordinate 48,633 of DUOW01000011.1, forward strand.
CAGATGTTGATGAAGATCTAGATCTGTTTGTAGAATATGAATAACAAAAAGCACCCAAGTGGTGCTTTTTAAATTTTATAATTAATTGCAAAAAAAAGAAGATTGTAGTATAATTAAATTTAGAAAAACAAAGCAACTAAAAAGCAAAAAAGGCCTTTTTAGTTGAATTAGATATCTTACAGAGCTAAAACAGCTTAAATTTAAGGAGGCAAAGATGTTAGATATTAAATACTTACGAGAGAACTTAGAAGATGTAATTAAAAACCTTAATCAAAGAGGTTCTGATTTTTCATACTTAAGAGATGTTATTAAATTAGATGATGAAAAAAGAAATTTAATTACTGAAGTAGAAAAGTTAAAGAAACAAAGAAATGATGCAAGTAAACAAATTGGTGTTTTAAAAAGAGAGAAAAAAGATGCAAGTGGTATCTTAAAAGAAGTTGCTTCCTTAGGAGATGAGATTAAAGAAAAAGATGAAACAATTAAAGAGCTAGATGAAAAGATCTTTAATTACTTAGCTACAACTCCAAATCTAGTTCATAAGTCAGTTCCTGTTGGTCCAGATGATAGTTATAATAAAGAAATAAAGAAGTTTATGGAACCAACAAAATTTTCATTTGAACCAAAAGCTCATTATGAACTTGGTGAAGCTTTAGATATTTTAGATTTTGAAAGAGCAGCTAAAGTAACGGGTAGTAGATTTGTTATCTATAAAGGATTAGGTGCTCGTTTAGAACTTGCTTTAATTAAGTTTATGATGGACCTACATGCGGAAAGTGGATATACAGAAGTAATACCGCCATATATTGTTTCGGCTGCTTCAATGTTTGGGACAGGACAATTACCTAAGTTTGCAGAAGATGCATTTAAAATTGCTAATGGTAATGGTGATTGGTATCTAAACCCAACTGCAGAAGTACCTACAATCAATATGTTCAAAGAAGAAGTTATTGATTATGCAAAACTACCAATTAAATTAACTAGTTATACAATGGCGTTTAGGTCTGAAGCAGGTAGTGCTGGTCGCGATACAAGGGGTTTAATTAGACAACACCAATTTAACAAAGTTGAGTTAATTAAGATTGCATCTCCAGAAAATAGCTATCAAGAATTAGATGATATGCTTTTAGAGTCAGAAAAAGTCTTAAAGGCTTTAAAACTTCCATATCGAGTAGTTGTTTTATCAAGCGGAGATATGGGTTTTTCAATGAGTAAAACATACGATATTGAAGTATGGATTCCATCACAAAAAACATATCGTGAAATTGGTAGTATTAGTAATGCTGAAGACTATCAAGCAAGAAGAGCAAATATTAAATTTAGAAGATCACAAGATAGTAAATTAGAGTTTGTTCATACATTAAATGGATCAGGATTAGCAGTAGGACGTACTTTAGTTGCAATTTTAGAAAACTATCAAAACGAAGATGGTACGATTACAATTCCAGAGGTTTTAAGACCTTATATGAGAGTTGATAAAATAGGGTAGGGATAAAGATGTTTTGTAGGAAATGTGGTGCCGAAGCTAAAGAAGGGGCAATCTTCTGTCATATTTGTGGTAGTATTTTAAAAGAAGAAAATACTCAAGCTAATGTTTTAGATGAACAAGGATATGAAACAGTAGCAAAAAGAAAAAGAGAAACACATATACTAGATACACTTAACTTTGTTCTTGCGCTTGTAAGCATAGGTTTAATGATTATAGCTTTTGTTCCGTTTATGCCTGTTGTTGCACTTATATTAGGTGTAGCAGCATTAATCATTGCAATTATTTTAGAAATCAAAAAGAAATATCGATTTTCTTTATTATCATTATATTTAGCTGCAGGCGGAATACTGGGAAATATCTTATTATTGATTTATTTCTTAGGTTAATAAAAAATAGGAAGATTAAACTTCCTATTTTATTATTTTAGTATGTAGTTTTTTAAAATCTTCATCACTTAACTTTTTAGTTTGAACTTTAAATTCAAGATCGCCTTTTTTGTAAATAGGGATTACATGAATATGGAAATGATGAACTGATTGTCCAGCATTTTCTCCACAGTTATTTACAATATTAAAATCCGAAACATTTAGTTTTTCTTTTAATAATAAAGCTACCTTTCTAGCAACATTCAAAGCTTCTTTAGCTGTTGCCTCATCAAGCTCTAAAAGGTTAGCATAGTGTTTTTTAGGGACGACTAAAGTATGCCCAACTGTTATTGGCGATAAATCAAGAAAAGCAAGAAAGTTATCATCTTCATAAACAGTATATGAAGGAATTTCTTTATTAGCTATCTTACAAAATATACACATAATATCAACTCCTTAAGTAAATTATATCAAATATCTTAAAAAAAGCAATAATTTATGGTAGAATATGAGAAGGCAAGGAAAGGTGATTATATGCTTAATGGCAAAGTTAGTAAAGTTCAAGAACTAGCAATAGCTTCAATTATGGTAGCAATGGCTGCCGTTTTGTCATTCTTTGATAAAACAATTAGCACAATTGCGTTTCCTTTTTTACCTGTTGCTAAAATAGGGCTAGCAAATATCGTTATTTTAATTGCTATTTATATTTTTGATTTTAAAACTAGTTTATTAATTACTGTTTTAAAATCAGTTGTTGTTGGTTTAATATTTGGAAGTTTAAGTACTTTTATTATTGGTGGAAGTGCTAGTTTAGTTAGTTTCTTGGGGATGTTTTTAACCCACAAATTACTAAAAGATAAGACATCGCTGGTAGGGGTAAGTGTAATTGGAGGATTTCTTCATATTATTACCCAACTTTTTGTGGTAATGTTTGTTTATCGTACGGGAGATGCGGTTTTTAAATCTGGTGCATTATTAGTACTAATATCTTTAATTACGAGTATACTAGTAGGTCTAGCAGGTAATGGTTTATATAAATACTTACAAATCCATTATCACTTAACTCCTGAATTAGAAATTAAAGGAACAGAAGAAGGAGAAAAAAATGAACATTAAAGCAATTAAAGAAAAAGTAGAACAATACGATCTTATTATTATTGAAAGACATGCAAATCCTGATGGCGATGCAATGGGAAGTCAATTGGGTTTAAAAGCAATTTTAAAAGAAAATTATCCAAACAAAAAAATCTATGCTGTTGGTGATACTAATAATCGTTTTGATTTTATGGGTAAAACAGAAGAAATAGATATCGAATTATATGAAAAAGCATTAGTTTTTGTCTTAGATTCATCTACCGACGAAATGCTATTAAATAATAATTATAAAAATGCAAATTTCTCAATAAAAATAGATCATCATAATACTGTAAGTGATTATTGTGATTTAAATTATACAGATACGAGTTTTGAAAGTTGTGCAGGAATGATTGCGCAAATTGCTTTAGATTTAGATTGGAAAATAAATAAGGAAGCAGCAACACAATTATATACAGGTATTGTTACTGATAGTGGTCGTTTTCGTTATGATAAAACAACAGCAAGAACTTTTGCAATTGCCTCTAAACTTATGGAGTATGAGATAGATATTGATAACATCTATTCCAATCTTTATCTTGAAAGTTTAGCTAGCGTTAAATTAAAAGCAAAATTAATTAATGAGTTTAAGATTACAGAAAATAAAGTAGCTTATCTAAAAGTTACCAAAAAAGATGTAGAAGCATATGGCATTTCGCCTCATAATATAGCTAGAGGATATGTGAATATTATGGCTGGTATTAAAGAAATTGAAATTTGGGCGATGTTTGTAGAAGATGAAGAAAATAACCAAATCTTATGTGAGTTTCGTTCATCTAAACACAATATTAATCAAGTTGCTGTTAAATATGGTGGAGGTGGCCATTTACTTGCAAGTGGGGCTAAAGTTGCAAGTTTTGAGATTTGTAAAAAGATTATTGAAGATTTCAATAAACTAGTTGCAGGGAGTGAAAAATGAAAGAAATAAAAAAACAAATTTTGAAGAAAATTAAAGAATATGATAGTATTATCATCTTAGGTCATCAAAGACCAGATGGGGATTGTATTGGTTCTGTTTTAGGTTTGAAAGATATCTTAAATACATCTTTTCCTAAGAAAAAAGTCTATGCCCCTGCTAATGATTCAGTTAGTTATTTAGATTTTTTAGAATCAAGAGAAAAAGAACTACAACCAGAAATATATCAAGAGTCTTTAGTTATTGTTTTAGATACAGCTACTAAAGAAAGAATTGATAGTAAATATTATCATCTAGCAAAAGAAACAATAAAAATAGATCATCATCTTCCTGTTGATGATTACGGCGATATCAATTATGTTGATGTTAAAGCACCAGCAACAGCAGAAATTATTGTTGATTTCTTACTAACTTTTAAAAAGCAATTAAAACTTACTAGTAAAGGCGCTAAAGCATTATTTACAGCTTTAATAACTGATACTGGAAGGTTTAGATATAGTAGTGTCACTTCTAAAACTTTAGAAGTTGGTGCTTATTTACTTACTTATGATGTAGATTTTGAAAAGATTTATAATAATTTATATTTAAAAGATCTAGAAGTTTTAAAATTAGAAGGTTATTTGAACTTGAATTTTAAAACTACAGAAAATGGTGTTGCATATTTTTATATTGATAAAAAAATTAGAAATCAGTATAATATAAGTATTGAAGATGCAGCATCGTTAGTTAATTGTTTAGACTCAATTAAAGGCAGTCTAATTTGGGTCTTGTTTGTGGAACAAGAAGATGGTACAATTAGGGCTAGAATAAGAAGTAGATATGTAACTATCTCTGATGTAGCTAATAATTATCGAGGTGGTGGGCATAAACAAGCTAGTGGTGCTACTCTATTAGAAGAAAAAGAAATTACTTTAATTTTAAAGGAATTAGATATGAGATTAAAGGAATTTAAAAAAGAAAACGGAGGATTAATGTAACTTGAAGATACTTGTTGTAAACGATGATGGAATTCAATCAGAAGGATTAAGAGTATTAGTTGAAAAAGCAAAGAAATATGGAGAAGTATTAGTTGTTGCTCCTAAATATAACCAATCAGCCACAAGCCATAAAATATTAGTTAGAGGTGGTTTTAGTGTTGAGAAAATTGATTTATTTCCAGGAGTAGAAGCTTATGCAATTGATACAACACCGGCTGACTGTGTTCGTTTTGCTTGCTATCATTTAAATTATGATTATGATTTAGTTGTTTCTGGAGTTAATAAAGGATATAATTTAGGTTTTGATATCTTTTATTCAGGAACAGTAGCTGGCGCAACAGAAGCAGCATATACTAAAAAGCATGGATTTGCTTTTTCTGCAAACTATAAATCATTAGCTGGTTTTGAAAAACACTTTGATGAAGTTATGGAATTACTTTTAAGTGAAGAATATTGGAATAAAGCTTTAGTATATAATGTAAACTTTCCTGTTGATCCTCAAGGTATTAAACTTGCCGTTCAAGGCGATACTTGCTTTGATACTTATTTTGAAGAAAAAGAAGGATTATATTATCAGTTAGGAACAGGAAACTTAAGTTTAGATAATAATGAAGAAAGCGATGCTTATTTAATCCATCGCGGATACACAACAATTACACCTTTAAGTGGTGATCGTACAAATCACGAAGTATACAATCTTTTAAAAGGAGGAAGAAAAGATGGGAAAAGATAGAAATATCTATGAAGATATGTCAATGGTGAATGTAGCTTTAAAGATTTTAGAAGAAACTAAAAAGCCAGACACGATTGTAAATCTAGCAGCAGAAGTCTTTAAAAGAAAGGGAATTGAAAAAGTAGACCCTCAAGATTATATCCAATTTGAAATTGACTTTATGTTAAGTGGCTATTTTATTTGTTGCGCAGAAGATAAAGAAGGAACAAGATTATGGGACTTAAAATATCGCCAAAACTCAAAATTACTTAATCAAGATAAAACATATATTGATGTTGTTGATGAAGTATTCTCAGAAGATGCCTTAAAATATGAAATGCAAGAAGAATTATTAGCTCAAGATGACGAAGAAGTTTTAGATGAAGATGAAGAAGAAGCTGATGATGACGATGCTATCTATGATGCAATTGAAGAAGATGAAGAAGATTACGATGATTTTGAAGATTTATCTGATGAAGATGATGAAGATTATGATGAGGATGAAGACGACGAGTTTGATGACCTTTAATAATTATTAAAGATTGTTATAGACAAAAGGTTTAATATTTGCTATAATAATAAAGAGCAAAATAGTTCTCTTAAAGAAAGAGGGCTATTTTTTGTTTTTTAATGGAGGTAAAAAATGAGTCGCGCTAAGTTTGTTTTTGTAACTGGAGGAGTTGTATCCAGTTTAGGAAAGGGCTTAAATGCTGCCTGTTTAGGAAGATTACTTAAGGATAGAGGCTTAAAGGTTTTTATTCAAAAATTTGATCCTTACATTAATGTAGACCCAACAAACATGTCACCATTACAACACGGTGAAGTTTTTGTGACCGAAGATGGGGCGGAAGCTGATTTAGACTTAGGTCACTATGAAAGATTTATTGATATCAATTTATCTAAGCACTCAACAGTTACCTCAGGAAAAGTTTATTTAAGTGTTATTGAAAAAGAAAGAAGAGGAGAATTTGGTGGTCAAACAATTCAAGTTATTCCTCATATAACTAATGCTATTAAAAAATTAGTTTATGAAGCAGCAGAAACATCAGGTGCAGATATTGTTATTACAGAAATAGGCGGTACTGTTGGTGATATTGAGTCATTACCGTTTATGGAAGCAATTAGACAAGTTAGAAGAGAATTGGGATATGAAAATACGATTTATATTCACACAACTTTAGTTCCTTACCTAACAGCTGCTAAAGAATTAAAAACAAAACCAACACAACACAGTGTTAAAGAATTAAGGTCAATTGGTATTATTCCTGATATTATTATTTTAAGATCAGATCGTCCGATTCCTGAATCACAAAAGCAAAAAATAGCTTTATTTTGTGATGTAAAAGACGATAGAGTAATTGATGTTCCAGATTGTAAATCAATTTATGAACTTCCATATCTATTGCAAGCGCAAAAATTAGATACTTTAGTCTTAAAACATTTTGGAATAAAAACAAAACCTATTAATTTAAAAGAATGGAACGAAATGCTTCAAAGAATTAAAAATTCTAAAGAAGAAGTTAAAGTTGCTTTAATTGGTAAGTATGTATCTTTAAAAGACGCTTATCTTTCTGTTTATGAGGCTTTGTCTCATGGTGGATTCCATAATTCAGTAAAAGTTAAAATAGACGCTATTGATTCTTCAAAAATAACGAAGAAAAATGTTGATAAAACTTTAGCTGGTTATCAAGGAATTATTGTTCCTGATGGTTTTGGTCAAGAAGCACTAGAGGGACTTTATTTAAGTATTAAATATGCTCGTGAAAATAAAATTCCATTTTTAGGCATTTCGTTTGGAATGCATTTAGCATTACTTGAACATGCAAGAAATGTTTTAGGTCTTAAAGAAGCAGATTCTTTAGAATTAAATTCAAATAGTAAAATGCCAATTATTACTTCAAGAGCAGAAGGTAAAATGAAACTAGGAGCTGGCGAAGTTAAAATTAAGAAAGATTCTTATGTTTATAAGATATATAAAAAAGACTTAGTTAGCGAAAGATATCGCAATCGCTATCAAGTTAACTTAGATTATGCAGATAAATTAGAAAACGAAGATTTTGTTTGGAGTGGCTTTTCTAAAAACGGCACACCAGTAGCTTTGGAATTGAAGAATCATCCTTTCTTTATTGCGGTTCAATATCGTCCAGAGTTTAAATCAAGACCAAACAGAGCTCATCCATTATTTGGGAAATTTATAAAGGTTTGTTACGAAAACAAGAGGTGAAAATTTTGAGTAAAAATAAATATAATTGTATTATTGTAGGTGCAGGCCCTAGTGGTATGTATTGTGCTTATGAGTTGATGTTGAAAAGACCAGAATATAAAGTATTGTTAATTGATAAAGGAAACGATATCTATGATCGTAAGTGCCCAATTCTCCAAGGTAAGATTGATAAGTGCCCGGTAGATAAAAATGGTTATCACGGATGTAAACCAAGTTGTTCTATTTCAACTGGTTTTGGGGGAGCTGGAGCTTATTCAGATGGTAAATATAATATTACTAATGAATTTGGTGGTTGGTTAAATGAATATTTAGATGATGATGAATTAATGGAATTAATTAACTATGTTGATAAGTTAAACTTAGAGCATGGGGCAAATCCAGAAATTACCGATCCTTATACTGATGAAGTAAGAAAGATTGAAAAGTTAGCCATTGGGGCAGGCCTAAAATTATTAAGAAGTAAAGTAAGACATTTAGGGACTGAAGAAAATATTCAAATTCTTAAAAACTTCCGTGATGAGATGGCAAATCATGTTGATTATCGCTTCCGTACAAAAGTTGCAGATTTGCTTGTTGAAGAAGACAAATGTGTTGGTGTTGTTTTATGTGATGGTGAAAAAGTCTATGGCGATAATGTTATCTTAGGTGTAGGTAGAGATGGCTCTAGCTGGCTTGAAGAAGTATTACAAAAACACAACATTAAGTTTAAAAACAATCAAGTAGATATCGGTGTTCGTGTTGAAACAAGCAATATTGTTATGGAAGATATCAACACTCATTTATATGAAGGTAAATTTATTTATCGTTCAAGTGTTGGAACAACAGTTAGAACTTTTTGTTCTAATCCGAGTGGACACGTTGTTGTAGAAAACCAAAACGGAGCTATTTTATGTAATGGACACTCATTTAGAGATATTAGATATGGTACAGAGAATACAAACTTTGCTTTACTTGTTTCTCATGAATTTGAAAAACCATTTAATAATCCAAATGATTTTGCTCATGCTGTAGCAACACTTGCTAATATGTTAAGTTCAGGTTCAGTTATTGTGCAAACATACGGTGATATTATTAGAGGAAGACGCTCAACAGAAAAACGCATTAAAGAAGGATTTATTCGTCCCACTCTAAAAGAAGCAGTTCCTGGTGATTTAGGGTTAGCTTTACCATATAATACAATGAAATCAATTATTGAAATGATGGATGCATTAAACCATGTAACTCCTGGTATTGCTAGTGACCATACATTATTCTATGGTGTTGAAGCTAAGTTTTATTCTGCTCGTCCTGAAGTTAATGAAAATTTTGAAACTAAAATTAAAAATTTATATGTAGCAGGAGATGGAGCTGGTCTAACTAGAGGTTTAGCGCAAGCAGGTGCAAACGGAATTCATATTGCCAGAAGCATTGCTAAAAAAGACAAAGAATAAGATTACAAGCATTAATTAGATATCTAATTAATGCTTTTTTATTATTTAAAGAAAATATGATATAATTAAAAAGGAGGCTATAGTAATGGATAAAATAAAAAAATTAAAAAAGATTATTGAAGAATCAAATAACATTGTCTTTTTTGGTGGAGCAGGTGTATCAACAGCATCAGGTATTCCTGATTTTAGAAGTTCATCTGGTTTATATCAAGAAAAGTATAAAAACTTAAGACCAGAGTATATTATTTCTCATTCTTGTTTTATGAAAGATCCTGAACTTTTTTATGCTTTTTATAAAGAGAAGATGATCTTCCCTGAAGCAAAACCTAACTACGCTCACATTGCTTTAGCAAAACTAGAAAAAGAAGGCAAACTAAAAGCAGTTATAACTCAAAACATTGATAACTTACACCAAATGGCGGGAAGTAGTCCAAGCAAAGTTGTAGAACTTCATGGCAGTGTTTATCGTAACAAATGTATGAAGTGTAAGGAAAAATATGATTTGGCTTATATTTTAGATGCTAAAGGAGTTCCTTATTGTAAAAAATGTGGCGGACTTGTTAAACCAGAAGTTGTTTTATATGAAGAACCATTAAATAATTATGATCTTGAAAGAGCAATTAACTATATTGCTAGCTGTGATACTTTAATTGTTGCCGGAACTAGTCTAACTGTTAATCCAGCTGCAGGTTTAGTTCAGTTTTTCAGGGGAATAAATTTTGTTATAATTAACTTATCAGAAACACCTTATGATTTTTTGGCAACTCTAGTAATTAAAGAACCAATTGATAAAGTTTTTGAAAAGGTAATTTAAAACAAATATAAAGACTTATTTATTAAAAAATGATATAATGAGAAAAAGGAGAAAGATATGAGTCAAATACTAGATGGACAAATGGTTTCTAAAGAAATTAGAGAAAGAGTTAAAGAAGAAGTTGCTAGATTAGAAATTAAGCCTAAACTAGCAGTTATTTTAGTAGGTGATGATGATGCGAGCCAAATCTATGTTCGTAATAAAGTTAAAACTTGTAATAGCGTAGGAATAATAGCTGAAGACTATCTTTTACCAAGTGATACAATAGAAAAAGAGTTATTAGATTTAATTGAAAAATTAAACAAAGATAAATCGGTAAATGGGATTTTAGTCCAAATGCCACTACCAAAACATATTAATGAAAATACTGTGGTTAATACGATTTTACCAATCAAAGATGTTGATGGTTTAAATCTTGTTAATCAAGGTAAACTTTTAAATCGCAATCCTGCTTTAGTACCAGCAACTCCTAAAGGGATTATAACTTTGCTTAAAAGATATTTTGTGGAGATTGAAGGTAAGAAAGTAGTAGTTATAGGAAGGAGTAAACTTGTAGGTATGCCTTTAGCATTACTATTTATCAACGCTAATGCTACAGTTACTATTTGTCATTCATATACAGAAAACTTAAAAGAAATTACAAAACAAGCAGATATTTTAGTATCTGCTGTTGGTAAGGCTAATTTTATTTCTGGAGATATGATTAAAAAAGATGCCGTTGTAGTTGATGTCGGGATTAATAGACAAATGGGTAATATTGTTGGCGATGTAAACTTTAAAGAAGCAATGGAAGTTGCCAGATTAGTAACACCAGTTCCAAAGGGAGTTGGACCAATGACAATTGCTAGTTTATTAGAAAATGTTTTAGAAGCATATGACTTACAAAAGCGTGATATCCAATGAAACTAATAGTAGGCCTAGGAAATCCAGGCAAAAATTATGAAAAAACAAGACATAACATTGGCTTTATGTTTTTAGATGAAATTGCTAAAGAATACAACTTAACCTTTAAACTCCAAACAAAGTTTAAAGGAGCAATAGCTAACTTAAAATTAGACAATGATTATATTTTATTAAAGCCCCAAACATTTATGAACTTATCAGGAGAAGCAGTAAAACTAGTTATGAACTATTACAATATTGCTTTAGAAGATATCTTAATTATTCATGATGAGCTTGCTTTACCATTAGGAAAGTTAAAGATTAAACCTAAAGGTAGTAGTGGTGGTCATAATGGTGTTCAAAACATTATTGATAATTTAGGTTCTGAAGAATTTGCAAGAATAAGAATTGGAATTGATAATTTTAAAGAAGACATTATAGATTATGTTTTAGGAAAGTTTTCGCGTAAAGAAAGAAAACTACTTGATCCTATTTTAGAAGATGCTCCAAATATGCTTGCTTACTTTGATAAAAACAATCTAGAAAAATTTATGAGTTACTATAATACTAAATATAATGAATAATATTTTAGATTTATTTAGAATTAATAATAATGTTATTTTGTATGAAGAAAGTTTAGAAAATAATTCATCTATTTATTTATATAATGCAGTAAACAATGCTAAGTATTTAGCGGTTTATGATGCTTATGTTTTAAAGCAAGAATCAGTTATTTATATTGCTTCAAACCTTTATAAAGCAAATCAAGCTTACAATGCATTTTTGCGTCTTGCAGGAGAAGAGAATGTAGATTTATATGCCGTAGATGAAATTATCTCAGCTGATTTATTAGTAGTTAGTAATGATTTAAAAATAGAACGGATTAATACTTTAAAAAATATTATTGAAAAGAAAGTAAAAATCATAGTAACTCATGTTCAAGCAGTTTTAAAACCTTTAATTAGTCCAGAGCTATTTAGAAAACAAATTATTAACTTAAAGAAAAACAAAATTATTAATCGCGAAGAGTTAATTAAACAATTAGTGATAATAGGCTATAACAGAACCCCCATTACTTTTCAAACGGGGGATTTTAGCGTGCGTGGGGAGGTCATCGATATCTTCCCTATTTTAAGTGAAAGGCCAATTAGAATTACTTTCTTTGATGATGAAATTGAAAGTATTAGGTATTTTGATGTTAAAGAACAGTTATCTTCAGAAAAACTAGAGAGAATAGATATCTATCCTATCCAAGAATTAATATATAATGACGAACAACAAAAACAAGTTATTAAGAAATTAAAAAAATTTAATAATCCTCATCTTCAAGAGTTATTAAAAGATATCGAAAATCATAAAAATGATGAAAGAGTAAATAAGTTAATTAATTATTTTTATGATACACAAGCAAGTCTTTTAGATTATCAAAACACTTTAACATTTTATGACGAATATAACGATCTAAAGAATGTTTATAAAAAGATTTTAGTTGATATTCAAACTCAAAGAGAAAGTCTAGAACTAGAAATTGAATTACAATATACTCTAGAATATGAAGCGATTAATAAACCAAAACAAAAAGTTTATTTAGAGCAGTTCTCTCGTTATATTGATGTTACTTTAGATAAGTTGATTGATCTTAATACTTATTCTATTATTGATTATCAAAATGATTTGAAGAATCTTGTTTTTGAGTTAAAACTAAATAAACAAAAAACATATGTTTTAGCTTTTAAAACAAGCGAAAGATTAAAACTATTTAAAAAGATGGTAGATGAGAGTTTACAGTATGTAGAGCTTGAAAGTTTAGCGAAGATAGAGAAAAACAAAGTTAATTTGCTTGTTATAAAAAACGGAATTAGTTTTGGTTTTCTAGAAGAAAAGCTAGAAGTTATTTCTGAAGAAGATATTTTTAAAGACTTAGCAATTAAAAAAGCTAAAAAAACAGTTACTTATCAAGGCAAAACTGTTTATGATAAAGATGAACTAAAATTAGGAGATTATGTTGTTCATTATGATTATGGATTAGCAATTTATGAAGGGATTAAAACAGTCGAATTAAATGGTTTAAAACAAGATTATCTTTCTTTAAAGTTTTCTAATAGTGATCTTTTAGTCCCAGTTGAAAGTATTAACTTAATTAGTAAATATGTTGGTAGTGAAGGAGTAGTACCAAAATTAAATAAACTTGGAACTAAATCTTGGGAAAAGAAAAGAAAGAAAATTAAAGAAAAGTTAGTAGATATTGCTACTGTTATTATTGAGAATGAAACAGAAAGAAGTAAGGCAACTGGCTATACTTATTTACCCGATGATGAATTCCAAAAAATTATTGAAAGCGACTTTCCTCACGAAGAAACTTCAGACCAACTTGCTATTATTGAGAATATTAAAGAAGAGATGGAAAAAGGTAAAGTTATTGACCGTTTGATTTGTGGGGATGTTGGTTTTGGGAAAACAGAAATTGCTTTAAGAATAGCAGTTAAAACAGTTGTAAATAACAAGCGAGCAGCTTATCTTGCCCCAACAACAATCCTTTCTAACCAACATTATCATACTTTCAAAAGTAGATTAGAACCTTACGGAATTAGAGTTGAATTATTAAACCGTTTAGTTCCGTTAAAAAAGCAAAGAGAAGTTATAGAAGATGCGAAAAAAGGTTTAGTCGATATCTTAATTGGAACTCATAGAATTTTATCTGATGATGTTAATTTTTATGATTTAGGTTTATTGATTGTTGATGAAGAACAAAGATTTGGAGTTATGCATAAAGAGAAAATAAAATCTTTAAAAAGCAATATTAATATTTTAACTTTAACGGCAACGCCAATTCCAAGAACTTTACATATTGCAATTTCTGGAATTAAAAGTTTGAGTTTACTTGAAACTCCTCCAAAAAGTAGATATCCAATTCAAACTTATGTTTTATCAAAAAACGATACAATTATTAAGGAAGCAATATATCGAGAGCTAAATCGCGGAGGACAGATATTTTATTTACACAATCAGATATCTACACTACACAAAACAGCTATTTATTTAAAAAGATTAGTTCCAGAAGCAAGAATAGTTATTGCTCATGGTCAAATGAATAAAGAAGAACTAGAAGATAATGTTGCATCATTTATTAATCTTGAATATGATATTTTGCTTTGTACGACAATTATTGAAACAGGAATTGATATTCCTAATGCTAATACTTTAATTATTGAAAATGCTGATCACTTAGGTTTAGCTCAAATTTACCAAATTAGAGGAAGAGTAGGTAGAAGCGATAGAATTGCTTATGCTTTTTTAATGTATGATAACAAAAAGATATTGACAGAAACAGCTTATAAAAGACTAGAAGCAATCAAAGAGTTTACAACATTAGGAAGCGGGTTTAATATTGCTATTAGAGATCTTTCTATTAGAGGAGCAGGAGATCTTTTAGGAAAAGAGCAATCTGGTTTTATTGATAGTATTGGTTTAGATTTATATTTGAAATTATTAGAAGAAGCGATTGATGATGTAAAGGGAGTTACAAAGACTGAACCTAAGAGTTATAGTATTAAAGTTTCAAGGTTTGTAGATGATAGTTATGTTTCAGATGATGAGTTAAAGATTATGATTCATAAAGAAATTGGCAAAATCGAATCTAAAGAAGATAAAGACAAAATTATTACCATCTTTACAGATAGGTTTGGCGAACTATCAGATGAGTTACTTTTATATATAGAAAGTATTTACTTAAATGCTTTATTATTGAAATACGACATTGACAGGATTGTGGAAACTAAACTTTTTGCAACTGTCATCTTCACCAAAGAGAAAACAAAGCAATTAGATATGGAAAAGGTCTTTATGGTTGCTTATAATATTTCTAATGATTTTCATTTTGAATATAGACAAGATCAATTAGTTTTAAAACTAGGAAAAGAAGTTCAATCTAAAGATTGGATTTATACTTTCACTAATTTTTTTGAAAATTTGTCATATTTTTAAGGTTAATATAATAAATGACCGCTATAATATAAAAGAATAAAAGAGAAATTAAGATGACGAAGAAATCAAGGTTATTAAAGTTTCTACAAATTCTTGGTTATATTGGATTATTTGCGGCAATTTTAGCAACGGTAATGCCGGCTATTAATGCTGTTTTAATCTTTTTAAAATCTTACTTTTAGCAATAGTATTTATTATTACTTTAGGTTTAATTTTATTAAATGACCAATATCGAGCCCTATGGAAAGATATAGACTACATACCCTTAGATTTGTTTCAAAGATTAGGAAATACTTTCTATCCCATTGCAATTGTGTTAGGAGTACTTACACTAGTAATGGTGCTTGTTAAAGGGAAGCAATTGCTGGGCTATAAAAAACATTTGACAACTTCGGTAGTTTTAACAGGAGTTTCGATTTTTGGAATTATCCTTCATTATTTAATTTACACTAATGTTTATCGTTAATGTTAAAGGTGTGTAAAATCAAACGAGGACTGTTGAAAAATTGGGTTCAAAATGTTATAATATTAAAGGTGGGAACAATTTTAAAGGAGGAAAAATGAGTAAAATTGCAATTATTACTGACGTAAACGCAGGTTTAGATTACATCGGTTACGATCCACAAATCCCAACATTACGTTCTGTAATTAATTTTGGGGAAGAACATTTAGTTGATGGTATTGAAATTAAAGCTGATGAGTTTTACGAAAGATTAAAACGCGTAAAAAGCAAAGAAGATATTCCATCAACGTCAGCACCTACTTTAGGTGATATGATGATTATGATTGAAGATCATATTAAAAAAGGTTATACAGATATTATTTTATATTCAATATCTTATAATTTAAGTTCTATTGGTCAAACTTTTATGACCCTTAAAGATGAGTATGCTGGTAAAATTAATCTTTATTCAGTAAATACTAAAACAGCTACATATTTACAAGGATATTTAGCATTAGTAGCTAAAAAAATGGTCGATGAAGGTAAAAGCGTTGAAGAGATTTTAGAGTATACTGATTACTTAATCGAAAACTCACACGCTTATTTTGTAGTTGATAGTTTAGACTATCTTGTAAAGAATGGTAGATTAGGTCGTTTTAGTGGTACTTTAGGAAGTTGGCTTGCAATCAAGCCAGTTCTAGAGTTAAACAAAGAAGGCGCTATTGTAACTTATGAAAAAGTAAGAACTTATTCAAAAGCGATTGATAGACTAAAAGAATTAGTTATTAACGAAATTGGTGATTCGCAAGATGTTTTAATTCAAGTTATCCAAAGTGGCAATATTGAAACTTGTAAACAAATTGTGAAAGAAATGAAAGAATATTATGGTAATCGCGCAGAAGTTGGGTTACAATATATTACACCAGCAGTAGGAGCACACATTGGTCGTGACGTTGTTGGTATTGGTTATTATATTTTAGATAAGTTCAAGAAGTAATTAACAAAAGACAAGGAGGTAAAAATGGCTTTAGTTAATATGAAAGAAATGCTTTTAAAAGCAAACAAGGAAGGTTATGCTGTTGGTCAATTCAATATTAATAACCTTGAATGGGCAAAAACTATTTTATTAGTAGCTCAAGAAAAAAACTCACCAGTAATTTTAGGAGTTTCTGAAGGTGCAGCTAAATATATGGGTGGCTACAATGTAGTAATGGGAATGGTTAAAGGATTAATGAAAGATCAAAACATTACAGTTGATGTAGCAGTGCACCTAGATCATGGAACAACATTTGAAGCTTGTAAAGCAGCAATTGATGCTGGTTTTACTTCAGTAATGATTGATGCTTCTAAACATCCAATTGATGAGAACATTAGATTAAGTAGACAAGTTGTAGATTATGCTCATCCAAAAGGTGTTACAGTAGAAGCTGAAGTAGGTATTGTTGGCGGTGAGGAAGATGGTATTACTGGTAAAGTTCAATACGCAAAATTAGAAGATTGCGTACGTATTGTAAAAGAAGCAAAAGTAGACTGCTTAGCACCAGCTTTAGGTAGTGCACATGGACCTTATAAAGGTGTTCCTAAATTAGGATTTGACGAAATGGATGCTATCAATAAAGCTGCTAAAGTTCCTTTAGTATTACATGGTGGTTCTGGTATTCCAGATGATCAAATTAAAAAAGCTATCGCAAGAGGCACAGCTAAAATTAACGTAAATACTGAGCTTCAACAAGAATTTGCAAAAGACTTAAGAGCACTTTTAGCAGATCCTAAAAATGATCCAGTATATGATCCAAGAAAAATTTTAGGACCATCTACAGCAGGAATTAAGAGAGCAATGATTGGAAGAATGGAAGTATTTGGTTCAATCGGAAAAGCTGCAAAATAAGATAAAAAAGGCTATTTAAAAATAGCCTTTTATTTTACTTTAAAAGTATGTATAATATAGAAGGTGATAAAAATGAAAGATATTAAAACATTTAAAATCAATAATGATGAAGAATTAACATTTGAGAAAGGGAAAATTATTTTTCGTGGGAAGCCTTATAAAAAGATTGAATGGTATAGTCTTTGCGCTAGTTTTCGCGAATTTAATGAAGAAGAAATAGAATTAAGATATCTACCATCAAACTTTAGCGCAAGTTATTTAAAAGAAACATATTTAAAGAATATAAAAAAAGCTACAATATTTAGTTTTATTATCCCTTCAATTATTTTCTTTTTATTTGGATTAGGTTCAATTATTATTCCTGTTTTAGTTGATAACTATAACAGTCAATTAGAAACAGAAGTAGAACCAATCTACAATAGTTTTTTTATTGCTATTGGAGTTTTTATGATTCTTGCTGCTTTTACACTTTTGTTTAGATATTTGTTGGGATATCGCAGTTGTTTTAAAAAAGTAAAGGGACAAAATAGATATCATATTATGAGCAAACAAGAACATCAAAAAAACTTAACAATTTTTGATAAACACATTGAAAAAGAAAAGGAATAAAATGTATTTTTTCCTTAACAAAAAAACAATATTATGATATACTAATATGTAATAGAGGAGAAAAATTATGAAAAAGAAAATAGCGATTATATTTTTATCTATCTTTGTTTTGTTTTTTACAGCCGGCTGTATTGCTAAAGACGGCTCAACAGATATATTTAGATTCGATAGTCACTCTGTGAGTATGGAAGTTGGACAAACAAAAATTCTATCAATTACGGGACAGTTCAATATTGAAAGTGAAATTGAATATATGATTACTGAAGAAAGCGAAGGCATTATTGAGTTTGAGAAAATAGCTAATGATAAAGTTAAGATTACGGCTTTATCGGTAGGTGTTGGTAATATCAAAGCCCATCTTGTGGAAAGAGATATCTATGCACCAGCTATTATTGAAGTTTCAAATCCTAAAACTTCAGGAATTCGTATTAGTGTTCCCGAAGGCTTTGCAAACGAAATGGAAATTGGCGAAGAATTACAATTAGGATATTCTTTAACTTCTAATACTAATGAAACAACTAAAGTAACTTGGGAAGTAGGAGATAATGAAAAAGCTACGATTACCGCTGATGGAAAATTTATTCCTCAATTTGGCGGAAACCATTTTATTTATGCTAGAACTGTAGATGGTGGCTATGCTGTTTTAAAAGTTTTTGTTTATTACCACAATCCAACAGGAGTATCTATAGAAGTTGTAGAAAACAATTCTGCAGCTGTTACTGAAACAAATAATAGAATTGCTTATTTAAGAGAAGTTATCAAATTAGGTAGTACAGTATTACCTGAAACTGCAGAAAATAAAGTTGAGTGGAGATTACTTCACCGTACAGATGATAGTATAGTTATTGAAGATCCTACAAGTGTTGGGTTAGTTATTAATCAAAAAGGTGAAATTTATTGTACTTCACTAGCAGCGCAAAGTAAATTCCGTATTCAAGCTGTAGCAATGTCAGGAGATGTAGAAATTAAATCTAATATCATTACTTTAGACTATACATATGCTCCTGTTGAGAGTGTTCAAATAACTACTAAAGATGTTAGTGGTAGAACTGTTGCTGTACAAGATAGTGTAACTTTAATTGCGGGTCAATCAATTCAATTCAATGCTTTAGTTGCCCCAACAAACGCAGCAGGAACAGTATCTTGGAGTGTAAATGTTATTGAACCAGTTTTTACTCCAGCACAACCATATGTTCTTGACCCAATTACTCGTAGAACAATTACCGCAAACACTTTAGCTTCTGTTACACAAGAAGGTTTATTAACAACAACATATCATGGAATTGTTGAGTTAAAGTTATCTTCTCTTGCGGATAGTAGTATTTCACATACAATTACTGTTAATATTCTTCCAAAAGAAAAACCAGTAAAAATTGATTTATTAATGGATCTTGATGATAGATTATTGTCATATAAATTCTATAGCGACGCAAATGTCTCAACAGCTATTGATAGTGCTGATAACAAAAAGAAATTTATTATTGGAACAGTTGATATTGTAGCGCAAATTTATCCTGAAGAAACATACTTAGATTTGAAACTAGAAATTATAGAAAAAGATATTGCTTTTATAATTAAAGATGGAACAACATCAACTACAAAAGGAGTTACAACATTCAAGTTGGGTATTTTAAAAGAAGGTATTTTAAACTTTAAGATATCTTCTCAATATTCAGCTTTAAATGAATATCTTGCTCCTATTGAAAAAGCTTTAAATATTAAAAGCGAAGATTTTGAAATTGATAGTTCAGCTGGATTAAACTCTGAAGTGTTTGATGGAGTAACTTATGAATATTATGAAGCAATCAGCTTTAGTAATATTATTGATAAAGCTAAAGATAACAAAGAGTTTGGTATTCTAGAAGATAATATGACAGCAGAATATTGGAGTTTAGAAGCTTTGGATGGCTCAAATATTGAAAATGCCAAGTTATTGGTATATAAGACAGACATTGGACTTTTATCAGACTTCTTGATTTTAGGAGAAGGTAAATTCAAAATAACACTTCAACCAAAGAACTACACTAAACCATTATACACAGTTGTAGTTAATGTTGTTGATAAAGCAAAATAGAGACAGATTAAATGTCTCTATTTTTTTGCTGTTTGATAAAGACAAAAGAAGGAAAATATGTTATAATTAAAAAAGGTGAAAAATATGTATGAAGTAGTAGTTGTAGGCGGAGGCCATGCGGGAATTGAAGCTGCATTAGCCACTGCTAGAAGAAATCATAAAACTTTATTAATTGCAGGAAACTTTGATCATATTGCTAGTATGGCATGTAATCCTTCGATAGGTGGACCAGCTAAAGGTATTGTTGTTAGAGAAATAGATGCTTTAGGTGGAGAGATGGGAAAAGCAGTCGATAAGTGCTTAATCCAACTTAAAATGCTAAATAAAAGTAAAGGTCCGGCAGTTAGAGCTTTAAGAGCTCAAGTTGATAAAACAACATATCCAAAATATATGCAAGAGGCAATTTTAAAACAAGAAAATTTAGATTTCTTAGAAGCATATGTAGATACTTTGATTTATGAAGATCGAGTTGTCAAGGGGGTAAGGTTAGAAAACGGAGAAGAGATTTATGCGAAAGTTGTAATACTTGCAACCGGAGTATATCTAAATTCTAAAATTTTAATTGGTCATGAAACAACTCATTCTGGGCCAGACAAACAAAGAACTACGACCGGCTTAAGCAAAACACTAGCTGATTTAGGTTTTAAAATTATTAGGTTAAAAACAGGAACACCCCAAAGAATTGCCTATGAGAGCATTAATTATAAAGGTTTAAAAATAGAAAAAGGAGATAAGGAGTTATATCGTTTTAGTGAAGAAACTCCTTGGGAAGATGTTGTAAAACCTGAAGATCAAGTTGTTTGCTATCTAACATTCACTCAACCAGAAACAAAAAGAATCATTTTAGAAAATTTAGGTGAATCAAGTATGTATTCGGGTTTAGTTGAAGGAGTTGGGCCAAGGTATTGTCCTTCTATAGAAGATAAGATAGTACGTTTCCAAGATAAAGAGCGTCATCAACTATTTTTTGAACCAGAATCAAGATATACAAATAGCATTTATATTCAAGGCTTTTCTACATCAATGCCTTTTCATATTCAAGACCAACTTCTAAAAACAATTCCAGGTTTAGAAAATGCGAAAGTTCTAAAATATGCTTATGCAATTGAATATGATGCAATTGATGCTCGAAGTCTAAAAGCAACACTTGAAGCAAAAAGTGTTAAGAATTTATATTTTGCTGGACAAATTAATGGTACTAGTGGTTATGAAGAAGCTGCAGGTCAAGGATTAATTGCTGGTATTAATGCTGCAAACAAATTAGAAGGTAAAGAACCTTTAGTCTTAAGAAGGGATGAAGCTTATATTGGTGTTTTAATTGATGACTTAATTACTAAAGGGGTTATTGACCCTTATAGATTATTAACATCAAGAGCAGAATTTAGATTGTTATTACGCCATGATAATTCTGAAAGAAGATTATTAAAATATGGTTATGAACAAAACTTAATTACTAAAGCAAGATACGAAAGATTCTTACAAGAAGAACAAGATACAGAAAATTTAAAAGAAGATATTAAACAAGTCTTTTTAACACCAAAAGAAGATATCAATAGCTATTTAAAAAAGCAAAACAAAGATGTAATTAATACTAAAATTACAGGAGAAGATTTCTTAAAAAGACCAAATACTACTTTTGAAGATTTAGAGTTTTTGACAGGAACTAATTTTAATTATTCTAATAAAGTAAAAGATCAAACTTTAATTGATATTAAATATGAAGGTTATATTATTAAAGAAAAAAGCGAAGCAGAAAAACTAAAAGCTTTAGAAAATAAAAAGATTCCTGAAAACTTTAATTATGATGAAGTTATTAATATTGCTAGTGAAGCAAGAGAAAAACTAAAAGAAATTAGACCAGAGAATATCTCTCAAGCCTCAAGAATAAGTGGAGTTAATCCAGCTGATATTTCTGTTTTGTTAGTTTATTTAAAAGGGCATAAACATGGATAAATATTTAGAAGAATTTGCTTTAAGTAGTGAACAATTAAACAAGTTAGATATCTATTACAAGCTTTTAATTAGCGAAAACCAAAAATATAACTTAACTAGTATTACCGATAAAGAAGAAGTATATATTAAACACTTCTATGATTCTTTGATTATTAATTTACAAGGAGATGAAGTTATTGGTGATATTGGAACAGGGGCAGGTTTTCCCGGACTTGTTTTGAAAATTAAATATCCTCATTTAAAAGTTTATTTAATTGAATCAAATCAAAAGAAATGTGGATTCTTAAATTTAGTTATTGAAAGTTTAAATTTAAAAGATGTTTATGTAATAAATGCAAGAGCTGAAGATTTAGATAGCAAATATCGTGAATTTTTTGATTTAATAGTTGGAAGAGCCGTTTCTTCCATGCGTATCTTTTTAGAATTATCAATTCCTTTTCTTAAAGTAGAGGGAAAAGTTTTCGTAATGAAAGGAAAAAACTATCAAACTGAAGTAGATGAATCTAGCTCAACATTAAAAACCCTAAATTCAGAAATTTGCGATATAATAAAATATGAACTTCCTCATAAGTTAGGAAGTAGAGCAATAATTAAAGTATTAAAAAAGAAACAAACAAATAAATTATATCCAAGAACATATAATTTAATTAAAAACAAACCTCTATAGAAAGGAAATGTTATGGGACAAGTAATTGCAATAGCTAATCCTAAAGGTGGTGTAGGTAAAACTACAACAACAATTAACTTAGGAGCTGGCCTTGGAAATTTAAAGCAAAAAGTTTTATTAGTAGATTTAGATATCAAAGCTAATCTAACGATAGGTTTAGGAATTGAAAGAGAAAATATAAAAAAAGGTATTTTTGATATCTTATTAAAAGAAGCAGAGATTAAAGATACTATTCTTAATTTTAAAAGATTTGATCTTATTCCTAATAACTGTTTTCAAAAACAAGCTTTATCAGATAGTCATTATTGTATGGAAGAGTTAAAAAAACATTTAGATTTACTAAAAGATGAATATGACTATATCTTAATTGATACAGGTCCCGTAATGGGGGTTTTACTAGATATGGCATTATATGCTAGTGATTCTGTTTTAATACCAACAGAATGCCAATATTTCTCTTATGATGGAATTAAGATTATGATTAATAAAATTAATGCAATCCAAAACGAAAAAACTAAAATTAAGGAGAATTTGATTGTAGAAGGAATTTTATTAACTAAGTTTGATAATCGTAATCTTTTTTCATATGAGATGGCTGAAAATATTAAAGAGATAGTAGCTAATAAAGTATTTAAAACGGTGATTAATTATTCTAGTCACTTACAAGAAGCGTCTTCAATGGGAAAAGATGTTTTATCTTTTTCTTATAATTCAATTGGAAGTCGTGAATATCGTTTATTAGCAAAAGAGTTATTAGAAAGAAAGGAGAATAATTAATGATTTTAAACATTTTTGGCGAGTTTTGGAAAAGCATCACAGACTTTTTTTCTGAAGAAGGAGGAGGGTTTACGAGACTTATCTATACAGGTATTGCAATTGTAGCTGGTATTATAATCTCTCTTATTGTAAGTTTTATTTTTAGAGCAAATGTAAGAGCAAATCACCCTTTTAGAAAACGTCAAATTACAATTAATAAATTAATTAGAGGTTTAGCAAAAGCTATACTTGGCGTTGTCTTAATTTTTATAATATTTGGAATTTGGGGTGTAGATTTAGGACCTATTATTGCTGGTGCTGGAGTTATTGGTTTAGCAATAAGCTTAGGTGCCCAAAATGCGATTAGAGACTTAGTAGTTGGAATCTCAATGATTTTAGATAATGTCTTAGATGTAGGTGATATGGTTGAAATTAGAGACTTCAAAGGGACTGTTGAAGAGGTGGGAATTAGATCAACTAAAGTTAAAAACTTTAAAGGAGAACTAGCAATTTTTAATAATGGCACAATCGATAAAGTAATTAACTTTTCTCGTAATCCTACTTTGGCAGTAGTTACAGCAACTGTTGCTTATGGTTCTAATTTAACTAAAGTTATTGAAATCTTTAATAAAGAATTAGCTACTTTAGTAGAACTATTCCCTGATATCGTAACCCAAGCTCCACAAGTTTTAGGTGTTTCTAATTTAGGTACACATGGAGTAGATTTAATGATTACTTTTGAAGCTTTACCACAACAACATTTTGCAGCTGAAAGAGCAGTTAGAAAAATGATTAAGGAAACTTGCGATAAGTATGAGATTGAAATTCCTCTACCACAAATCGTAGTTACAAATAAATAACAATGAGTGAAAATATTTATCAAGAAAACGACATTATAGTTTTTAAAAAGAATCATCCTTGTGGGGGAAATAGCTGGAAAGTACTACGCGTTGGAGTTGATTATAAGTTAGAGTGTACAACATGCAAACGAATAATCATTATTCCAAGATATGAATTAAACAAAAAAGTAAAAAAAACAAAGGAGTGATTCCTTTGTTTTAAATTGATATTTATGGTATAATCAAAAAATGTAAGGAGATAGATATGTTTAAAAAATTTGTTAGTTATTATAAACCACATTGGAAGCTTTTCACAGCTGATATTATTGCGGCAACACTAATGGGAGCTATTGATTTAATTTTCCCGATTGTTTCTAGAAAAACTTTAAACGAATATTTAAATACAGATAATATTCATATGTTGTATATAATAGCAGGAGTGATGATTGGCTTTTTTGTTTTAAGATTTTTCTTTTCTTATTTTATTGGTTATTATGGTCATATTATGGGCATTAGAATTGAAACAGATATGAGAAGAGACTTGTTTCATAAATTACAATTAATGGATTATCAATTTTATGATAAGAAAAAGACCGGGGTATTAGTTACTAACCTAACAACTCATTTACACGATATTTCCGAAATGAGTCACCACGCACCAGAGAATATTTTTATTTCTATATTAATGCTTATTGGTTCATTTATTTTGTTAGGGTTGATTAATTGGCGTTTAACTTTAATTATTTATGTGTTTATGTTATTACTTGTTCTTTTTTCTTTATATCGTAGAAAGAAAATGATTCAAAGATTTAAAGAAATAAGAGTAGTTCAAGGAGAGTTAGCAGCTAGGGTTGAAAGTAGTATTAGCGGGATTCGCTTAACACAAGCGTATAGCAACCGTGAATATGAAGAAGCAAGATTTGAAAAATCAAACAATGAATATAAAAAAGCTAGAATTAGAGTTTTTAAAGAATTAGCTTTATTTGGAACTGGAAATAACTTTTTAATTAATATGGCTAATTTAGCAGCTTTAGTTTTTGGGGGATTGTTTGTTTATAAAGGATATATTACGATCGTTGATTTAACAGCATTTTTCTTATATATTAACTTCTTAATTCAACCAATTAATAGACTAGTTAATTCTATGGAACAAATCCAACAAGGAATGTCTGGATTTGCTCAATTTTATGAAGTTATGCAAAAAGAACCTGAAATTGTTAATCCCGAAAATGGTGTTGTAAAACAAGACTTTGAAGGCAAAATAGAATTTAATAACGTAGTTTTTGACTATGAGGAAGAAGATGACGATAAGAAACACCTATTAAATAATTTCAATCTTACAATCGAACCAGGAAAGAAAATTGCTATTGTAGGGGAAACAGGTGTTGGAAAATCAACGTTATCAAAACTAATTCCTCGTTTCTATGATGTTCAAGCTGGGGAGATTTTAGTTGATGGAATTAATGTAAAAGATTATGATATCAAATTTTTACGTAGTGCAATTGGTCATGTTCAACAAGATGTTTTCATTTTCTATGGAACAATCAAAGAGAATATTTTGTTTGGCCGTCCGGATGCTAGTTTTGAAGAAATTATAGATGCAGCAAAAAAAGCACAAATCCACGATTTTATTGTAAGTCTAGATGATGGTTATGATACGATTGTCGGAGAAAGAGGAGTAAGATTATCTGGCGGGCAACAACAAAGAATATCTATTGCAAGACTATTCTTAAAAAATCCTAAGATTTTGTTATTAGATGAAGCGACATCTTCACTAGATAATATTACTGAGAAACAAATTCAAAAAGCTTTAGATTTACTTGCTTTAAATAAAACAACTATTATTATCGCTCACCGTCTTTCAACAATCAAAAACGCAGATGAAATTATTGTTTTAGGAAAAGATGGAATTATGGAAAGAGGAAACCATGATGAGCTACTTGAAAATAAAGGTTATTACTTTGATTTATATGAAGCAAGTGTAATGATTTAAGATAAAAAAGGTGCTAGAATTTAAGCGCCTTTTATATTGTTTATAAAGTTATTATTTCTTACTATCTAAGATAGTAAGATTTTTCGTATTTGAATCATTAATTTTATCAAGCGATTGAAGTTGAAAAATGGCAAGCTTTCTAAGTTCTTTCATTCTTTCTTCTTGAACAAATCCTTTTGTAATGAGAACAGCATTATAACTTTCTATATTAGCAAGTATTAAAAGTTCATTTAAACTAGCAAAATCTCTTATATTACCTTTTAAATTAGGATTTTCATCTTGCCACTGTTTAGCTGTTTTATTAAACAAAGCAACATTTAATATATCAGCTTCACTTGCATACTTATAAGTTAATTGTTCTTCGGTTAAGTCGTTTGCTAAATATGTTTTAATAGCATCTATTTGAATTTTATAGTTTATTTTAGAAATTTCTCTACGTAAATTCCAATCAAGTGATAATTTATAGTTCTCATCCAATTTTAATCTTTTATAATCTCGGATTATATAAAGTTTGAATTCAGCAGAAATCCAAGAGGCAAATTCCATTGCTATATCTGAATGAGCAAAAGTTCCACCCCCTCTGCCTGATTTTGAAACAATTCCTATAGCATTAGTGCTTTTTATCCATCTTTGTGGGGACAATGTGAAAGCATTTGTACCAGCTTGTTGTCTAAAGGAGTCGAATTCGACCCCTTTAAAATTTGGATCGTGAATCGTTTCCCATAGACCTAAAAAATCTATTGTATCCCTCATACGTAGCCAATTTTTAACCACATCTTTTGGTTCCTTTTGATTTTTATACCTAGCTATATCTGTTAAACTAATATAATCATTTTTAAAATCTTCTGTATAAACTGCAATAAGAAAACCTTTTGCAGAGATTTTCTCCTTCTTTGTTTTAATCATAATATACTCCTTTTTAAAAGTATATTATTTATATTTATGTTGTTTTTGTTTTTAATATTATGTAATATTTTTTGTTGTGATAGATAAACCGTTTATAACCTTTCTTGGGCCTTCACAAGGTTTATTTTTTAATTCAAGTTTTCCTTTTTCGTTTTTTACAAACAAAGCACTAGAACCACCACCATCAAAATTATAAGCTTGAACGCAATTAAAGCATTTCATAATTTCAGCCATTTCAGCTCCGTTAACGCCGTAGGATCCTTGTTCTGGTTTTCTGCCATCAACTACAACTAAAACTACATCTTTGTTTTCTTTAATACCTATCATTGTTCTTGGATGTCTAATTCTAAAATTACCTTCCATTTGTTTAGAAAACTCACCATTTTCTAAAATAATACCTTTATAGCCAAAGAAGGCATAATATTTTTTATATTCTTCTTTTAAATTATATTGAACTCTTACAATAGTATTATTTTCAATTAAATTATCAAACTCTTGAGATAAAGAATCTAAGAAAAAGATATCTTCTTTTAAGATGTTTTCTTTAGTTTTTATGATTTTACCTTTTCCATAAAAGTCGTTTTCTCCATTAGGTAAAATTAAACCTTTAACGGCATATAATTTCCCTTCAGGATTAATTACTTTAGGTTCAACTTTATGATCTTTATTAGGTAAGCCAAAATAAAGGGCAATTTCCCCTTGTTTTGGTTTTTGATTTACGGAGTTTATTGTAAATGATTTGTTTTTAAAGATATCTATTTGAGGTAGATTTGTAAATAAATTATTGCTTTCTTCTAAAGAAAAGGAAACAAAATTATTATTTATATCTACTCCCAAATTACCACTCATATAATCACCATAAGATTTTGTTTTATAGTTATTTTGGTTTTGAATTACAATTCCATCAGGTTGTCCAGGAAAAGGGAAAATACAAGAGATATCAAAAAAATCATCATTGATAATTGCTATTATATTTTCACCTGTTTCTTGTTCGTAGGTTTGAGCTAAGATATCTAAATGTTCTCTTTCCCAAGCACTGTTGTTGTTTTTAAAGACTTGTTTGAATTTTAAATCTTTATTATAAGGAATAGTAAGAGCTACTATGTTTTGGGTATAGTATTTGTTTTTGTCAATCATTTCATTTGAAATACTAGCTTCACCAAACTTATTTCCTGCTACTGTTCCCTCATAGTTAGTTTTAGTTAAGCCTTTTATTTTTTGATATTTGATATTATATGGATAAATTACCTCTTCAACAATCTTATCAACTTTAAATTTTGCTGTAAATTCTTTTTTCATAATATCACCTATAGTTTAATTGTAATACTAATAGGGCAGTGATCGCTACCTAAAATGTTGTCGTGAATTTCTGCTGTTTGAAGTTGATTTTTTAAGTCTTGAGATATTAAAAAATAATCAATTCTCCATCCAACATTTCTTTCTCTTGATTTAAATCTATAACTCCACCAACTATACTGAATTTTATTAGGATGAAGATATCTAAAGGTGTCGATAAAACCACTTTCCAGTAGTTCTGTCATTTTTTCTCTTTCTTCGTTAGTAAAACCAGCATTTCTTCTATTAGTATCAGGGTTTTTGATATCTATTTCTTGGTGAGCTACATTTAAGTCGCCACAAATAATAACTGGTTTATTTTGTTTTAGTTTTGTAAGATATGTTTTTAAGGAATCATTATATTCCATTCTATAGTCTAGTCTTTTAAGTTCATCTTGTGAGTTTGGAACATAGGTATTAATGAAATAAAAGTTTTCGTATTCTAAAGTTATTAATCTTCCTTCATCTAGGTATTTACCTTCTATACCTAAAGTTGCATTTAGAGGTTTCTTTTTAGTATAGACCATAGTTCCTGAGTAACCTTTCTTTTCGGCATCAAACCAGTATTCATAATAACCATCTACATCAAATTCTTTTTGGTTTTCTTGCATTTTTGTTTCTTGGATAGCAAAAATATCGGCATCTATTTCTTTAAAGAAATCAAAAAAGCCTTTTTTAACGCATGCTCTTAAGCCATTAACATTCCATGATACTAATTTCATATTTATCACCTCGGTTACTATTATAGCAAAAAATAAGAATAATTGTTGTAAAAAGGGTTAAAAGTTGTTATAATAATTTATGAGGTAAAAATATGTGGTCTCAAGAAACAATCGAAAAAGTTAAAAAAAGATTACAATCTTTACGGTTTACAGATATCAAAATAAAGGCAATGTATGAATATTTGTTTTTAGGTGGACCGTTTATAGATGATGCTGAATATTATCGTTTTGTAGTTATTAATTTTAAGAAAGGTAATAACAAACCTATTTTAAAATTCTTAAGTGAATTATTTCATGATTCGTTTATTTTAGAAATAGAAAATCATTATGTTTTGTTTTATAAAGAGCAACAAATAGATGATATCAAAAACTTAATGTTAAGTGTTATGGAAGACTTTTCTTTGCCGTTTAGGGTATTTGTAAGTAGCAAGGTAAGTAGTAGTAATCCAAATAACTTTTATTTATTATTTAAATCTTATTGTGATTTTTTAGATAAAGATTATTATGCTTTTTCTTCTAATAAAGAATTAATTTTTGAGGTTTTTCAACACGATAGGGAAAGAATCAAAGAGTTAAGACCAGTTATTTTAAATAATTGTTATCAAGATCATCAAATTGTTTTAATTGTGAAGGCATTAATTAATAATGACCTAAATATAAGCCAGGCAGCTAATGAAATTTATTTGCATAGAAATACTGTTAATAATAAAATTGAATTAGTATATCAAGAGACACAGCTAAACATTAAGCATTTTACTGATGTTTTAGCAATGTATTTATTGACTTTAGATAAATAATGTGCAATCTGCATATTGAAATATAGAAATTGTTGTGCTATAATAAAATATAGAATATTGGGAGGTATTTATGGCGACTATATCGTTTAAGAATTTAAATAAAGTGTATGATGGTAATGTACACGCAGTTATTGACTTTAACCTAGAGGTGAAAGATAAAGAATTTATTGTTTTAGTAGGCCCTTCAGGCTGTGGTAAAACAACAACACTAAGAATGTTAGCAGGACTAGAAGATATTACATCTGGTGAACTTAGAATTGATGATGAAATCATGAATGACGTTGCACCAAAAGATCGTAATATTGCGATGGTTTTCCAAAACTATGCACTATATCCACATATGACAGTTTATGAAAATATGGCTTTTGGTTTAAAACTAAGAAAATTTAGTCGTGATGAAATTGATAGAAAAGTACAAAGTGCTGCCAGCATGTTAGGTTTGACTTCTTATTTAGACCGTCGCCCTAAAGCTTTATCTGGTGGTCAAAGACAAAGAGTTGCTTTAGGTAGAGCTTTAGTAAGAGATGCAAAAGTATTCTTAATGGACGAGCCTTTATCAAACCTAGATGCAAAACTAAGAGTTCAAATGAGAGCTGAAATTATCAAACTTACTGAAAGTTTAGGAGTTACTACAGTATATGTTACGCATGACCAAATTGAAGCGATGACAATGGCATCAAGAATTGTTGTTATGAAAGATGGTCTTGTTCAACAAGTAGGAACACCAAAAGATATCTATGATAATCCAGATAATATCTTTGTTGGGGGATTTATTGGTACACCTCCAATGAACTTCTTAGAAGGATATGTTTCTGAAAAAGGTCAATTCGTTATTGGAGATCATAAAAAAGGATTCGTATTAATTGAAGTTCCAAAAGATAAATTCCAAGTTTTAAAAGATCAAGGATTTATTGAAAAACCAATTGTTTTAGGTATTAGACCAGAGAACATTTTAGACCAACCTGAAGATTTAAAGAAACATCCAAATTCAATTATAAAATTAAAGGTTGATGTAGCTGAGTTATTAGGTGCTGAAACACAAATTTATGGTGTTGTAGCTGGTCAAAACTTAGTTGCTAAAGTTGAAGCTAGAATCGACTTATATGGTGGTGACGAAATTGAACTAGCTTTAAATATGGATAAATGTCATTTCTTTGATCCTGAAACAGAGGCAAGAATTAAAAAATATTAAAATAGATAATATTAATAAAAAAGGTCACTTTGGTGACTTTTTTTATTAATAATATTTTAAAAATAAAAACAATTACTTTTACAAAAACATCACATTATGTGATATAATATTATAGAAAAATGAGTGTATTAGATGGAAATGATAAGAAATGATGAATATAAGATATAGATTTATAGTTCTAGCTAATTTTTTTAGTAGAATGTCTACGTATTTTAATGAATTTATAGCTAGAGCTCAAGAGTTTGCTCAAAGTTCTGTTTGGCTAGCAATTTTGGTTGGTGTAGGAATGCCACTTGCGGAAGCAATCTTTCCTGTCTTACCAATCTTAGCAATTGTAACTGCGAATGTTACTTTACTTGGGCCATTCTGGGGGACATTATTAAGTATCGTTGGTTCTGCTGGTGGTATGTACTGTATTTTCTTAATTTTGAATTTATCTATTGGTGAAAAATTTAGAAAATCAATTATAACTAGACCACAAGTTTTAAGATTTTATCGTTGGCTTAGTAATAAAAGTACAGCGTTTTATGTTTTAATTTTATCTGTTCCATTTATCCCGTCAGCGGTTGTAAACTATGCAATGAGTTTAACGTCAATAAGTAAAAAAAGATATGCTGTAATCTTGTTTTCATCAAGAGCTATTATGTTTAGTGTCATTGGGTTTTTAAGTTCATTAATGAAAGATAAACCATTTGAAGCTATAATGATTATACTTGCGGGATATTTTTTAGCATATGCTATTTATTATGGTATTGTACAACTTGTAAAATATATAAAAAAGAGAAGGAGATTGTTTATGAGTAAAAAAACTGTAAGAGACTTGGACTTAAAAGGTAAAGTTGTTTTAATGAGAGTTGATTTCAACGTTCCATTAAAAGGTGGAGTAATTACTGATGATAACAGAATTGTTCAAGCTTTACCAACAATTAAGTATGTAAAGGAAAATGGAGGAAAATTAGTATTATTTTCTCACTTAGGAAGAGTTAAAACTGAAGAAGACAAAGCAAAAGCAAGCTTAGCTCCAGTTGTTAAAAGACTATCTGAGTTATTAGGAGAGAAAGTGGTATTTATTCCTGAAACTAGAGGAGCAAAATTAGAAGCTGCAATTAAAAAATTAAAAGAAGGCGAAATTTTAATGTTTGAAAACACTAGATTTGAAGATGTAGATGGCAGCAAAGAATCTAAGAATAATCCAGAATTAGGTGCATATTGGGCTTCTTTAGGTGATGTTTTTGTAAATGATGCTTTTGGTACAGCACATAGAGCACATGCTTCTAACGTAGGAATCGCAGCTAATAAAAAAGATGCAGTTGCTGGTTTCTTACTTGAAAAAGAAATTAAGTTTATTGGTGATGCAGTTAACAATCCTGCAAGGCCATTTGTAGCAATCTTAGGTGGAGCTAAAGTTAGCGATAAAATATCTGTTATTGAAAACTTACTTAAGAAAGCAGATAAAATTTTAATTTGTGGTGCTATGGCTTATACATTCTTAAAAGCTTTAGGCAAAGAAGTAGGAACATCTAAAGTTGAAGAAGATTATGTAGAATATGCCAAAGATTTATTAAAGAATGCTAAAGGTAAAATTATTTTACCAGTAGATCATTTAGTTGCTAGTGAATTTAGTGCTGATGCTGAAGCAGAATTAGTAGATGTTAACCATACACCTGCTGATAAAATGGGATTAGATATTGGTCCTAAGACATTAAAAACTTTTGAAAAAGAATTACATGGAGCTAAAACTGTTGTTTGGAATGGTCCTGCAGGAGTATTTGAATTTGAAAAATTCGCAGCTGGAACAAAAGGCATTTGCGAAATTCTTGCTAATTTAGAAGGAGCAAATACAATTATCGGTGGTGGTGATAGTGCAGCAGCTGCAATCAACATGGGCTATGAAGCAAAGTTTACACATATTTCAACTGGCGGTGGAGCTAGTTTAGAGTACTTAGAAGGTAAAGAATTACCAGGTATTGCTTGTTTAAATGATAGTGAAAAACCAAAAGGAAAGAAACAATGCGCAGAAAAATAATCGCTGGTAACTGGAAAATGAACAAAACGCGTGATGAAGCATTACAATTCATTTACGCTATTTCGGAAAAATTACCAAGTCTAGACGAAGTAGATAGCGTTATTTGTGCTCCTTTCCCTCTATTACGAACATTATCAAAAAGACAAGGAGAGAACTTAAGAATTGGTGCTCAAAATATGCATTATGCAGATAGTGGCGCTTATACTGGAGAAATCTCAGCTGATATGTTAACTACAATCGGCGTTACTTATGTTATCATTGGTCACAGTGAAAGAAGAGCTATGTTTAATGAAACAGATGAAACTGTTAATTTAAAACTTAAAAAAGCTTTTGAAAAAGGCTTAATTCCAATTCTATGTGTTGGCGAAACTCTAGAAGAAAGAGAAAAAGGTCATGAAAAGAAGGTTGTTAAAGCACAACTTGAAAAAGATCTTGAAGGACTAACAAAACAAGATATCGAACATCTAGTTATTGCTTATGAACCAATCTGGGCTATTGGAACAGGAAGAACTGCAACTTCTGAACAAGCTGAAGAAATGTGTGCTTATGTAAGAAAAGTTGTAAAAGACTTATATGGCCAAGTAGCAGACAAAATGCGTGTTCAATATGGTGGATCTGTAAAAGTTAGTAACATTGATGAAATTTTATCAATGCCTAATATTGATGGTGCATTAGTTGGTGGTGCTAGCCTAAAAGCAGAAGATTTTGTGAAGCTTGTAGAAGCAGGAGTGAATAAATAAAGAGAAAGAAGGCTCATTTATGAGCCTTTTTTAATAAGTTTTCATTGACAAATAAACCTAATTATAGTAAAATGACATAGTGCGGTAAAGAGCAGCACTTATTAGTTATTTTTAAAATAATATCCTTAAGAGGTAGTTAGTAATCTAGCTGCTTAGGTGAACACTTTTGATACGATTTTTAAAAGTAATTTGATAGGATTCTTTACTATTTTTAAAGAAAAGGAGGAATGAAGATGGCACGTTACACAGGACCGGTATGGAAGAAATCTAGAAGATTAGGTTATTCTATTTTGGAAACGGGAAAAGAGTTTGGTAGAAGAGGCAATGGTTCTTTTAGAAGACAATATGCTCCTGGCCAACATGGACAAAGACGTAAAAAGCAATCTGAATACGGATTACAATTACAAGAGAAGCAAAGAGTACGTTTTATTTATGGTTTAAATGAAAAGCAATTCCGTAAGACTTTTGATTATGCTTCTAAAATGGAAGGCCAACAAGGTGAAAACTTCTTAAAATTACTTGAATCTCGTTTAGACAATGTAGTTTATAGAATTGGCTTTGCAACAACTAGACGTCAAGCTCGTCAATTAGTTAACCATGGACATATCTTAGTTGATGGTAAAAAAGTAGATATCCCTTCATATCTAGTTCAACCAGGACAAACTGTTTCATTAAGAGAAAAATCAAAATCACTTGATATTGTAAAAGAAGCTTTAGAGCAAATGCAATCAAGAAAAGAATACATTGATTTTGATGAAAACAACTTATCTGGTAAATTTGCAAGATACCCAGAAAGAACTGAATTCTTAACTGATATTAATGAAACACTAATTGTTGAGTTTTATAACCGTTAAAATGAAAGATAATCTGCTTAATGCAGATTATTTTTTTTAAAAACGGGAAAATTAATGTATAATATAACAAGGTGATAAAATGATTTATTTTGATTATGCAGCTACAACTCCAGTAGACAAAGAAGTATTAGAGACATATATTAAGGCTAACCAAAACTTTTTTGGTAATTCTACTGCTTTACACAAACTAGGAATTGAAGCAGAATATATGTATCAAAAAGCAAAAAAGGAAATGTTTGAATTATTTAAACTAAAAAACTATGAAGCTATTTATACAATGAATGCAACTGAAGCTAATAATATAGCTCTTTTTGGTATTGCAAGAAAAAGTAAAACAGGGAGGATCATCACAACAACAATCGAACATCCTTCAGTAAAAAAAGTTATGTTAGAACTTCAAAAAGAAGGATATGATGTAGTTTTTTTAGATGTAGATGAAGAAGGTTTAATTTCTTTAG
This sequence comes from Acholeplasma sp., assembly GCA_012838635.1. GTDB lineage: Bacteria > Bacillota_I > Bacilli_A > ML615J-28 > CAG-698 > DUNF01. Next base: position 83,811 of record DUOW01000011.1, read on the forward strand.
ACGATTTAGAAAAAGCAATGACTAAAGATACGTTACTTGTTTCTATTATTGGTGTTAACAATATTGCTGGTTCAATTCAAAACTTAAAAGAGATATCTAAAATTGTAAGAAAATATCCCAAAGCAAAACTTCATGTAGATTTAGTTCAAGCTTTAGGGAGAATAGATATCGATTTTCAAGATCTTGATTTATTTACTTTTAGTTCTCATAAGATTTATGGACTTAAAGGTTTGGGAGTTTTATGTTTTAAAAGCAATCTTGATTTAGTTCCCATTCTTTTTGGTTCTAGTGTACAATTAGGATTAAAACCAGGCACTGTAGATGTTCCTAGTATTATTGCAAACACAAAAGCTTTAAAATTACTATTTCAAGATCAAAATAGGAATTATAATTATGTGAAAGATTTGAACTTAACCTTAAGATCTGCAATTAAAGAATTACCAATTTTAATAAATTCACCTAAAGGTGCTAGTCCATATATTTTAAATATATCTTTACCTAATTATAATGGAGAGACAACGCAAAGACTACTGGAAGAAAAAGGATTTTGTGTAGGAACAGGATCTAGTTGTTCTTCTAAAACTAAAGAAGTAGAACCGACTATATATGCTATGTATAAAGATGAAAAAAGAGCAAAGAATTCAATAAGAATTAGTTTTTCATATCATAATAGCAAAGAAGATGTTTTAAAGTTAGCTGAGGCTTTAAAGGAGATAGTTCATGTATAATATTATTTTGGTAAGATATGGCGAGATGACTTTAAAAAAAGCTAATTACAAAGAGTTTTTAAAAGTTATTAATGCCAATATTAAAAGAAAATTAAAGAAATTTCCTCAGCTTAAATTTACTAATACTGATTATCGTTTTTATATTCATTTAAATGGAGAAGATTATTTAGAAGTAATTAAAGTTTTGGATACTATTTCTGGTTTAGCAAGTTATAGTCCTTGTTTTAAAACAACTTCTGATTTAGAAGAGATTGGAAAACAAAGTGTTGCTTTAATTCAGTATGAGCAATTAGTTGGCAAAACATTTAAAGTTGAAACAAAAAGAAGCGATAAATCTTATCCTCTTACTTCTTTAGAAATTACTAAAAATGTGGCTGGTCTAATTTTAAGAGATATTAAATTAGAAGTAGATGTTCATAACCCTGATTTTATTTTAAATGTAGAGTTAAGAAATGAAGGAACATATATCTACTTACGTAATTATTTAGGTTTAGGAGGTTTGCCGGCTGGAACTGGTGGTAGTGGCTTATTGATGATGAGCGGAGGAATTGATTCTCCTGTTGCTGGATTTCTAGCCTTAAAAAAAGGAATTACTTTAAAAGCAATTCATTTTGCTTCACCTCCATATACTTCTGATTTGGCATTACAAAAAGTTATAGATCTTACAAAAGAGATATCTAAATATAGTGAATATGAGAAAATGGAGTTATTAGTTGTTCCATTTACAGAAATTCAAACTTCAATTCAAAAAGATTGTAACCCTACATATTTAATTACTTTAATGCGAAGAGCAATGTATAAAATAGCAGAACAAGTTGCTTTAAAAGAAGGAATGAGTATTATCGTTAATGGGGAAAGTGTTGGCCAAGTTGCAAGTCAAACAGTTGAGAGTATGATGGTTGTAAATGAAGTTACCAATTTTCCTGTTATTAGGCCTTTAGTAACTTATGATAAACAAGAGATTGTAGATATTGCAAAGAAAATTAATACTTATGAAGTTTCAATTTTGCCTTATGAAGATTGTTGTACAGTTTTTGTACCCAAACATCCAGTAATTAGACCTACAGTTGAAAGAGCAAAAAAAGAAGAAACTAAATATGAAATGAATGATTTAATCAAAGAAGCTATCAGTAATATTAAAAGAATAGTTTTGAGTTACAATGAAGAATATTTTGTAGGCGGGGAGGATAAAGATAAATATGAAATCTAATGAAACAATTAATCAAGATTTAGAAAATAGACTTTATGAAATAGATATCAAACTACAAGAAAATACTGCCAAACAAGAACTATATGTTATGGGATATGATTATATTTCTGAAGAAGAATACTTTGCTTTAAAAGAAGAAGAAAAAGAATTAAAGGAAGAAAAGAAAGCAATTAAAAAAACAATTAAACAAGCAAGGCCTAAAAAATGGTATGAAGAAGTTTCGATTTTTGCATATATCTACGCTACAATCCAAATTATTGTTTCCAGTAGATTAGTTATGCCTTATTTAACATCTGCTCTAACAGACACGATTTTTTCTGCTTTGGGTGATCAATCACAAACTAAGTTTGGTGCCTTTGTGATTATATTAGGTCCATTAATAATATCTGTTTTAATTACACTTATTATTTTCTTATCAATGTTACCTTTTAAAAACAAACGTAAAGCATGGGCTATTATTTTAGTATTACATATTTTATCTGCTTTATCTTCAGTATTTGTTTTGATAAAAATATATAATCAGGTGATTTAAATGGAAGAAATTAGATCGATTAATAATCCTTATATTAAACAGTTGAAATCCTTAAAACAAAGAAAATATCGCAAAGAACACAAGATGTTTTTAATAGAGGGATATCACTTAGTAGAAGAAGCAGCTAAAGCAAAACTTTTAGAATCTGTTTTGATTACTAAAAAGGAAGATGAAGTTCAAGGTGTTAAGAATTATTTAGTTAATAGTGAGATAGTTTCGGAGCTTGCATCTACAGTAACACCACAAAACATTATTGGAGTATGTCTAATTAAAGAAAAGAAAGAATTTAAATCTAATAAGATTTTAGTTTTAGATGAACTACAAGATCCAGGTAATTTAGGAACTTTAATAAGAACAGCAATTGCTTTTGGTTTTACCGATATTGCACTTGGAAATAATACAGTAGATATTTATAATGATAAAGTTATTAGGGGAACACAAGGAATGCTTTTTAGAGCTAACTTTAAAGAAGTCGAAATTACTAAATTTTTAGTTGATTTAAAAGCTAAGGGATATTCTATCCTAACTACTAATCTAGGAAAAGATTCAGTTACACCAAATAAACTTCCAAAACTAGAAAAATGTGTTTTAGTTTTAGGAAACGAAGCTAGAGGAGTTAAAAAAGAGATACTAAATCTTGCAGATTACAAGGTAAAGATTCCGATGGAGGAAGTTGTAGAAAGTTTGAATGTTGGGGTTGCTGGTGGAATAATGATGTATCTTCTAAGTAACAATAATTAAGTTAATATATTATATGAAAGTCAGGAATTTAATTTCCTGATTTTTTAATAAAAAGTTGATTTATAAAACATTGACAACTATTATGAAAACTATTAAATTATTAATTGTATTATATGTATTCAGTTTTATGAGTTTTTTGTTATTGGGTGTAGTTGTACAAAAAACAAAACACCTGGCGAAAATCAAGTAATTGAAAAAACAATTGGCTCTAAAGGAGGTCAGGTAGGAGATATTGAAAGCAATATTGCTTTAAATATTCCTAAAGGTGCTTTAGATAAAAAAACAAAAATTACTGCATCATATAAAGACACAGCAGACCAAATATCTGAAACACCAGTTATGAACTTTTTAGGTGCAGCAGAATTCGGGCCTTCAGGAACAGTATTTAAAGAACCAGTAGAAGTTAGTATGAAACTAACTAAAACTTCAGATGGTTCCGAAATATCAGTTTTTTGTTATGATGAAGAAAACAAGATTTGGGATTATGTAACTGAAGCAACATGTGAAGGTAATATAGCAAAATTTAAAGTTACCCACTTTTCCACATACAAATGTCTTAACATTGGCAAGGCAACATTAGAACATTATATAGATTTAGTTTATGAAGCTTATGCAACTGGAAAACCCGATTCTTGGATTACTTCTACATACCTAGATTATCTACTTAATGAAAAACATTTTATGCATTATTATCAAGAATTTTGTGGGTTATATTATGAACCATGTGGCATCTTAATTAGTGGTAGTTATCATTTAAATGGTAAGGAAGGCGATCCGAATGAACTAGTTTATTTACACGGCGAAGATAGTACGATAGGAAACTGTATGGGAGTTGGCAAAGTTGCTAGTCTTTTATCAAGTTATAAAGAATGTAAGAGCCGTATAACAAAAGCTGGAAATAAAAAACAAACAGAAGAAATATATAAACAAGAGATTGTTTATATTATGGTTTCAATAGATTATAAGATAATTACACCAACAGTTGATTTAAGTGCAGCAAAGACTCAACTTAAAAAAGGTGAAAGTGAAACAGTTGAAGTTTATTGTCATTACCCTAAACCTACTAATCCAATCTATCCAGACTTCCCGCTTTCTGGTTATACATTAATAATTCTTGACGGATTAGAGCACTATAAGGTAAGCACTCAAGAATTCACTACAAAAAGTGATGGAAAAGCTAAGTTTAAAGTAACGTCAAAAGGAACTGGAGAAGAAACAATTCAAGTAATATTTGTAGTTATAGATCCAGCTTATACTCGTTCAAGTGGTGGGTATGAGTTTGAGGTGCGTGTTGATTCAGAAATAACTTTTGGCGTAGATGAAGGCTACAAAATTACAGGACGAATCGAAGAAGAGCTAGAGTTTGAATTTAAATTTTTCCCATACACAGTACCTTATACAATTCTAGAACAGGGATTTTTCAAAATACAAGTTAGTTATGATTTTGATGGTAATATTTTTGAAGAAGACGATAAAGAGATGAGTGGCACAATTTATTTTAGAAACTTTAATATTAATATCACTACAGATAGATCTGTTTGCCAAGAAATAACTGATGAAGGGACACCTATAAGAGAAGAAATTTACTATAAACCACTAAAGATTACACCAGTGGACGTAATAAAATATGAATTTACAGGCCCTTTAAATGGAACATTCCCCGACTTAAGCATAAATTCTGATCCAGACATTGATATGGCTGAAATTATTGAAACTTTTTCTGGTGACTACTGGGATGATGAGGAATACTCAATAGCACTTTACCTTGGTCAAAATTTAATAGGAGAAAATGTTTTTCTGGATTTTGAACTTGTGGAGGGAATAAGAACGGTAACTAAAGATGTATTTAAAGACACATTTGTATTTTTCTTCATAGGAGAGAGAGTAGACGAACCTAAAGAAAAGACAATACAAACAATCACGATTCAAAAAAATAACAACAATGAGAACTAACATAAGATGAAGAAAGGTTAAGGATTAAAATTCTTAACCTTTTATTTGAAATAATTGCAATATATTCTTAATTAAGTATGATTTTATTGATATTCATTTGACATCTTAAAAATGTTTTGTTATAATATTAAAAACTGGAGTGAGTTTCTCGCTCCTTTAATTTTGAAGGAGGTGTTTTTTTGAAAATCACAAAAGAGATTAAAGATTTATGTCAGAAAAGGGCAGAAGAATTAGAACTTGAATTTAAAGAAGTTTGTTTTGTAAGAGAAAGTGACATGAATATTTTAAGAGTTGTTGTTGATAAAAAGGGTAAGTTAACTACTGATGATTGTAGCGATTTAAGTATGTTAATTAGTGATGATTTAGATAATATAGATATCGAACTTGATAATTATTATTTAGAAGTAACATCTCCAGGTATTGAAAGAAAGCTAGAGTTTGAAGAACTAAACGAAGTACTTGGTTCATATGTTTATGTAAAGTTATATCGTAAGATTCAAGGTGAAAAAGAATTTTATGGTGATTTAGTTAGTTATGTAAATGATGTAGTTACTTTAAAGATTAACTTTAGTGGACGTTTTAAGAATATGGAATTTGAAAAGAAAGATGTTGCCTTAATTAGAATGGCAATTAAGTTTTAGGAGGGGTATAAATGATTAGTAAAAGTTTTTTTGAATCACTAGAAGAAGTAGCTTTTGAACGTGGTTTAGCTATTGATGATGTTTTAAAAAGAGTAGAAATCGCGATGTCGGGTGCTGCCAAAGATAATGGTTATTTAGGTGATGTGAAGATAGATTTAGAAGAAGGTAAAAACAGAGTTAGATTTTTTGAGTATTTATATGTAATTGATGAAGAAGAAGTTCCTTTAGAAGAAAGAACAAAAGGACAAATTACTTTAGAGCAAGCAGAAGAATATACAAAAAATCCAAAAGTTGGTCAAACAATTAAAAATGAAGTTGATTTTTCTAAATTCTCTCAACGCTCAGCACAAAAATTTAAGAATATGTTTATTAGTGGACTTAAAGAATTAGAAAGAGAATATGCTTATCGTCATTTTCATGACAAAATTGGTGAGATTGTAACTGCTACAGTAATTTCCAATCAAAATAATTTTATTGGGTTTGACTTAGGCAAGAATACAATTTCTTATATGCCGCTTGCAGAAGGATTACCAGAAGAAACATATGAAATTGGTGAAAGTAAAAAGGTTTATATTTTAAAAGTAGATCAAACTACAAAAGGACCTAAAGTATATTTATCAAGAAAGAACAAAGAAATTGTTCGTAGATTATTTGAGATGAATATTCCTGAAGTTAAAGACGGAACAGTTGAAATTGTTAATTTAAGCCGCGATCCCGGAAATAGAAGCAAAGTTGGAGTTTTAAGTAAAGACCCTAACGTAGATCCAAAGGGAGCTTGTGTTGGTAATGCTGGTTTTAGAGTTAAAACAATCAACATGGCTTTAAATGGTGAGAAAATAGATATCTTCACATGGAAAGAAGATCCAAAAGAACTGGTTGCTGAAGCTTTGCTACCAGCAGAAACAATTAAAGTTATTGTAGATGAGAAAGAAAAATCAGCTTTGGCGATTGTAGAAGATGATCAATTCTCACTTGCAATTGGTAGAAATGGCCAAAACGTTCGTTTAGCTGCTTATGCAATTGGGTGGAAAATAGATATCAAAACAGCATCAACTGCTAAGACGGAAGGTTTGCTATAAGAGGTTTTATGAAAGTAAGAAAAGAGCCAATCCGTAAATGTCTTGCAACAGGGATGAGATTTCCTAAAAAAGATCTTGTTCGTATTGTAAGAACGAATGAAGGAAAGATAAAAATCGACTTGACAGGAAAGTTAAATGGTCGTGGCGCTTATCTTTCAAAATCAATTGAAGCTATTAAACTAGCGAAAACAAAAAATATTATTGGTAGAGCATTAGAGATAGAAATCCCCGAAGCAATTTATGAAGAATTACTTCAACTTGTAGGTGATAAGGATGGAAAAAACTAGTGCTTTACAAGTACTTGGTCTAGCAAATAGAGCTAATGAGTTAGTTTTAGGTTATGACCCAGTTTTATCAAGTATTCAAAAAAATAAAGTAAAATTAGTTTTAATTGCTAGTGATGCATCTAGTAAAACAAAAGATACTTTTTCAAAAAAATGTTTCTTTTATAAGATTGAAATGCTAGTTGTGTTTACTAGTAGTGAACTAAGCCAAGCTCTTGGAAGAAAAACAAAAATTGTTGGGATTAAAGACCAAGGGTTTGGGGAATTAATAAAAAAAAGAATTGAGGTGAAATAATGGTTAAAGGATTCACAGTTAGAGAAATTTTAGAAATTTTAGAAGATAATCCTAAAGTTACTAAAGAAGGTTTATTTGAGGACTTACATAATGTTCTTTATACTGTCAAGGAAATTACTTTAGATACAGTAGTTCCTGAAGTGGTGTGTAAGAATTTAGGTAGAAAATATGGACAAAAAATCAAGAAAACTAAAAAACCTAAAAAACAAGATCCTAAAGTTGAGCCTAAAGTAGAACCAAAGAAGGAACAACCAAAAGTAGAACCAGTTAAAGAGGTTAAGAAGGAAGAAGTCAAAGTAGAACCGAAGAAAGAAACTAAAGTAGAACCAAAAAAAGAAGAGTCTAAACCAAAAGTAGATGCTTCAAAACAAAAACCTAAAGTAGAACCAAAGAAAGAACAACCAAAAGTAGAACCAAAAGAAGAGTTTGAAGAAGAAATTGAACTTTCTAAAGTTTATGATGGTAAATATGATGAGTACGAAGTAGAAGCAAGAACACATACAAGATTAAAGAATGTTAAGAAAAAGAAAAAGCCAAGTCAAAGACAAAGCAATGTTTCTGGATCTAAAAAAGCTGATGATTTTGTTTTAATTTATACTCCTGGTATGACTGTTGCGCAAATAGCTGATGGTTTAAATGTTTCGGTTGGGGAAATTGTGAAGAAATTAGTAATGTTAGGTTATATGTATAATGCAACGGCAGCTTTAGATAAAGATCTTGCTGAACTTTTAGCTGAAGATGCTGGTTATACTTTAAAGGAAAAAATCTTAGAAGATATTACTAAATTTGAAGAAATGAAAATTGAAGATAATCCAGAAGATTTAGTGCTAAGAAGTCCAATTATTACAATTATGGGACACGTTGACCATGGAAAAACAACATTACTAGATACAATTAGAAATACAAGAGTTACAGCTTCTGAAGCTGGTGGTATTACACAACATATAGGTGCTTATCAAGTTGAAAAAAATGGTCGTAAGATTACCTTTATTGATACACCGGGGCACGCTGCATTTACAGAAATGAGAGCTCGTGGTGCGCAAGTAACAGACATTGTTGTTTTAGTTGTAGCTGCAGATGATGGTATTATGCCACAAACTGTAGAAGCAATTGATCATGCAAAAGCAGCTAAAGTTCCAATTATTGTAGCAATCAATAAAATGGATAAACCACAAGCTAATCCAGATCAAGTCTTACAAGCATTAACTAAATATGGTCTAGTTCCTGAAGCTTGGGGTGGAGATACAATTTGTGTTCCAATTTCAGCTTTAAAAGCTCAAGGAATTGAAGACTTGTTAGAAATGATTTTATTAACTGCGGATATGCAAGAATTAAAAGCTAATCCAAATCGTTTAGGTATTGGTACTGTTGTTGAGGCAAAACTTGATCGTGGTCGTGGTCCTGTTGCTACATTACTAGTAAGTAATGGGACAATTAAGATTGGTGATCCAATTGTAGTTGGTACTACATATGGCAGAATTAGATCGATGACTGATGAGACAAGTAAAATGATTACAAGTGCTGGTCCTGCAAAAGCAGTAGAAATTACCGGTTTATCTGATGTACCAGAAGCTGGAGATCACTTCATGGTTTTTGAAGATGAAAAAACAGCAAGATTAGTTGCTGAAGAAAGAAAAATCCGTAAAACAGATGCTGAATTAAGTGCTGGTGCAGTTAGCCTAGTAAGTGCTTTAAGTAGCGATAAAGAATTAAACTTAATTATTAAAGGTGATGTTCAAGGATCAATTGAAGCATTGCGTTCTTCATTACAAAAAATAGATATCGAAGGAGTTAAAATTAATATCATTAGAACGGGAGTTGGTTCTGTTACAGAAACAGATATTGCTCTTGCAAGTACATCTGGTGCTGTTATTATTGGTTTTAATATTCGTCCTCGTGCTAATATTTTAGATTATGCGAAAGAGAAAAATATTGAAGTTAGATTATATTCCGTTATTTATAAGCTATTAGAAGATATCGAAGAAGCGATGACTGGTATGTTAGATCCAGAATATGAAGAAAGAGTTATTGGAGAAGCTGAGGTTAGAAATACCTTTAGAGCTTCTAAGGTTGGTACAATTGCTGGTTTATATGTAACTAGTGGAGTAATAAACAATAACGATAGTATTCGTTTAGTTCGTGATTCTATTGTTATTTATGATGGAAAAATCGGTTCTTTGAGAAGATTTGATGATGATGTAAAAGAAGTAAGAGAAGGTTTTGAATGTGGACTTACAATCAAAAACTTTAATGATATTAAAGAAGGCGATTTAGTAGAAACATATCGAATGGTTGAGGTAAAACGAAATGTCTTATAAACAAGAAAGATTAGAAAGACAAATCGAACGAGAATTAGGAACAATCCTTTTAGGTGAAACAAAAGATCAAAGATTAAGATATGTTACGATTACAAAAGTAAGATTAAATGGCGATTATTCTTTAGCTACTGTTTACTATACGATTATGGGAACAGAAGACCAAATCGCGAATACAAAGCGCATTTTAGAAGAAGCTAAAGGTTTTTTAAGATCAACTTTAAGTAAAAAACTAAAGTTAAGAAAAACTCCAGAGCTAATCTTACAATATGACGAATCAGCAGAATACGGAGACAGAATAGAAAGTATTTTAAAAGATTTGAAAAAATAGGTGAACTATGGATGTAAATAGTAAACTAAACCTTATCCCTCATAAACCGGGTTGTTATTTAATGAAAGATAGCAAAGGGGAAATAATTTATGTAGGGAAAGCTAAGAATTTATATAATCGTGTTCGATCTTATTTTACTGGTGTTAATAACCCAAAGAATACAAAACTTGTGGAAAATATTGCTGATATTGAATATATAATTACTTCAAATGAAACAGAAGCGTTTCTTTTAGAAATTAACTTAATTAAAAAATATAATCCAAAATACAATATCGCCTTAACTGACGATAAAACATATCCATATATTTTAATTACGGCAGAAAAACATCCACGTATTTTATATACTAGGAATCTAAACCAAAAGGGTAAGTTTTATGGGCCATATCCTAATGCAACTAGTGCAAGAGAAGTTGCAAATCTTTTAAATACAATTTTCCCTTTGAGAAAATGTAAGAAGTTACCAAAAGAAGTTTGTCTTTATTATCATATAGGACAATGTTTAGCCCCTTGTGTTAATAAAAATCTTGATAATAATAGTTATACTACTTATAAAAGAGAAATAGATAGTATTTTAACTGGTAATATTAATGAAGAAGTCAAAACTTTAAAACAAAAGATGAATCTTGCAAGTGAAAACTTAGAATATGAAAAAGCCTTAGGTTATAAAAAGTCCATTGATGCTTTAGAAAATTTAAAAGTAAAACAAGCAGTAAGTATTGATATTATAGATACAGATGTTTTTGGTTATGTTTTAGAAGAAGATGCTTTAAGTATTCAAGTCTTCCATATTCGTAAAGGAATGATTGTGGAAAGAGATGGAGCATTATTAGATGTTTTAGGTAATTTTGAAGATGTCTTTAGTGGTTATATTGAGAATTTTTATTTTTATCAAAATAATCCCTTACCAAAACAAATCTTAGTTCCTAATTTGAAATTAGATTTCTTTCATAAAGAGTTAACTAAACTTACTTTGATTCCTAAAAGAGGGAAAAAGAAAGATTTATTAGAGCTTGCTTCTAAAAATGCTTTAGAAAAATTAGAGTTTTTAAAGAAGAAAAAAGAAAGTGAATATCAAAGAACGATTGTAGCAATGAATGAATTATCTAAACTATTAGGTTATGATAATTTAAGAACTTTGGAAGCTTTTGATAACTCTAATTTACTTGGTACTAATCCTGTAAGTGCAATGGTTTATTTTAAAGATGGAAATCCAGTTAAAAATAACTACCGAAAATATAAAGTTAAGTATGTAGAAGGCGCTAACGATGTTGCCACAATGCAAGAAGTTGTTTACCGAAGATATCTTAAACTAAGAGATGAAGAAAAAGAGTATCCTGATTTAATTATTATTGATGGTGGTAAAGCGCAAGTTGATGGTGCTGAAGATATCTTGAAACAGTTAGGGGTTGCAATTCCTGTCATTGGTTTAATTAAAGATCAAAACCATAAAACGGATCGTCTTTACTATCGAAATCAAGAAATAACGATTAGTAAAAATGGCAATTTATTTAAACTTCTAGAAAGAGTTCAAGAAGAAGTACACCGTTTTGCTATTATATTTTTTAGAAAAACTCAAAGATCAAATTTTTTAGTAACAGCATTAGATGATATAAAAGGTTTATCAAATAAACAAAAACAAGAGATTCTAAAGATAATTGGGGATGAAGACTTTAGAAGTAAACTAGATGAAATGAAATTAAAAGAAGATGTAGAATTAGCTGTCTTAGAGGCACTAGAGGAGGAAGCATGGAAATAAGAGGAAGAGTTGTTGATACAATTCCCAGTTTGAGAATAATTAAAGCAGAAACAAGAGATAGAATGTATTATGTTTATCTATCAAGAAAAATGTTTAGAGATTTTGGGCCTTATTTTTATGAGACTCCATATGTTTTGATGGAAGTTGATAAAAAAGAAACTCATGGTAAATATTCGTGTTATCATTTAAAAGCATTTACGAAGATTATTAAACATATTCAAAGAGAAAGAAGAGTCTTCTTTGATATTTTAGAAATTCAAGATTCAATTAGAGATATCATTAATCGTAAAGAAAATATGTTGTTTATTGATTTAGAATATTCTTTACCTAGTAGTAGGGGATACCGAGAAAAATTTATTGAAATTATTCAATATGGTATGGTTTTATATGATAAAGAAGGCAAGAAAATTTTAGAAGATCATTCGTTAGTAAAACCAAATAAAAAAAGTTCTTTAAATAAAAACACGTTGAACTTTATTAGCCGTGAATTTAAAGAATTTAAAGACGGAGTTGACTATATTGTTTTCTATCAAACATTAGAAGAAATCTTAGAAAAATATGATCCAAAAATTGTTGTTTGGGGCAACAATGATGTTCCTACACTAGAAAAGTCATTTAGAATTAATCACCTAAAACCTTTAAAGATTAGAAAAAGAAGTCTTAATTTAATGCAATTAATTAAAAACTACTATAGTCTTAAAAATGATTTAGGTTTATTTGAAACATATGAACTTGCAACTAATACTAAACTAGAACCGCAAATGCATGATGCTTTTGAAGATGCTGTTGTTTTAAAAGGATTATATGATCAATTTAAAAAAGATATAAATAAAAAGAGGATTTAAAATAATCCTCTTTTTTATTGTTTGATAATTACGGGAATAATTAACGGTTTTCTTTCTGTTAAGTCGTAAATATATGCACCTATATTTGCAACAAGTAAGTTGCTTAAATCTTTTTTATTATAATTTGAAGTAGAAGCTACATATTCAGCTAAAGTTTTTAAAGCTTTCTCTTTGATTTTTTGTAATAAGTCATGAGACTCTATAGCATAAATAAAGCCTCTTGTAATTATTGAAGGTTCTCTTCTTAATTTGAATTCTTCATCTAAACTAAGCAAAAGTGAAAGCATTCCTTTTTCTGATAGGTGTTTTCTTGTTTTGATAATTTCTGGATCGACAATATTTCGTTTACTGTCAATGTAAATACTGCCGGCTGTAACTCGATCTGTTATACTAGCACCTTCTCTATTAATTGTTAAGATATCACCATTTTCTAAAATAAAGATGTTTTCTTTCTTTACACCAACTCTTTCTGCGGTTTTACTATGTTCTTTAAGCATCGCATATTCGCCATGAATAGGAACAAAGTATTTAGGTTTTGTTAGGGCAAGCATAATTTCTTGTTCAATTTTACTTGCGTGACCAGTTGTGTGGGTATCAATTAAAGGACTATCTACAATAACTCTAGCGCCTTTTCTAAATAATTTATTAATTGTGTCAGAAATATTTAGTTCGTTTCCGGGAATAGCACTTGATGAGAAAATAATAGTATCACCAGGTTCGATTTGGATTGTTTTATGAGTTCCATCGGCGATTCTTGATAATGCCGCAAAAGGTTCTCCTTGAGATCCAGTACATAAAATTGTGATTTTGTTATTTGGAATGTGTGGAAATTCTTTCGCATGAATAAATGTTCCTTTAGGAGCATCAATATATTTTAGCTGTTGGGCAACATTGATGTTCTTTTCCATACTTCTACCAAAGGCTACAACTTTTCTTCCGTATTCAACCGAAGCAGAAATCATTGTTTGAAGCCTGTAAACATTAGATGCGAATGTGGCAACAATGATTCTTCCTTCAATTGTTTTAAAAAGTGATCTAATACTTTCTGTAATTGCCTTTTCTGATAAAGAAAAGTCTTCAATATTTGAACCAGTACTATCAGAAAGTAGTAAAAGTACTCCATCTTTTTGATAAGAAGTAATCTTTTCAATTTCAGCAGCATCGCCAATTGGCGTAAAGTCAAACTTAAAATCTCCTGTATGAACAATATATCCTAGTTTTGTTTTGATTGCCATCCCAAAAGCATCAGGGATACTGTGGTTTACTAAAAAGAAAGAGATAATAAAGTTATTAAAAACATAAACAGAATCGCGGTTATATTCAACTAAGTTAATATCAACGCCACTAAATTCTTTCATTTTATTTTTTACTAGCTCATAAGCTAATCCTGAAGCGTAAACTTTAGGTATTTTAACTTCTCTTAATAAATAAGGTATTCCCCCAATATGGTCTTCGTGGCCATGAGTGATAAACAAACCAACAATTTTTTGTTCGTTTTCTTTTAAGTATGTGAAATCAGGAACGATATAATCAACCCCAACATTTTCATTAGAAAATAAAACGCCAGCATCAATTACTAATAATTCATCATCTATTTCAATACAATATAAGTTTTTACCAACTTCACCTAAACCACCTAAAGCAAATATTTTGATATCTTTACTATAGAGATTTTTCTTTAGTGGCAAATTATTTTTATTTACCATTTTTACCTCCTTATCATAAATTAGCCCATTTTAATAGGACTTGAATTCTCAGGTATACCAAAAGGATCTTCGTTATTGATTCTATCAATAAATAAGATTCCTTGTAAATGATCATATTCGTGTTGAAAGACAACTGCAAGATAATCTTTTAATTTTAAAACAACTTTACTTGTTTCTTTTGTTTCAAAATTGTAAAGATGAGTTCTGACAGTTATTTTCTTTGGTCTAAAGATTAAACCTTGAACATCCCTAGCAACAGAAAGACAACCTTCACCAGTTGGAAGGTATGTTGTTTCGACTGATTCACTAATAATTTTGGGATTAATTACATAATATTCGTGCAAAACTTTGTTTTCATCATAAACTTTAATTCCAAATATTTTTTTAGATACACCTATTTGGGGGGCAGCTAAACCTACCCCGGGACGAAGTTCATACTTTTTAATTGCTTCTTCATCATAACTATTATCTAAATATTCTTTGATTAAACTTAAAGTATTTAAATCTTCTTCTTTTAAAGGTAGTTCAACAGCTTTAGCTTTTAATCTTAAGATTTCGTTATCTTGTTTATTTTCTTCTTTTAAAATATCTTCATATAAAATCATCTTATCACCATTATCTATTTTACCAAAACTATAATATAAAAGCAAATAAAGTATTTTCGTTTTTGAAAAGAACGTTATTTGTGATATAATACTTATATGGCAAAATTAATTAAGTATGTAAAAGAAGGGCTTAATATAGAAAGGAAACTTGCGAAAGTTTTAATTAAAACAGGCCAAATTGAAGTTAATAATAAAGTAATATTAGATCCTGCAGTTAACTTAAAAAAAGAAGATAAGATATCTTATTTAGGTGAATTAATTGATTACAGGGAATATGAGTATCTTGCTTTATATAAAAAAGAAGGTTATGTTTCAAGTAGAAATGATGAAAAAGCACCTTCTCTTTTGAACTTGATTAATGATGCAAGATTAAAGAAAAGATTAAAGCTTGTAGGTAGGTTAGATACTGATACTTCTGGATTAATTTTTTTAACTGATGATGGTGATTTTATTCATAAAGTAACTTCCCCTAAAAAAGATATTGAGAAAGTTTATTATGTGGAGCTAGAAAACAAAATTACTGAAGAAGATATCGAAAAGTTGAAACAAGGAGTTCTTATAAGAGAAAGAAATACCGAATATCTTACAAAACCTGCTAAGTGTAAGATGTTAACAGAAAAAAGTATTTTGCTTGGGATTGCAGAAGGAAGGCATCATCAAGTAAAAAAAATGATGAGAGCAGTTGGTAATGAAGTAACATTACTCAAAAGAGAAAGTATAGGTCCTGTTACTCTAGGTGGCCTTAATCCAGGGGAATATCGTAATCTTACGGAAGATGAAGTAAAATATTTTAAAAATAATTAAAAAAGTTGTTGCTGTTAAGTTTTTTTACTTGACAG